>NZ_JBFAIM010000005.1:0-339912 GCF_040654715.1 Nonomuraea sp. NPDC050643 | reverse complement strand
GCTGTATGTGATCTGGCACTGCTGGCAGGACGGCCTCGCCTACGACCCGGCCAAACACGGAGCCCTCCAGGCCCTCCTCAAACAAGATCAACCGGCGGTGGCTTGACACAGGGCTACTCATCCCTCGACGGGCGCCCCGGCGAAGCCACTGGCGACCGGGCGCACTTCGACGCCGCCGCCCTGCCGTGTGATGGGGTTGCGCCTGCCGATCTCCAGTGCGGCGTCGAGGTCGGGGGCCTCGATCACGTAGAAGCCGGCGATGACCTCCTTGGCGTCGAGGAAGGGGCCGTCCGTGATGACGTCGCCGCGGATCGTGGTGGCCGTGGTGCTGGGCCGCAGCGCGAACGCCGTGAGCATGGTGCCGCCGAGCGCCTCGACGTCCTCGCCGTGCCGGCCGTGCGCCTGGCGCTCCTCCTCGGTCAGGTCGTCGGCGTCGGCGGGGGCCGGGGCGAAGAGCAGGATCGCGTACTGGGCCATCGGATGCTTCCTTTCGGGTGGCGGTTCGTCCTCCACCCTTACGTCGGACGGCCGGCGCGAATTCGACAGCTCCCGCCAAGATTAGACATCGGGAGCTGACCTAGGCTGGTCGGATGCGGTACGGGCGGGCGGTGGAGCGGCTGCGGATGCTGGCCGCGGCGTGTGACCAGACCAGGCGGGTGCCGGCGGACCAGCCGTTCCTGCGCGCGGCGTACGTGTTCGGCGACCTGACGGCGGGGGCCGATCCGGTCGAGGCGATCGAAGTCGTCTTCGTGCTCAACCTGCCGCCCGAGGAGGTGTCCTGGGGCTCCCAGCCGCCCGGCACCGCGTGGCTGGTGGACTTCCTGGAGCTCGGCAAGGGCGGCGTGGCCTACTGGTGGCGCTCCCGGCAGGACCCCGTGGCGAACCACGTCATCCACGACCCGGTGCGGTTCTGGTCGCTGGACGGGCCCGACCAGGCCGTGCTCGACGCGCTCGCCGGGCGGCGCTTCGACCTGGTGCGCGGGATGGAGGCAGGGGAGGAGCCGGCCGAGGTCGCCGGGGAGCTGCGGACGGCGCTGGAGCATCTGCGCGCGGTGCACGGGGCGTACTGGGACCGGCGGTGGCGGCGGGAGCATCGCGGGATCGGCCGCTATCCGGAGCATCACCTGTGGGAGGCCGTGCAGGGGTACTTGGAGCTGCTCGACGCGAGCGAGGACGGGCCTGCGGGCTCAGTCGGCTCCCCGGATTCGTGACCGGAGGCCGCGCGCGGTGGTGCCGGAGACCACTGCCCGCCCTCGGCTCTCCACGACCCGGAAACCCGTGGTGCCGTGGTCGATGCACATCCAGGGGTTGTAGTGGTCGGAGGTGTGTGTGCCTGGAGGCGATCGGCGAGGGTGGCGCGGGCCGAGGAGGTGGCGGCTTCGGTGCTCGGTTTCGGGGTGGGATGGGGGGAAGTGGGGGAAAAGGTGGAATATTGGAGTAAACCGGGTGTGGGGGATAAGCGTCTAGGGTCTGACAATTGTCGTGCATTCCGGGTTATGGGATGAAACATTATGTCAGCAGATAAGGCTTAGTGTGGTCATTTGATTACTGCTGGTTATCGTCGCTTCAATGTGACCAATCCGTAGCCGTTCGCTATGACGACAGGCCGGATCAGTGCGGGCATCATGCCTATCGTGAGCGAGGGAAGCGTCGCCGACGCCAAAATTGGGGTAAGGCTCGCGTCGAGACTTCCGGCACGGACGGATGACTCCGACCTTAGGGAACTGACGAGCCTCGCCGTGCAGGGAGATCGCAGTGCGATCGAATCTCTGCTCGGGGAGTTGCGTCCGATGGTGGTGCGGTATTGCCGTGCCAGGCTGGGCAGGGTTTCAGGGCAATATCACATTGCCGATGACGTAGCCCAGGAGGTGTGCATCGCGGTGTTGTCCGCGCTGCCGCGATACCGGGACATGGGGCGGCCCTTCGCCTCCTTCGTGTTCGGGATCGCCTCGCACAAGGTGGCCGACGCGCTACGCAGTTCGGTGCGGTCGGCCGTACCGACTCAGGATCTGCCGGACGGGCCGGACGACGGGCCCGGGCCCGAGGAGACGGTCGTCCGCTACATCGAGGTGGAGCACGCACGGAGGTTGCTGGCCAGGCTGCCCGAGAATCAGCGCGAGTTGCTGCTGTTGCGGGTGGTGTCGGGCCTGTCGGCCGAGGAGACCGGTAATGTACTCGGTATGTCACCGGGTGCGGTCCGCGTCGCACAGCATCGAGCGCTGGCCAGGTTGCGGCAGATGGCGGAGCTGGAGTCCGCTTGACGCCAGAGGACGAGACCGACGCGCTGCTCGATGCGCTCGGTCGTGGAGAGACGTCCGGGTCAGGCGACCCGGCCGTGCGGTTGCTGGCCGCGTTGCTCGATGATGTCGGTCAGCGGCGCTCCTCCGTGTCGATGACGCCGTCGACGTAGCCTCTGGCGTAGTCCCAGCTGACGTAGTCTGCCGGGTCGGGGTGGAAGGCCGGCTCGTGCACCTGCGGCTGACCTTTCTCGATCATCTGTCGCAGGTTGCCGCGCAGCAGCTCCCAGTCGAAGAAGTGCTGCTCGCCACATTCCGGGCAGTCGAGCACGAGCCCCAGCACGCCCTGCGGTTCGAGCAGGGAGCGAAAGACCTCGACGTCGGCGAGGTCGGTGATGGCCTCGTCGCGTTCGGCGGCCGTGAGCGGCTCGGCGTCGTCGAGCGCGCCCATCGCAGAGGAAGGGTCGTTAGGGTCGTCCGCGAACGGATCGCGGGGGACGTCTTCCAGCACCTTCCCACCATATGACCGAAGCGGCCTCAGCGGTGGGGATTACCTCAGCCATCCACGCCTGGCGGCCTCCACACCTGCATGGAAGCGGGATTGAGCGCCCAACTCGGTCATGGCGTCGGCGAATCTGGCGCGGACGGTGCGTACGGACACGCCGAGCTGGCGGGCGATCGAGTCGTCGCACATTCCCTGCGCGGCCAGGCGCAACACCTGGATCATGCCGTCGCCCCTGCGGCCCCACGGAAGGGGCATGGCCCTGGCCCACAGCTCGTCGAAGAGCGACCTGAGCACGCCCACGACGACGGAGGTGCGCACCAGGTAGAAGTTGTACGCGTGGTCGGGCAGGTTGCCGCCCCAGTACGCGGGCAGGCCCGCCACGTCGGGGCCCGCGGTCATGAACCAGCTCGGCACCCGGTCGAGGGTGCGTACTTTGCCGCCCGTTTCGAGAAGCTGGGTGAGGTGGTCGCGGACGCCGGGCAGGACGAGGGTGGAGACCGGGACGATTGCCTGAACGGTGAGAAGGTTTCGTTTTTGCGCGTCAATCCATGGATCCGCAAATTTCCGGGCAAAGTCAGTCATGGTGCGTTCATCCGGAACGGCGGTCAGTAATTCCATGGGCGGCGATTGCACGGCTATGCCGAGCACGCTTTCGTACAGGACGTCCGCCCCGCTCGCCTTCTCCACCGTGAAAGGGCCGCTGCGGTAGTCGCGGCCGGCGTCGTAGTCGCGGATCAGGCCGCGAATGGAGCCGAGCGCCGAGTCGATCATGCGGCTCTCCTCGGCCAGCCGGTCGAGGCGTTCGGCGATGAGCCGGCCGAGCGCCGCGGCGGGGTGCCTGGCCAGGTATTGCCCGGACTGTTCGTCTATGACTCCCAGCTTGACGAGGTCGTCGAGCTGGCGGCCAACTTTGTCGACGGGATCGTCCATCGCCTGCGCCAGGTCGGAGCGGGAGGCGCTGTGCAGGCGCAGGACGGCCGAGTAGAGCGCCGTTTGGGCACGGTCGAGGCCCAGCGTCTCGAAGGGATCGGACACGGTTCGGGGCTCGTTGCGCATTATGTGCAGCTCCGTCGGGGGGACACGGGCGTGACGCGAGGATAACCCCGCATAACGCGTGTGTCCCTTCGTTGCGCCGACTTCTTGGGGCCGGCGTGCAACTTCGTGCAATTGCACGTTTTCACATTGCGATGTGCCGTTGAGTAACGCAGGCTTTACCTAGCGTCGGCATCCACCAAAGGGCGCGGTTGCCCGGCCATCAGGACGCGGAGGGGGGTTCGGTGGCGTGTAGCGCCGCCGTGCCCGGATGCCGGTGGCCGGGGGATGGGACGGATCACCGACCGTCCCATCCCCCGGCACTTTTCGATGCCGGGAGTACGACGGACCGTGGGGGTCATCGTGCTCCCGGCATCAGTGGGTGGCCGGCCAGGCCCTGCGGCCCGGAATTCCAGGCTTGGGGTTCCAGGCTTCGTCTCGCGGGGTATCGGTTCCCCGTCTCGCGAAAGCACCGGCCAGGCGTCTCACCGAGCACCGGCCGCGCGTCTCACGGAGTGAGGCCGTCAGACGGTGTTTTGGAGACAGGCCCTAGACTTAGCTGAATCAGCGCAACGGCAGGAGGGGGCCGCAGCATGTCCAAGTTCACCGAGATGGGTTTGACCTTCGACGATGTGCTGCTGGTGCCGGGATATTCAGACCTGCAACCAGGGGAGGCCGACACCCGCTCGCGCCTGTCCCGGGGCATCACCCTGTCCATCCCGCTGATCTCCGCGGCCATGGACACCGTGACCGAGGCCCGCATGGCGGTCGCCATGGCGCGGCAGGGCGGCATCGGCATCCTGCACCGCAATCTGTCGGTCGAGGAGCAGGCCCAGCAGGTGGATCTGGTCAAGCGGTCCGAGGCCGGCATGGTCACCAATCCCGTCACCTGCAGCCCCGACGACACGCTGGCCGACGTGGAGCGGTTGTGCGCCACGTACCGGATCTCCGGGGTGCCCGTGACCGATATGTCCGGCACGCTGGTCGGCATCGTGACGAACCGCGACATGCGCTTCGAGACCGACCACTCGCGGCCCGTGCGCGAGGTCATGACCAAGATGCCGCTGGTCACCGCGCCGGTGGGGGTCTCACGTGACGACGCCTTCGCCCTGCTCAGGCAGAACAAGATCGAGAAACTGCCGCTCGTCGACGGCGAGGGCCGGCTGAGCGGCCTGATCACGGTCAAGGACTTCACCAAGAGCGAGCAATATCCGCTGTCCACGAAGGACGCCGGTGGTCGGCTCGTCGTCGGGGCGGCCGTGGGCGTCGGCGGCGACGCGGAGGTGCGGGCCAAGGCCCTGATCGAGGCCGGGGTCGACGTCCTGGTGGTGGACGTGGCCCACGGTCACTCCAAGGGGCTGGCCGACATGATCGCCAAGGTCAAGGCCAACAGCAAGGTCGAGGTCATCGGCGGCAACATCGCGACCAGGGCCGGCGCCCAGATGCTGGTCGACGCGGGCGCCGACGCGGTCAAGGTGGGTGTGGGCCCGGGCTCCATCTGCACCACCCGGGTGGTGGCCGGGGTCGGTGCGCCGCAGGTCACGGCCATCCACGAGGCGTCGAAGGCGTGCGGCCCCGCCGGTGTGCCGGTGATCGGCGACGGCGGGCTGCAATACTCCGGCGACATCGTCAAGGCGATCGCCGCCGGCGCGGACGCGGTCATGCTGGGCTCGCTGCTCGCCGGGTGCGAGGAGTCGCCCGGTGAGCTGATCTTCATCAACGGCAAGCAGTTCAAGTCCTACCGGGGCATGGGGTCGCTGGGCGCCGTACGCAACCGCGAGCGCGGCGGCACCTCCTTCAGCAAGGACCGCTACGCCCAGGCGGACGTCGGCGGCGAGGACAAGTACATCCCCGAGGGCATCGAGGGCCAGGTGCCCTACCGAGGCCCGGTCGCGGCCGTCGCGCACCAGCTCATCGGCGGTCTGCGCCAGGGCATGTGGTACGCCGGCTGCCGCACGATCCCCCAGATGCACACCGACTGCGAGCTCATGCCGATCACGGCAGCGGGCCTCAAGGAGAGCCACCCCCACGACATCCAGATGACCGTGGAAGCTCCGAACTATCACAGAAGGTAAGTGTTGATGACTCAGCAGGTGGAGATCGGCCGGGGCAAGGCCGGGCGGCGAGCATACTCGCTGGACGAGATCGGCCTGGTGCCTTCGCGGCGCACCCGTGACCCGGAGGAGGTCTCGATCGCCTGGCAGATCGACGCCTACCGGTTCGAGTTGCCCGTGGTCGTCGCTCCCATGGACAGCGTGGTCTCGCCGGCCACCGCCATCGAGATCGGCCGGCTCGGCGGCCTGGCCCCGCTCGACCTCGAGGGGATCTGGACGCGCTACGAAGACCCGCTGCCGCTGCTGGAGGAGTGTGCCGTCCTCGACTCCGAGGCCGCCACCAAGCGGCTCCAGGAGATCTACGCGGCGCCGATCAAGGAAGAGCTGATCGGCCGGCGGATCGAGGAGATCCGGGCCTCCGGCGTGACCACCGCCGTCCGGCTGTCGCCGCAGCGCACGGTCCAATACCACAAGGCCGTGATCGACGCGGGCGTGGACATCTTCGTCATCCGCGGCACGACCGTCTCGGCCGAGCACGTGTCGGGCCGGGCCGAGCCGCTCAACCTCAAGCAGTTCATCTACGAGCTCGACGTGCCGGTCATCGTGGGCGGCTGCGCCACCTACACCGCGGCCCTGCACCTGATGCGCACCGGCGCGGCCGGCGTGCTGGTGGGCTTCGGCGGCGGCGCCTCGCACACCACGCGCAACGTGCTGGGTGTGGCGGTGCCGATGGCCACCGCGATCTCCGACGTGGCGGCGGCGCGGCGCGACTACATGGACGAGTCCGGCGGGCGCTACGTGCACGTGATCGCCGACGGTGGCATGGGCACCTCCGGCGACATCGCCAAGGCGATCGCCTGCGGGGCCGACGCCGTGATGGTGGGCTCGCCGCTGGCCCGCGCGGCCGAGGCGCCCGGTCACGGGTTCCACTGGGGCTCCGAGGCGCACCACCCCGATCTGCCGCGTGGGCGGCGGGTCGAGTTCGGGACGGTCGGGACGCTGGAGCAGATCCTGCACGGGCCGTCGAGCGTGGCCGACGGTTCGATGAACCTCATGGGCGCGCTGAAGCGGACCATGGCCTCGACCGGCTACTCCGACATCAAGGAGTTCCAGCGCGTCGAGGTCGTCGTCGCGCCGATCCAGCGCTGAAGCCGCTCTTTCGGCCGCCGTTCGCGGCGGCCGAAAGCATGTCGAAAGCATAGGGTTTCTGGCATGGAATCCCTTGAGGACAGGATCGCCCGGCTTGAGAAGCAGGTCGCCTACCTGCAGCGTCACCTCGGCATCGACCCCAGGATCATCGACTCCATTCCCGAGGGGTCGGCTCTGCCGCCGCAGTTCTACCAGGAGCTGCGCAACGGGAAGACCATCATGGCCATCAAGATCTACCGCAGGGTCACCGGGGCCTCGCTGCTCCACGCCAAGAACGCGGTGGAGGCCATGGAGCGGCAGATCAGAGCAGGCGAGTAGGTCGATGTGGACGTCCGGCGTTCGTGTAGGGGGTGACAGGCGGGGACTACGGTGAGGCGGTATGCCGGATGTCGAGCAGGTGTTCCGTGAAGAGTACGGCCGGGCGGTCGCCGTGCTCGTACGCGTCTTCGGCGACATCGACCTCGCCGAGGAGGCCGTGCAGGAGGCCTTCGCCGTCGCGGTGCGCCAGTGGCCGGAGTCGGGGCCGCCGCCGAGCCCGGCGGGCTGGATCATCACCACCGCCCGCAACCGGGCCATCGACCGCCTGCGCAGGGAGTCGGCGCGCAGCGACAAGCACGCGCAGGCCGCGCTCCTGTACGCCCCCGGCGAACCGCTGGAGGAGGGGCCCGTGCGTGACGACCGGCTCCGGCTGATCTTCACCTGCTGCCATCCGGCGCTGGCCACGCACGCGCAGGTGGCGCTCACACTGCGGTTGCTGGGCGGGCTCACGACCCCGGAGATCGCCCGCGCGTTCCTGGTGCCCGAGGCGACCATGGCGCAGCGGCTGGTCAGGGCCAAGAACAAGATCCGGGCCGCGCGGATCCCGTACCGGGTGCCGAGGGAGGCCGATCTGCCGGGCCGGCTGCGGGCCGTGCTGGCGGTGGTCTACCTGATCTTCAACGAGGGGTACACGGCCGGCTCCGGCGACCGGCTCGTCCGGGAGGACCTGTGCGCCGAGGCCATCAGGCTCGGGCGGCTGCTGGCCGCGCTCATGCCGGACGAGGCCGAGGTCATGGGGTTGCTGGCGCTGATGGTGCTCATCGAGTCGCGGCGCGCGGCCCGTACGGCGGAGGACGGGCTCGTGCCGCTGGCCGAGCAGGATCGCGGCCGGTGGGACCGCGGGCTGATCGAGGAGGGGCAGAGCCTGGTGAAGTGGTGCCTGCGGCGCGATCAGCCGGGGCCGTACCAGGTGCAGGCGGCCATCAACGCCGTGCACAGCGACGCCCCGAGCGCCGGGGAGACAGACTGGCGGCAGATCGTGCAGCTCTACGACCTGCTGCTGACGTTCGACCCGAGCCCGGTGGTGGCGCTGAACCGGGCGGTGGCCGTGGCCGAGGTGGAGGGACCGGCGGTGGCGCTGCGGCTGGTGGACGAGCTGGAGGTGGGCGGCTACTACCTGTTCCATGCCGTACGGGCGGATCTGCTGCGGCGGCTGGGGCGGACGGACGAGGCCGGGCCGGCGTACGAGGCGGCGATCGCACGGTCGGGCAACGAGGTGGAGCGGGAGTTCCTGCGGAGGAGGATGTGATGGCGGAGCGGCGCGTCTGCGTGGTCACCGGGGCCAACCGGAGCATCGGGCGTGAGGTGGCCAGGCGAATGGCGCTGGCCGGTGATCTCGTGGTGCTGAACGCGCTGACGAAGATGCTGGCCGCCGAGCTGCGCGGGGAGGGCATCCTGGTCAACGCGGTCTGCCCCGGCTGGGTGGCGACCGACATGGGCGGGCCCGGCGGGCGGCCGGTGGCCGACGGGGCCCGGAGCGTGCTGTGGGCGGCGAACCTGCCCGACGGCGGGCCCACCGGCGGGTTCTTCCGCGACGGCCGGCCCGTGCCGTGGTGATCACATCCTGATGGCTAACGGCTGTAGGTGAGCACGATGGTGCCGTTGCTGAAGGTGCGGCTGCCGGTCAGCGTGAACGTGGTGGGGGAGAACACGCCGTGGAAGGCCGGGATGCCCGCGCCCGCCACCACCGGGTAGCACTTGATGATCAGCTCGTCGATCTCGGGCAGGAGCTGGGCGGCCAGGTTGCCGCCGCCGCACAGGTAGATGTCCATGCCGTCCTCCTGCTTGAGGCGGCGCGCGAGCTCGAGGGGGTCGCCGGCGACCAGTTCCACGGCCGGGTCGTCGATGCTCTTGATGGTGCCGGAGACCACGTACTGCCTCAGGTGGGCGTACGGACTGGTGTAGCCCTCGGCCAGGCCGGGCTCGTAGGTGCCGCGGCCCATGACGACGGTGTCGAAGCGCTTGTTGGGCGCGTCGAAGCCGATCCGCTCGCGGACGGGGGTGGGGATGGTTTCGGGGTGTTCGTTGTTCAGGTGGGCCGCCATGTCATCGGCCACCGGGTAGAAGTCGACCTCTCCGCCGGGGCCCGCGATGTAGCCGTCGATCGAGGTGGCGACGTAGTAAACGAGCTTTCGCATACAATCAACTCCATTTGAAGTACTATGTTTGAAGTGATTTGACCGTAGTACTACAAATGGAGTGGTGTCAAGGTGGTCAGGCAGAATGTCGCCAGACGGGCGGCGCTGGTCGATGCCGCGATCGAGGTGCTGGCCAGGGAGGGAGCCCGCGGGCTGACGTTCAGGGCCGTGGACGCGCAGGCGGAGGTGCCCATCGGCACCGCCTCCAACTACTTCGCCAGTCGCGACGAGCTGTTCACCCAGGCCGGCGGGCGGATCTACGAGCGGCTGCAGCCCGACGCCGCCACGATCGCCGACAGCCTGACGGGGCCGCGCGACCGTGACCGGGTGACCGAGCTCATGCGGGAGGTGGTGGAGCGGGTCTCGTCGTTCAGGTCCGGCTATCTGGCCCTGCTGGAGCTACGGCTGGAGGCGACCAGACGGCCGGACCTGCGGGCCGTGCTGACCGAGCACATCCGGGGCGACGTGGACGCCAACATCCGCCATCACCTCGAGTCGGGCATGCCCGGCGACGCCACCGCCGTGGTGCTGCTCTACCTGGCCATGAACTGGCTGGTCGTCGAGCGGCTCACGCTGCCCGACGTCTTCGGGGAAGAGGAGGTCCACAGGCTGGTGGCCAGCGCCGTCGAGCGGTTGGTGCCCTGACCTGCGGCGCGTGCTGGAGACCGCCTCACCGCGTCCCTGGCAGCGCGGGATGCGCGGCCCGGCGCCTTCGAGCGACAGGCCGAACGGCTCCTGGCACCATTGAGCGCGTGACATCGGTGGCAGCGGGCGGCGGGGGCACGGCATGAGATTGGCGGGAGCGGGCGACAGGGAGGCCGTGGAGCGGCTGGTCCACGACGCCTACGAGCCGTGGATCGAGGTCATCGGCATGCGGCCGCTGCCGATGGAGGCCGACTACGCCGCGCTGATCGCCGCGGGCCGGGTGCACGTCACCGACGGACTCGAAGGGATCATCGTGCTCGTCCCCGAGGACGGCGTCCTGCTGGTGGAGAACGTCGCCGTACGCCCCGGCCTGCACGGCAAGGGCATCGGGCGGGCGCTGATGGCGTACGCGGAGGAGGAGGCGCGCCGGCTGGGACTGCCCGCGCTGCGCCTCTACACCAACGTCAAGATGGCCGCCAACATCGCCCTGTACGAGTCACTCGGCTATGTCGAGACCGGCCGCGAGGGCATCGAGGGCCGCGCGGCGGTGCTGATGCGCAAGCGGCTCAGCCCGTGAGCACGCCGAGCAGGTGCGTGACCTCCCGCGTCACCGCGTCCCTGCCCGCCTTGACGTATTTGCGCGGGTCAACGACACGCTGGTCGTGGCCCAGATAGTCGCGCACGGCGCCGGTGAACGCCTTGTTCAGGTGGGTCGCGATGTTGATCTTCTTCATGCCCTGCCGTACGGCCTCGCGCAGCACGTCGTCGGGCACCCCCGACGAGCCGTGCAGCACCAGCGGCACCGGCACGGCCGCCCGCAGCTCGGCGATCAGCTCCAGGTCCAGCACCGCGTCCTTGGTCGTCATGGCGTGCGAGGTGCCCACGGCCACGGCCAGGGCGTCCACGCCGGTCCGCGCCACGTAGTCCACCGCCTCGTGCGGCTTGGTACGGGCTCCCGGCGCGTGTACGCCGTCCTTGCCCCCGACCTCGCCCAGCTCGGCCTCCACCCACACGCCGCGCTCGTGGCACCAGGCCGCCACCTCGGCCGTGCCGGCGACGTTGTCCTCGTCGGGCAGGGCGGAGGCGTCGTACATGACCGAGCCCAGGCCCAGCGTCACCGCCTCCTCGACGAGCGCCCGGTCGGTGGCGTGGTCGAGATGGACGGCGACCGGCACCGCGGCCTGCCTGGCCACGGAGAGGGCGGCCAGCGCGATGGGCTCGAGCGAGCCGTGGTAGCGCACGCAGTTTTCGCTGATCTGCAGCACGACCGGCAGGTTCACGGCCTCGGCGCCGGTCACGATGGCGGTGGCGTGCTCGAGCTGGATCACGTTGAACGCGCCCACCCCTGCGGGCGACTGGCGGACGATGTCGCCGATGGTGGCGAGGGGCATGGGGTGCTCCTTACGTGATGACGATCTGAGGGTGGATGTCGGCGTAGACGTCTGGGTCGAACTCCCCGGCCACGGGCGTGGCCACGGCGGCGGCGCCCAGGGCCGCGGCCCGCCTGAGCCGGTCGGGCCACGGCGCCGACTCGACCAGCCCGAGCGCCAGCCCGGCCACCAGCGAGTCGCCCGCCCCGGTCGGGTTGCCCCGCACGGTGTACGGCATCCGCGCCCTGAACGTGCCCTCACCGGTGACGGCCAGCAGCCCGTCGGCGCCCATGGACACCACCACGGCCTCGGCGCCCTGCGCGCGCAGCTCCTGCGCGCCCTCGGCCGGGGTGCCGCCGGGCACGGCCCTGGCCAGCTCTTCGGCGTTGGGCTTGACGACCGAGGGGCGGCCCTTGGGGGCATGGCGCAGCGGCTCGCCGTCGGCGTCGACGATGGCCGGCACGCCCTGGGCCGCCGCGACGGCGGCCAGGGTGGCGTAGGTGTCGGCGGGGACGCCGCGCGGCAGGCTGCCCGAGATGACCACCGCCTTCGCCGTCGCCAGCAGCGCCTCATAGGTGGTCACGAAATTCCGGAGCTCGTCGGGCGTGACCTCGGGGCCGGGCTCGTTGAACAGCGCCGTCCGCCCGGCGGCCCCGGGCGTGTCGACGACCGTGAGCGTGGTGCGGGAGTCGGCGGCGACGGGCGACAGCGTGTGGCGCAGGCCCGCCGCGCGCAGGTCGTCCTGCACGGCCTGCCCGGTGGGCCCGCCGGCCAGGCCCGTGACCAGCACGTCGTGGCCGAGCGCCGCCAGCACCCTGGCCACGTTGACGCCCTTCCCACCCGCGCGCCTGTGCACCGCGCTGACCCGGTTGACGCCGTCCCAGTCGACGCCGGGCACCTGGTAGGTCACATCGAGAGCGAGGTTGAGCGTCACCGTGAGGATCATCAGGGCTCCGTGATCCAGACGCCGTCCTTCAGCACGCCGTCGACCTCCAGGGAATCGGAGAGCACCACCAGGTCGGCCGCCTTGCCGACGGCGATCGAGCCGATCCGGCCGGCCAGGCCCAGCACCCGCGCCGGGGTCAGCGAGGCCACCTGCACCGCGTCCGGCAGGGACATGCCCACCTCCTGGACGCCGCGCCGGAACGCCTCGTCCATGGTGAGCGTGGAGCCCGCGATCGAGCCGCCCTCGACCAGCCGGGCCACGCCGCCGTCGACCCGTACGCGCATGGAGCCCAGCAGGTAGTCGCCGTCGCCGAGGCCGGCGGCCGACATCGCGTCGGTGATCAGCACGGTCCTGCCGGGGCCCGCCACCTCGTACGCCAGCCGCAGCATGGCCGGATGCACGTGCACGCCGTCGTTGACCAGCTCGACCGTCACGCGCTCGTCGTCGAGCAGCGCCGCCACCGGCCCGGGGGCGCGGTGCCCGAGCGGCGGCATCGCGTTGTAGAGGTGCGTGGCCACGGTCGCGCCCGCCTCGATGCCCTCGATCGTCTGCTCGTAGTCGGCGTCGCTGTGCCCGATGGCCGCGATCACGCCCTCGGCCACGGCCATCCTGATCGTGTCGAGCGCCCCCGGCAGCTCGGCCGCGATCGTCACCATGCGAACGTGCCCGCGCCCGGCCTTGACCAGCCCCGCGAACTCCTGCGGCGACGGCTCGCGCAGCAGCGACGGGTCGTGCGCGCCACAGCGGGCCCTGGCGATGTAGGGGCCTTCGAAATGGATGCCCGCCAGCAGTCCCTCGTCGCACAGCTCGGCCAGCGCCGACGCCGCCCTGGTCAGCCCCTCGATCGAGTCGGTGACCAGGCTCGCCACGGTCGTCGTGGTGCCGTGGCGGCGGTGCAGCGCCACGGCGTCGCGCGCCTTGTCCTGCTCACCTGTGGGGAAGGACCCGCCGGCGCCGCCGTGGTTGTGGATGTCCACGAAGCCGGGCACGACGTGCCGCCCGCCCACGCTGAGGCCCGGACCTGGGGCGGATCCGTGGCCGACATGCGTGATGCGGCCGTCTTCAATGGTCAGCCACCCCTCGTGAACTCCTTCGGGGGTCACGATCCTGGCGTCGGCAAGAGTAAGGCTCATGAAGAAAGGATCACAGATCGCGTGAGGTGCATGGGCTCGTCAGGGTCGAGTCCGCGGGCGAAGGCCCGGGCGACGGCCACGCGCTGGGCGCGGATCAGCTCGGCCATCGGGTCGAGCCCGGTCTCGAAAAACGTGCCGCCGGTCTCCTCGACCTGCGCGCGCAGCCCCTCGGGCGCGGCGCCGAGCATCCACGTCACGCGCCCAGGGGCGGCGATGCTGATCGGGCCGTGCCGGTATTCCATCGCCGGGTACGCCTCCGTCCACGACCGGGACGCCTCGCGCATCTTGAGCGCGGCCTCCTGGGCCAGGCCGACCGACCAGCCGGCGCCGAGGAAGCTGAACTGCTCGGCCTCGACCAGCTCGGCGGGCAGCGGCGCGGCCACGGCCTGCTCGGCGTCGGCGATCGCCTGGGTCAGGTCCTCGCCCAGGGCGGCGCGGAGCATGGCGAGCTGCGTGGTGGCGAACCTGGTCTGCACGACCGAGCGCTCGTCGGCGTAGTCGAGCACGATGACCTCGTCGGCGGCCGTCATGATCGGTGTGTCGGGGTCGGCGGTGATGGCCGTGCTCTTCAGCGACGTCTTCCCCAGCAGCTCGAGGACCTCGGTCGTGGTGCCGGAGCGCGACAGGGCCAGCACGCGGTCGTAGCGGCGGCCGGAGGGGAACTCGGAGGCGGCGAACGCGTCGGTCTCCCCGTGCCCGGCCTGCTCGCGCAGGACCGCGTACGCCATCGCGACGAACCACGACGTGCCGCAGCCGACGACGGCCACCCGCTCGCCCTCGCGCGGCAGGGCGTCGGCGGGCACGTCGGCGACGGCGCGCCGCCAGCACGACGGCTGCGACGCGATCTCGGCCTCGGTGTGGGTGGTCACCACTTGCCTCCCCAAATTGATTGTTTCTGCTGTTTTTATATCAGCAAAGTGCAGCTCTGAACACCGGTGGCCCTGGCGTCCCAGGTTGTGCCACGCTTGCGTCTGACCTCATCCCTTGGGAGGCATTCGTGTCCCGCTACGACCGCTGGAACGCCATCCTCGAGCTGCTCGCCCAGGAGGGCAGGCTGTCTGTGGAGGAGGCCGCTCAGGCGCTCGACGTGTCCACCGCGACCATCCGGCGGGATTTCGATCAGCTCGCGCAGCAGCAGATGCTCATGCGCACGCGCGGCGGCGCGGTGGCCCAGAGCGTGAGCTACGACCTGCCGCTGCGCTACAAGACCGCCAGGCACGCCGACGAGAAACACCGCATCGCGGCCGCGGCGGCCGAGCTGGTGACGCCCGGCGCCGTGGTCGGCCTCAACGGCGGCACCACGACCTCCGAGCTCGCGCGCACCCTGGCCACGCTCTCCACGCTGGAGAGCGGTTTCACGATCGTGACGAACGCGCTCAACATCGCCGCCGAGCTCACCGTCCGCCAGCACGTCAAGATCGTGGTGACGGGCGGGGTGGCCAGGCAGCAGTCGTACGAGCTGATCGGGCCGCTGGCCAACGGCGTGCTGGAGCAGGTGACGCTGGACGTGGCCTTCCTCGGGGTCGACGCGCTCGACGTCGAGCTGGGCGCCTCGGCCCACAACGAGGGCGAGGCCGGCGTCAACCACCTGCTGATCAGCCGGGCCGCGCAGGTCGTGGTGGTGGCCGACTCATCGAAGGTGGGCAAGCGGGCCTTCTCCCGCATCTGCCCGCTCAACCAGATCGACACGCTCGTGACCGACGCCCAGCTCTCCGACGCGCTCGCGGGGCAGCTCACCGACGCGGGCGTCAAGGTCGTACGCGCCTGACGGGGACAGAGCGGGCGTTACAGGGCGAGGCTTGCGCGGGTAGGTATGGAACGCAGGTGACAATGCCGTCTCAGGGGGAGTTATGACGTCGGGAAGGGGCGCGGCCCGGCTCGGGCCCGCGGAGCGGGCCGAGGCGCTGGAGCGCATGGCCGAGCAGGAGCTCGACGTCGTCGTGGTCGGCGGGGGTGTGGTGGGTGCGGGCATCGCGCTCGACGCCGTGACCCGCGGGCTCGCCGTCGGCCTGGTCGAGGCCAGGGACTTCGCCTCGGGCACGTCCTCACGCTCGTCCAAACTGATCCACGGTGGCCTGCGCTACCTGGAGCAGCTCAACTTCGAGCTGGTACGCGAGGCGCTGCGCGAGCGGGCACTGCTGCTCCAGCGGATCGCGCCGCACCTGGTCAGGCCGGTGCCGTTCCTGTTCCCGCTGACCCACTACGGGTGGGAGCGGCCCTACGTCGGCGCGGGCGTGGCCCTCTACGACACGCTGGGCTTCGCGACCGGCGTCAACCGCGGGGTGCCCGGGCACCGGCACCTGTCCAGGGCCCGCGCGCTGCGGCTGGCCCCGGCGCTGAAGAAGACCGCGTTCACCGGCGCCGTCCAATACTGGGACGCCCAGGTCGACGACGCCCGCTACGTCATGACGATCCTGCGCACCGCGGCCACCTACGGCGCGCACATCGCGCCCAGGGCGCAGGTGGTGGGATTCCTGCGGGAGGGCGAGCGGGTCACCGGCGTGCGCGTGCGCGACCTGGAGAGCGGCGACGAGCTGGAAGTACGCGCCCGGCAGGTGGTCAACGCCACCGGGGTCTGGACCGACGACATCCAGGAGCTGGTCGGCGGGCGGGGCCAGATCCACGTACGCGCCTCCAAGGGCATCCATCTCGTGGTGCCGCGCGACCGGATCCAGTCCAGGACCGGGATCATCCTGCGCACCGAGAAGTCGGTGCTGTTCGTGATCCCCTGGGGCCGCCACTGGATCGTCGGCACCACCGACACGGAGTGGACGCTCGACAAGGGCCACCCGGCCGCCTCCCGCGTGGACATCGACTACCTGCTCGACCACGTCAACGCCGTGCTGTCGGTGCCCCTGACCCGCGACGACGTCGAAGGCGTGTACGCGGGGCTGCGGCCGCTGCTGTACGGCGAGTCCGAGGAGACCTCCAAGCTGTCCAGGGAGCACGTGGTGGCGCACCCCGTGCCGGGCCTGGTGATGATCGCCGGCGGAAAATACACGACCTACCGGGTCATGGCCGAGGACGCGGTCAACGCCGTGGCCCACGGGCTCGACCAGCGGGTGCCGCGCTCGTGCACTGACCGCGTCCCGCTGGTGGGGGCCGAGGGCTACCAGGCGCTGTGGAACTCCAGGCACCGCCTCGCGCAGAGCTCCGGGCTGCACGTGGCCAGGATCGAGCACCTGCTGCAGCGCTACGGCTCGCTCATCGACGAGGTGCTGGAGCTGATCGAGGGCGACCCGTCGCTGGGGCGGCCGTTGAGCGGGGCCGACGACTATCTGCGGGCCGAGGTCGTCTACGCCGCCACCCACGAGGGGGCGCGGCATCTCAACGACGTGCTGACCCGGCGTACGCGCATCTCCATCGAGACCTTCCACCGCGGGCTGGCCGTGGCGCAGGAGGCCGCTGAGCTGATGGCCGGACCGCTCGACTGGGACGGTGAGCAGGTCAAACGCGAGGTGGAATACTACACCAAGCGGGTCGAGGCCGAACGCCGCTCCCAGGAGCAGGACTCCGACCAGGAGGCCGACGCGATCAGGCTGGGCGCGCCCGAGATCGTCCCCGTCGTCGTGCCGGAGCACACGTGAGCGAACCGTCGAGGCGGGGTGCCGGCCGGGGGCTGAGGAGGGGGCGGCCCGCGGCGCTGCGGGGTCCGCGGACCGCCCATTCCAGGGTGGTTCTCAGGTCAACGACTCACGACGGGGGATAGCGCGTCGCGTCGTGCACGTCGAGCAGCGGCTCCTTGACGCCGTCACCCGAGTCGTCGGTCCAGTTGGAGTTGCCGGTCGAGATCAGCGCGGTGCGTACGGCCAGCGAGCCCGCCCTGGTCGTCGGCTTGTTGGTGCCGGAGGTGAGGATGCCCGCCGCGCCCGCCACGTGCGGGCTGGCCATCGAGGTGCCGCTGATCGTGCTGTAGGCGCCGCCCCGCCAGGTCGAGTAGATGCAGGTGCCCGGCGCCGTGATCTCCACGGTCGCGCCGAAGTTGGAGTAGAACGCCGAGGTGTCGTCCAGGTCGGTTTCGCTGCGGCACGAGAGCGTGCTGCCCCCGGTGCCGCCGGCCAAACCGTCGTTGTCGGTCAGCGCGGAGACGGTGACCACGTCCGGGTGGTTGGCGGGGAAGAACGAGGAGGTGTTCGCGTGGCTGTTGCCCGCCGCCACGACCACGACGATGCCGGCGTTGACCGCGTTCGTGATCGCGGTGCTGATCGCGCTGCTGGAGCAGCCGTTGCAGCCCAGGCTCAGGTTGATGACCTCGATGGTGGAGGCGCGGGCCACCACCCAGTTGATGCCGGCCGCGATGCCGGCCAGGGTGCCGGAGCCGGCCGCGTTGAGGACCTTGACGCCGTGGATGCGGGCGCCGGGCGCGACGCCCACCGGGCCGATCGTGTTGTCGATGGCGCCGACGGTGCCCGCGACGTGCGAGCCGTGGCCGTTGTCGTCGGTGCCGGAGTTGTTCACGCAGACTCCGGTCAGGCAGTTGGCGCGCGCGACCACGTTCAGGTCGGGGTGGGTCTGGTCCACGCCGGTGTCGACGACGGCGACGTCCACGTTGATGCGCACGTCGTCGGTGCTGTCGATGTCCAGGTTGGGGTTGCTGGGGCCGAAGATCCGTCGTACGCCGGTGGGGACGGTCTGGACGAACGCGTGCACCTCGGCGTCGGCCTCCACGGTGAGCACGTTCGGGTTCTGCCTGAGCTGTTCGGCGGCGCTTTCGCTCAGCCGGGCGGTGTAGCCCTTGAAGGCGTGCTCGTAGACGCCGATGAGCTCGCCACCGAGCTGGGCCACCTGGTCCTGGGCGGCGGAGCGGGGCGCCTTGCCGAGCGTGGGCTTGAGCTGGACGATGTACGTCCCGTCGGGGGCGGCGGCCTCCTGGGCCGCGGCGGGGAGCGGCGCCGATAACAGCGCCAGTGCGGTGACGAGCGATGCGAGCAGGGGGGTGCGTGATCGCATGGCGGCCTTTCCGGATAGAGGGACCGGGGCCGTTCGTGATCTGACACTTTCGGCCCGATCCGACATGACAGTGTTAGTAAAGCTTTCATCATTTGTCCGGATAAGTCCATAAAAAGGGTGCCGATTCGCTATGAATCGGCACCCTTTGCTTGCCTAACGGAAGGGGATCCACGCCTGTGAGGCGAGCGTGGCGGCGTCGTTGACCTGGAAGCCCTCGTAGGAGAGCGTCCAGACGGCGTCACCGATCATCATCGAGCGCTCGATGCCGGGCTCGTACGAGAACTCGCCTTCCTGCTTCTTCGTCGGATGCTTGATCATGCCGACCTTGCTCACGCCCGCGTCGTCGATCTTCAGCACGAGCGCGCCCGACTCGGTCCGCGAGGTCAGCGGGATCACCGACAGGCCGGTCTTGGGCCAGTACAGGAACGCGTGCGGATCCCACTCGGCCCCCGAGCCCGAGTCCTTCTGGAAGAGCTGCGACAGCCTGCGCGGCGCGGCCGGGTCGCTGACGTCGAACAGCGACACCTGCGTGCCCAGCGTCCTGCCCTTCTCGCTGGCCTCCTGGCCGATGCCGATCAGCCGCCCCTCGCCGCCCGGGTGCAGGTACGCCGAGTAGCCGGTGATCTTCAGCTCGCCCGTCACCTTCGGGGCCGCCGGGTCCCGCAGGTCGAGCGTGTAGAGCGGGTCCACCTGCTTGAACGTGACGCAGTAGCCGACCGCGCCGATGAAGCGCACCGAGTAGATGCGCTCGCCCTCGCCCAGCCCGCCGACCTCGCCCGTCTTGGCCAGGGTGTCGGCCTTGAGGACGTAGACGGCGCTCGAACTGTTCTTGCCGTCGGAGGAGGTGAGCGTGGTGGCGATGCGGAGGTGGCCGTCGTACTCCGACAGGGAGTACTGGTTCAGCAGCCGGCCGGGGACCTTGCCCGAGGCCACGTACGCGGGCGGGCCGGGCGAGGCGATGTCGAACCGGTGAACCTCCGTCTCCTCGGGCGGCACGGTGGGTGTCGGGGTGGGTGTCGGGGTGGGTGTCGGGGACGGGGACACCGGGGGCTCACCCGGGGTGGGGTCCTCGGCAGGGGCGACCGGGGTGTCCACGATGGGGGCCGGGAACCACCAGCGGGGGTTGCTGGCGACGTACAGGCTCTGGCCGGTGCCGTAGACGGTGTCGCCGTCGGCGGCCAGGCTGATCGGGTCGGTGCCCGCGGCCGTGACGCCCTGCGCCAGGTCGATGGTGTGCACGGTCAGCATCGAGGTGCCGCTGTAGTCGGCGGGGTGGCTGACCCGCTCGCACTTGACCGAGTCCTTCTTGACCGTCCCCGACGCGTCGGTGATCTCGATCTTGGGGAGCCAGGCGTCCACGGGGGCCTTCCGGACCGCGGCCTGGTTGGCCTTGCGCTGCTCGGCCTCGTTGAACTCGCCCGTGGGCTGGGGGAACTCGATCTCGGGCTGGCTGCGGGTGACGAGCCTGACCGTGGAGCCGATCATCCTGGCGTCCACGTACGAGCCCTGGGGCTTGATCGTGCTCAGGATCTTGGGCTTGCCCGACAGGTCGACCAGGACATAACGGGTGTCGCCCTGCGGGACGAACGAGCGCGCCTTGTACATGATGTCGCCGCCGCGCATCAGCACCAGCGCGCGGTCCCCCGAGATCAGCAGGTCGGCCGGCATGCGGGGGCCGTCCTTCTCGATGAGATCGAGCGAGGAGATGATCTTCCTGGTGGCGGTGTCGATGATCCGCAGGGTTCCGTCCGCGACCGTGAACACCCGGTTGCCGTCGGTCTTGACCAGGTCGGGCTCGTCCACGCCGGCCTCGTGCACGTTGGTCGTGGAGTGCTCGGGGGTCTGGGCCGCCCTGCCCTTGGCCTGGGGGACGTTCGCCGAGGCGTCCTCCATGTAGGCGATGGGCATGGCGTTGCCGAGGCCGTACGCGGAGACGTTCTCGGCGGCGCGCTCGCGCAGGCCGGCCAGCGCGTCCTCGCAGCTGGTGTAGGACACCAGGCGAATGGCGCCGAGACTCGTCTTCGGCGGCGGCTGGGGGTCCGGAGTCCCTCCCGTCGATGAGGTGCAGGCGGCTGTGACCGTCGCGAGTGCCGCGGCGGTCACGGCCGTGCGGATCAGCGTCTTCATGCCCTCATCACGGCTTTCCGGGCGAGATGGTTCAGGAGCCCCTGTTCGGGTTGATGGTGAAAACGGGGCTGAAATCGATGTCGTTCGGCACTTCCAGCATCTTGCGCAGCAGTCTGCCGCCGAAATCGATCACCTGGATGTCGTCGGTCGTGCTGCTGTTGTCCTGCTCCCAGCAGTAGAGGTGGGTCTCGTCGTAGAAGCCGAGCACCTTGTCGCAGTCGGACTCGAACTTCCGGACGCGCTCGCCCGTGGTGGTGTCCCAGATGCAGTGGTCGCTGTCGCCGCCGCCGGGGCAGTTGGTGACGAACGTCTTGCCGGAGGGCGAGAAGATGTCCTGCGTGCCGGCCGACAGCGTGCCGATGCGCTCCGCGGAGTGCGTGGCCTCGCCCTCGGCGTCGAAGAAGCGCAGGCCGCGGTTCTTCTCGTCGCCGTAGACGTTGACCGCGCCCGTGTCGTCGCCGTCGAAGCCGAAGGCCGTCTCGCGGATGGAGGTGTCGGCGACGTCGACCCTGGTGGCCCGCTCCGTGGCCCGGTCGACGATGACGAAGCCGAGGTAGGTCCAGTTGTCGCCGCTCTTCTTCTCGATGTTCAGCAGGATCCTCGAGCCGTCCTTCGACCAGCCCCTGATGCTGCTGATCAGCGGCTTCTTGACGGTCTTGATCGTGGAGCGGCTGCCGCTGTTCTGGCGGTCGGTGATGACGATGAAGTCGTAGTCGTCGGAGCTGTAGCTCCTGCCCCTGCTCGCCATGTAGCGGCCGTCGGGGGAGACCAGCGACTCCCAGTTGGCGGCGTATTTGGTGAACGTGCCGTTCAGGGAGCCTCGGGCGTAGTCGATCCAGTCGTCCCCCTTCTTGTTGTAGATCTCGTAGGAGGTCAGGACGATCGCGTCGGCCGGGTTCTCGTACAGGGAGATCGTGGCGCCGGGGAGCGAGGTCTTGGTTCCGGTGGGCGGCACGGTCGCCTGGGCCGTGGTCGGGGACTGGCTGGGCCGCTTGGTGTTCCTCGTCTCCCCCGGGGTCGGGGAGTTCGAAGGGCCGGCCAAGGACGCCTTGTCGATCTGGACGATCACGACCACCAGGGCGAGCAGCAGCAGCGCGACCGCGATCGTGATGCCGGCGATCAGCGGGCCCCTGCCGTTCCTGGCCGACGGGCGGGTGTAGGTGGCCGAGCTGTAGGGCTGCTGCTGCCAGTGGCCCTGAGGGTGAGGCTGGGGCGGGCCGGGGTGGCCGTGCTGAGCGGGGCCCATCGGGCCGCTGTGCGCGGTGGGGTGCGCGTAGGGGACGGGGCCCGAGGCCGGCCCGAACGGCGGCCCCGACGGCGGCCCCGACGGCGGGCCTGAGTGCGGGTGTGAGTGCGGCCCTGAAGGTGGTCCCGTGTGCGGGCCCGGTGAGCCCGTGGGAGGTGCGAAGGGTGGCATCGGGCCCGCCTCCGCGGCGGCCTGCGCGAGCATGCCGCCGGAGTTCGGCGCCGAGTGCTGCAGCAGCCGCATGATCACCTGCTCGGCCGTGGGCCGCTGCGCCGGGTCCTTGGCCAGGCACGCGACCACGACCTCGCGCAGCGGCCCCTCGGCGAGCGCGCCCAGGTCGGGCTGCTGGTTGAGCACCCTGTTGATCACCGCGGGCATCGTGTCGCTGCCGAACGGCGCCCGTCCCGAGGCGGCGAAGACCATCGCGCTGGCCCACGAGAACATGTCGGCGGCCGGCCCGACGGTGTGCCCCATGATCTGCTCGGGCGGCATGTACGAAGGAGTCCCCACGACCATGCTGCTGATCGTCGAGGTGGCGTTCAGCGCACGCGCGATGCCGAAGTCGATCACCCGGGGCCCGTCGGCGCCGATGATCACGTTGGCCGGCTTGAAGTCGCGGTGCACGATCCCGGCCTGGTGGATGGCGGCCAAGGCGGTGGCGGTGCCGATGGCCAGCCGGTGCAGCACGGATCCGGTGCGCGGCCCCTCTTCCTGCACCACCCGATGTAAGGAGGGCCCCTCGATGAACTCACTGACGATGTACGGCCGGTCCAGTTCGAGCCCCGTGCCGAGGACGGTGGCCGTGCAGAACGGCGCCACCTGCTGGGCCACCTGGACCTCGCGCAGGAACCGCTCCACGCTCACCTGGTCACCCGACAGGTCGGGCCGCAGCCACTTGACGGCCACCTGGGCGCCGGCGGAGTCTTTGGCGAGGTAGACGACGCCCTGACCGCCCTCGCCGAGCCGGCCGAGGAGATCCAGGCCTCCCAGCCGTTGGGGATCGCCGGGTCGTAGCGGAGCGAACGATGCCATGTAGGGATTCTGGCCCTTTGCCGCGCTTCCGCAAAAACTACCGGCCGGTAGCCGGGCGGAATATCCTTCTGCCATGCACGTGACGTCCAGTGGTAGGACACGGCACATCATCGCCCCCTTTACCGGCGAAACCCTCGCTGAGCTGCCCATTTCGGATGCCGACGACGTACGGACGGCATACGAGAAGGCCCGGGCCGCCCAGCTCGACTGGGCGGGCAGATCCGCCGCGGCGCGCGCCAGGCCGTTCGTGTCGCTGCACGACGCGATCCTCGACCGCCGCGACGAGATCCTCGACATCGTCCAGAACGAGACCGGCAAGGCCCGCAAGCACGCCTTCGAGGAGGTGCTCGACGTCGCCGGCTGCAGTCTCTACTACGCCCGCCGCGCCGCCCGCCTGCTCGCCCCGCGCGCCCGCAAGGGCATCTTCCCCGGCGCCACCCGCGTGACCGAACTGCGCCAGCCCAAGGGCGTGGTCGCGCTGATCTCCCCGTGGAACTATCCGCTCTCGCTCGGCGTCACCGACGCGGTCCCCGCGCTGCTGGCCGGGAACGCGATCGTGCACAAGCCGGACACGCAGACCGCCATGTCCACGCTGTGGACGATCGACCTGCTCGCCGAGCTGGGCATGCCGCGCGAGATCTGGCAGGTCGTGCTGGGCGAGCCGGCCGACATCGGCGACGCGCTGCTGGACCACGCCGACTACGTGGCGTTCACCGGGTCCACGCGGGGCGGCAGGAAGATCGCCGAGGAGGCGGCCAAGCGGCTCATCGGCTGCTCGCTCGAACTCGGCGGCAAGAACCCGATGGTGGTGCTCGACGACGCCGATCTCGACGTGGCCGTACAGGGGGCGCTGCGCGCCTGCTTCACCAACGCCGGCCAGCTCTGCCTGTCGATCGAGCGTCTCTACGTGCACGCGTCCGTGTTCGACGCCTTCGCCGAGCGCTTCGTCAGGCAGGTCAGGGCGCTCAAGCTGGGCGCGGGACACGACTGGTCGGTGGAGATGGGCTCGCTCACCTCGCAGCGCCAGCTCGACGCGGTCAGCGCCCACGTGGACGACGCCGTGGCCAAGGGCGCCACGCTGCTGACCGGCGGCAAGGCCAGGCCCGACCTCGGCCCGCTGTTCTACGAGCCCACCGTGCTCACCGGCGTCGGCGAGGACATGGAGCTGTGCCGCAACGAGACGTTCGGTCCCGTGGTGGCGCTCTATCCGTTCTCCTCCGACGAGGAGGTCGCCGAGCTGGCCAACGACACCATCTACGGCCTCAACGCCTCCATCTGGACCGCCAGCCTGCCACGCGCCCGCCGGCTGGCCGCCCGGGTCAAGGCCGGCACGGTCAACATCAACGAGGGGTACGCCTCCGCCTACGCCTCGTACGACGCCCCCATGGGCGGCATGAAGGCGTCCGGGCTCGGCCGCAGGCACGGCGCCGAGGGGCTGCTGCGCTACACCGAGGCCAAGACCGTGGCCTCGCAGGCGGGCTGGCTGGGGTTCGAGCCGCCGAACGGGCTGCCGTACGAGAAGTGGGCCGGGGCGCTGGCCACCACGCTGAAGGCGATGCGGCGGCTCAGGCTGAAGTGAGCCGCCGCGGTATACGCTGTATACGTGAGTGATCAGGGCACGGCCGGGCGCATTGTGGACGTCGCGCGGCGCATCCTCGTGGAGGAGGGCGCCGGCGCCGTCAGCATGCGGCGTGTCGGTGACGCCGTGGGCATCACGGCCATGGCCATCTACCGGCACTTCCCGAACCGGGAGGCGCTGCTGCGGGCCGTCGCGGACCGCTGCGCGCGTGAGCTGGAGGAGTCGTGGACCCGGCGCTTGCCCGGCGGCGGGCTGGCGGAGCGGGTGTCGGTGGCGCTCGACCACTTCCTCGACTTCGCGCTGGGGAGCCCGCACCTCTACCGGTTCCTGATCTCCGACGCCTGGGCGGGGGCGCGGCGCTTTCCCGAGGACTTCCGTGACGGGCAGGGACCGCCGTTCAGCGTCGTGTCGGCGCTGGTCGAGGAGGGCATGAGGGCCGGGCTGCTGAAGCAGGACGATCCGCTGGAGACCGCGCTGGTCGTCACGTCCTGCGCGCAGGGGCTGGTGCAGCAGTACCTGAGCGGGCGGATCGGGATGGACGAGCCGGCCTTCCGCGCGCTGTGCCACCGCTCCACGTGGCGGGTCCTCGCCGGGATCGGGGCCTGACGCCGGGCGCTCGGCCCGTGGCGAACGGGGAGGTGCTCGCCGTGGATGCCTGGCACAGTGGGCGGGGTGAGCTGGAACCTGCGGGCCCTCGACGTGCTGGCGGCGGGGGAGCCCACCCCGCTGATCGATCTCCCGGTGCGGATGCCCGGCATCAGGCTGCTGCTGAAGGACGAGTCCGCGCAGCCGACCGGGAGCCTGCGGCACCGGCACGCCAGGGCCCTGTTCCGCCAGGGCGTCCTCGACGGGCTGATCGGTGAGGGAACGACGGTGGTCGAGGCGACGGGCGGAAACGCGGCCGTGGCCCAGGCCTGGCACGCCCAACGGCTCGGGTTGCCCTACATCGTGGTCATGCCCGGCGAGCGCGGCGAGCAGCGGGCCCGGCCGGTGGAGGCGCTGGGCGGGGAGTGCCGGTTCGTGACCCCGCCACTGGCCATCTACGACGCGGCGCGCGAGATCGAGGGTCACTTCCTCGACCAGTTCGGGCGGGCGGCCGAGCACGACCTGGCGGAGGAGCTGTTCGGCCAGGTGCGCCCCGACTGGGTGGTGACGGGCGCGGGCACGGGCGCGACCTCGGCCACGCTCGGCCGGTGGATCCGGGAGCGGGGAGCGGGCTGCCGGGTGGCGGTGGCCGACCCCGAGAACTCGGCCTACTTCCCGGGCTGGACCCTCGACACGCCCGACTACGCCACCGGGATGCCGTCGCGGATCGAGGGCATCGGGCGTCCGCGCGTCGAGCC
Source organism: Nonomuraea sp. NPDC050643 (assembly GCF_040654715.1). Classification (NCBI taxonomy): domain Bacteria; kingdom Bacillati; phylum Actinomycetota; class Actinomycetes; order Streptosporangiales; family Streptosporangiaceae; genus Nonomuraea; species Nonomuraea sp. NPDC050643. Next base: position 314,108 of record NZ_JBFAIM010000005.1, on the reverse strand, counting down.
GGGGTTCCGTCCCGACCTTGTCGATCGGGTGGTCCCGGTGCCCGACGCGGCCAGTGTGGCGGCGGCCCGGCACCTGCGGGAGGTCACCGGGCTGGTCGTGGGCGGCTCGTCGGGCACGGCGCTCTGGGCGGCGCTGGAGCTGGTCGAGCGCATGCGGGCCAAGGGGGAGACCGGCACGGTGGTGTCCCTGATCGGCGACGCGGCCGACCGGCACCTGGCGACCTACCACGACGTCGGCTGGGCCGCCGAGCGCAGGCTGGACCCCACGCCGTTCACGGACCGGTTGCGGCGGGTGTTCAGCACGGTGAGCGGCTGACCCGGGCACCCGGGCGGGCCGTTCAGGTCAGTGGGTGGCTGACCCAGACGTTCGGTTCCACGTAGACGGCGTGGTCCTGGTCGACGTCGCAGTGCACCGGGGTGAGCGCCCCCGGCACCTCGACCGCGCCCGTACGGTCGAACGGCAGGTCCGTCCACTTGCGCCACTCGTCCAGCGTGCCCGCGACCACCATGGACCGCGGCGCCACCTTGACGATCTTCCCGCCCGCCCGCACGTGCACCCGCAGCCAGGCGTCGTGGGGCAGGCCGTCGGGGCGGGTCCTGGAGGCGTACTCGGTCATGGGGGTGCGCGGTTCGAGATGCTTGCGGTTGGGGCGGACGGGTGCGACGAGCTCGGTGTGGCCGAGGCGGGCGGCGCGCTCGCGCATCGCCGCCAGCATCACGGAGGACAGGCCCCTGCCCTGCAGGTCACTTCGCACGCTGATCTCCAGGGCGGAGATGCCGTCGGCCGGCAGCCCCCGCGTACGCGCCAGCCAGCCGGACCTGATCACCCCGTCCCACCCGTCCTCGGGCAGTTCGCCCCCTTCGGCCAGGTACGGGATCATGCACCCCCGCGCCACCAGCCGGCCGGGCTCGGCGTCGTCGTCGGCCACGAGCACGTATCCGGCGTAGGTCGTCGTGGCGATCGCGTAGAACAGGTCCGCGATCGGATCGTTCAGCACGAACTCCGGCCACGTGTGGTCCATGTCCCACAGCGACGACGCGAACTCGGGACGCTCCTCGAGCGTGGTGATCTTGAGGGCCATGGAGAGCATCCTCGCATCAGGATCGTCCACAGAAGGTGCTATTTATCAGCACTTAAAGGCATTCTCGCGGTGCGCTAGCGTCGGCGGCATGACAGAACTTGACGCCAGGCTGCGAGCCATCACCGACCTGATCGTGGCCGAGGCGCGCGAGGGCGGAGGCAGGCACGAGTACGACGGCCGGATCCAGGACCTGTCGCCCGAGGGCGTACGGGCCGGGCTGGCGCGGCTCGGCGAGGGGGCCGCGCCCGACGACGCACACGACGCCAGGCACCTCCAGGTGTTCGAGGAGAGTCTGCGCAACCAGTTCGGCGACCTCGAACTGCACCGCAAGAACCCGCTGATCCACCTGTCCAACCTCGACCTGGCCTGCTACGACCGCGACTACGCCCCGGAGCAGGAGCGCGCCGCGGCCAAGGCGGCCCACCTCGCGCTCTGGCCCGAGGCCGTGGACCAGGCGCTCGCCGCGCTCGACCAGGTGCCGGCCCCCGTCGCGAAGTCCCTGCTCGGCGCGGTCAAGGGGCTGTCCGCGGGGGTCACGGACGAGGCCGCGCTCCAGGCGCACGGACGGCTCGTCGCCCACCTCGAGCGGGCCGCGGAAGAGGGCGCCCCCGACGCGGCGCTCGGCGGCGAGGCGCTGGCCGGGCTGATGGGCACGGCCGAGGGGCTGCCCGTCGATCTCGGGCGGCTGGCGGAGCGGGCCGACGCCGAGCGCGACCGGCTGATGGCGCTGCTCGCCGAGTCCTGCGCCAAACTGGGGGAGAAGGGCAGGGCCCCGCTCGACGTCGTACGCGAGCTGGTCAAGGACCACCCCGACGCCGACGGCGTGATCGAGGCGGCCAGGCTCGGCACCGAGAAGGCCATCGCGTTCACCCGCGAGAAGGACCTCGTGCCCTACCACGACGGGGAGTGCCTGGTCGGGATGGCGCCCGAGTCGCGCCGCTGGGCCATGGCCATGATGGCGTGGAACTCGCCCGGCGAGCCCGAGGGCCCGTCGTGGTACTACATCACGCCGCCCGATCCCACCTGGCCGGAGCAGGACCAGGAGGAGTGGCTGGAGGTCTTCAGCCGGACGACGCTGCCGGCCATCAACGTGCACGAGGTCGCCCCCGGCCACTTCTCGCACGCCAGGGCCCTGCGCCGGGCGCCGTCGGAGGTGCGCAGGCTGCTGCAGTCGATGGCGTTCGTCGAGGGCTGGGCGCACTACGCCGAGGAGTTGTGCGTCGAGGAGGGCTTCGAGTCCGGCGACCCGCGTTTCGAGATCGGCGTCTGGGTGGAGGCGCTCATCCGCGTCACCCGGCTGGCCTGCGCGATCGGAGTGCACACCGGTCAGATGACGGTCGAGGAGGGCGCCGCGCGATTCGCCGCCGACACGCACCTGGCGGGCCCGGCGGCGCTGTCGGAGGCCCGGCGGGCCACGTTCGACCCGACGTACGGGCGCTACACCTGGGGCAAGCTGCTCATCCTCGACCTGCGCGAGCGGGCTCGCAAGGAGTGGGGCGCGGGGTTCACCCTGCAGCGCTTCCACAAGGCGCTGCTCGACCTGGGCTCGCCGCCCCTGGGACTGATCGGCGCCATCCTGTAGCGTCGGGGCCGGTCGGGTAAGGCATTCGCCAGTTCGCCAGTTCGCCATGGAGGTCGGTCCGTGCGGGAGCTCTCCGGCAAGGTCGCGGTGGTGACGGGTGCGGCCAGCGGTATCGGGCGCGCGATGGCCGTCAGGTTCGCCGGCGAAGGCATGACGCTGATGCTCGCCGACGTGGACCACGGCGGGCTGGCGGAGACGGCCGCGCTGGCCGGGGACGGCAAGGTGCTCACCCAGATCACCGACGTCTCCGACGCGGCGGCCGTGCGTCACCTGGCCAACCGCTGCTTCGGGGAGTTCGGCGCCGTACACGTGCTCTGCAACAACGCCGGCGTCTTCCAGGGCGGCCACATGTGGACCCGCGGCGAGGAGGACTTCGCCTGGCTGCTCGGCGTGAACCTGTGGGGCGTGCTGCACGGCATCCACGAGTTCGTGCCGCGCATGATCGAGCAGGACACCGAGGGGCACATCGTCAACACGGTGTCCGTGGCCGGGCTGTTCGCCTCGCAGGGCACGGGCGGGTACGCGCTCACCAAATACGCCGCCCTGGCCGCCTCCCAGTCGCTCGCCCAAGACCTGGTCGCCACCGGGTCCAAGCTCCGCGTGACCGCGCTGTGCCCCGGCGCGGTCAGGACCCGCATCGGCGACTCCGAGCGCGTACGCCCGCCCGGCCACGCCGACACCCCCACGCCGGACGAGCTGGACCGGCGAGAGTCGATCAGCCGGGCGGCCCAGGACGGCATGGACCCGTCAGAGGTCGCCGGCCTGGTCGTGACGGCCATCCAGGAGGAGCGGTTCCTGCTGCTCACCGACCCCGGATACGCCGCCCGCCTGCGCCTGCAGACCGAGACCCTGCTCACCGGCCACCTGCCCGGTCACCGGTGACGGTCGTGGGCCAGCATGCGCACCACCGTGCCGTCGAGCGGCTTGACCAGCAGCCGGACCGAGTCGCCCGGCAGCACGTCCTGATAGAGGTCCTGCTCGACCACGAACGCCGTGGCCTTGTGCGAGCTGCCGTCGTGCAGCGCGATGTAGAAGTGGCCGGGTTCGTCGTCCACCCAGCGCTTGACGACGTGCCCGGTGACCTCCTGCCGCCCCGGGCGCCGTGGCTGGGAGCCGGCGGGCTCGATCTCCCCGCCCTGCCAGCCGCTGCCCGTGAAGATCCACTCCTGCCGCGGGTTCACCGGTCCGGTCCGGGCGATCTCCTTGCCGCGCGCCGTGAGCAGGAACCCCCGCCCGCCCATGAGCAGGGAGATCCCCGCGACGAACGACACCATCGTCGCGATCATCCCGGGCCACGACAGGCCGGCCGCCGCCACGGTGGCGTACCAGGGCACGAGGAGCCCCGTCGCGAGCAGCAGGGGCACGAGCACGGTCGGCCAGCGCCGCCGGGCCAGGCCGAGGTCGATGGCGCGCTGCCGGACGAGCGGGAGGAACCCGCCGTCCAGATCGGCGCTCTCGGGCATCAGGACGATCTCCGGCGTCTCCGGGGCTCCCGTCAGGCGCGTGCGCACCCGTTCCAGCACCCACCGCTCGTACGGCAGCGGCGGCTCCTCCCGGGCCTGCCCCAGCGACAGGCGGTCGCCCTCGATCGTCACCCAGCCGCGTCCCGCCAGCTCGAACAGCGCCGAATGGAACACGTCCTGCGCCCGCATGCCGCGTAAGAGCTCGGCCACGGGGGCGGGCACCGGGGCGTCAGGCGCCGCCACGGCTCGGTCGCGGCTGGACGCCCTGAAGGCGGCGGCCAGTGTGGCGAGCCACAGAGTCCACGCCGTCACCGGCCAGACAAGATCCATTGTTCTGTGTTAGCACGTGTGCCCGTGCCAGGCCAGGTGTAAAGCGCAAGGCCGATACACTGTGGTCACCGCATTCGCCTTTGGGAGGGTCTCGAGTGTCTGAATTCGACACAGTGCTGGTGGTCGACTTCGGCGCACAATACGCGCAGCTCATCGCCAGGCGTGTGCGCGAGTGCCACGTCTACTCCGAGATCGTCCCCTCGACGATGCCGGTCGAGGAGATGATGGCCAAGCACCCCAAGGCGATCATCCTGTCCGGCGGCCCCTCCTCGGTCTACGCCGAGGGCGCCCCGCCGGTGCCGCACGGGCTGTTCTCGACGGGCGTGCCGACGTTCGGCATCTGTTACGGCTTCCAGGCCATGGCCCAGGCGCTGGGCGGCGAGGTGGCCCGCACGGGCGTCGCCGAATACGGCGGCACCGCGCTCAAGGTCCTCGACGAGGGCGTCATCTTCGCCGGCCTGCCCGCGAGCCAGACGGTCTGGATGTCCCACGGCGACAGCGTCGCCGCGGCCCCCGACGGCTTCGCGGTGACCGCCTCGACGAGCGAGACGCCGGTCGCCGCCTTCGAGCACCCCGGGCGCGGCCTCTACGGCGTGCAGTTCCACCCGGAGGTGCTGCACTCCGAGCACGGCCAGGCGGTGCTCAAGCACTTCCTCGACGCGGCCGGCTGCCGTCCGTCGTGGACCATGCTCAACATCGTCGAAGACTCCGTCGAGGCCGTGCGCCGCCAGGTCGGCGACGGCCGCGCCATCTGCGCGCTGTCGGGCGGGGTCGACTCGGCGGTGGCCGCCGCGATCGTGCAGCGCGCCATCGGCGACCGGCTGACCTGCGTCTTCGTCGACCACGGCCTGCTGCGCAAGGGCGAGGCCGAGCAGGTCGAGCGCGACTTCGTGGCCGTCACGGGCGTCAGGCTGCGCGTGGTCGACGCCGCCGACCGTTTCCTGAAGGCCCTCGAAGGCGTCACCGACCCCGAGGAGAAGCGGAAGATCATCGGTCGCGAGTTCATCCGCGTCTTCGAGGACGAGCAGCGCGCCATCATGGCCGACGGCCCGGTGGAGTTCCTGGTCCAGGGCACGCTCTACCCCGACGTGGTCGAGTCGGGCGGCGGCACCGGCACCGCCAACATCAAGTCCCACCACAACGTCGGCGGCCTGCCGGAAGACCTGCAGTTCAAGCTGGTGGAGCCGCTGCGGGCGCTGTTCAAGGACGAGGTCAGGCGGGCGGGCGAGGAGCTCGGCCTGCCGGCCGCCATGGTCTGGCGCCAGCCGTTCCCCGGCCCGGGTCTCGGCATCCGCATCGTCGGCGAGGTCACGCGCGACCGCCTGGCCCTGCTGCGCGAGGCCGACGCGATCGCGCGCGAGGAGCTGTCGCGGGCGGGCCTCGACCGGCAGATCTGGCAGTGCCCGGTGGTGCTGCTGGCCGACGTACGGTCGGTGGGGGTGCAGGGAGACGGGCGCACCTACGGGCACCCGGTGGTGCTGCGTCCGGTGACCTCCGAAGACGCGATGACGGCCGACTGGGCTCGGGTGCCCTACGACGTGCTGTCCCGCATCTCGACCCGGATCACGAACGAGGTGCGCGAGGTCAACCGCGTGGTCCTCGACGTGACGAGCAAGCCGCCGGGCACGATCGAGTGGGAGTGACCCGCGCTCAGCGGCTGACGAAATAGGCGTTGCCGTTCCGGCCGTAGAGCAGGGCCACCGCGTAGGTGCCGGCGGCCAGGCCGAGCAGGCCGAGGATGGCGTACTCCAGTCCGTAGAGCTCGTCCGTGGTCCCGGAGAAGGCGTCCAGGAAGACGGGGGCGAGGAGGAGCCAGGCCACCGCCGTCACGATCGTCACGCCGATCCGACTGCCCTGCCGGCCGCGCGTCGCCCGGATTCCGAACCAGAGATAGAGCAGCAGGTACAGGCCGGTGAGCGCGGACTGGTAGGAGGGCACCAGGGCGAGCGCCGTGGGCAGGGCGGACACGAGGAAGAGGACGAACGCCAGCCTCAGTTCCCTGGGGCGGGCCGATGTCGAGTCGTTCGGTTCTTGGGGGGTTCCGGTCACGATCTCTTTCCTGTACCGGTCGTTACGTGCCCGTACACCTCCCATGACACACCGTCACTGATCGATGTGTCAGCAGATCATCTGATTTTTCTCCAGCAACCGCGCAGGGCCGGACATCACCCGATGTCCGGCCCTGCGCGGGTTCACGGCGTCAGCACCTCCTGTCGCTGTTGACGCAGTCCACGACCTTGTTCATGAGCTGCTTCGACATCACGTTGATGGAGCCCGCGTGGTCGGTGTTCGGGCTGTTCTGCTCGCCGTCGAGGCCGTCCACCACGAAGGGGACGTCCGTACCGTCCGGTGCGGCGGCGGGGACGTCGTCGTAGGTGAGCGTGATCCGTAGCTGCGGCACGGCCTCCGTGCCGCTCGGGCAGGCGCCGCTCTCGTCGGGGAAGGCGAGGTGCGTGCGGTGGTCGGCGCTGTCGAGATTCTGGCCGTCCCAGCAGCTCGGCATGTCGAGGACGCGGACCAGGTCGCTGCCGGAGGGGCAGATCGGATACTTGTCGGTCAGGCGGTCGGTGAAACCGGTGCAGGTGAACGTCGGGCGGGCGTTGGCGCCGTCGTTGGTCGCGGCCCTGGGGTCGCCGGAGAGCATCCTGAGGAACTGCGGCGCCGCCGTGACCTCGGAGTCGGCGTTGCCGCGGTATTCCAGCCGTACCTGCGACGGCTGTACGGGCGCGCCGCCGTCCGCCTCGGCCGTGCCGTCGCCGGACCCGCTGACGCGCAGGACCGGCCAGAAGTACGTCGACTGGTCGGCCTCGTTGCGGCACGTGGTGTTCGACTCGGCGAGGCTCTCGTTGGTGGACAGGGCGTCGGCGGACATGTTGCCCACGTAGTCGTACTGGGTCTGGGCGCCCTCGGACACACCGGGAGCGGTGATGACGTTGCCCGGGTTGCTGCGCCCCTCGCTGTTCGTGCCGCACTGGGAGACGAACGTGCCGGTCGAGGCGTTCTCGCCCGCTCTCGGCTGCTCGGTGACCGCGACGTCCTCGATGTCGACGAAGTCGGCGGCCGACGGGCCGGTCGCTCCGGTGTCGGAGGTGCCCGCGGCGTCGAGTGTGCAGGTGGCCAGGTCGTCCAGGCCGGTGGGGCGGGCTGCGACGCGGCCGATGGCCAGGGCGATGCGGTCGATGGCGGCGCCTCGTTTGGAGGCGAGGGGGCCGAGGATGGCGTTCTGGACGAAGTTGGGGCCGCCTTCTCCTGCGGAGGTGGCTAGTCGGTTGTTGGCCTCCTGGAGTTGTTCGTCGAGCTGGGCGAGGTTGCGGTCGACTTCGGCCTGGGCGGCGGCGGGGACCTCGGGAAGCTGGTCCGCCACGTTCGGGCAGGTGATGGTCTGGGCTCCGCCGTCTCCTGGGGGCGGGGTGGCCGTTCCGTCGTCGGTGGGCGGTGACTGCTCGGGAGCCGGGGTGCCGGTGTCCTCGGGCGCGGGCGTGCCGGTGTCCTGCGGTGCGGGGGAGCCGGTGTTGCCGCCGCCGAGTGTGCAGGTGGCCAGGCCGTCCAGGCCGGTGGGGCGGGCTGCGACGCGGCCGATGGCCAGGGCGATGCGGTCGATGGCGGCGCCTCGTTTGGAGGCGAGGGGTCCGAGGATGGCGTTCTGGACGAAGTTGGGGCCGCCTTCTCCTGCGGAGGTGGCTAGTCGGTTGTTGGCCTCCTGGAGCTGTTCGTCGAGCTGGGCGAGGTTGCGGTCGACTTCGGCCTGGGCGGCGGCGGGGACCTCAGGAAGCTGGTCCGCCACGTTCGGGCAGGTGATGGTCTGACCCACGGCGCTCTTCATGCTGACGTCGAGCCTCACCACGCCGGTCCCCGCCGAAACCGGGGGCCCCGCCAGCACGAGCGCGATGCCCGCGCCTAAGAAGACGGCCCCTGACCACGGTCTGAAACGTCCCCCCGATGAATTCCGCATGTGACTGCTCCTTCCGATGGGCAGGAAAGTCCGGTCTTGGGGAGGTACGGGACCCGCCCTCGGAAGGGTTCAGCCGACAACCGGAAAACATGCCGTCCGATACGTCGGCCCACAGCCGAAAATGATCGGCCCGCGCGCGCATACACGCGAAGATGGTGGGAAGAGAGGGCACCCCTGGGCCAACTCGGGACCGTGGTTGGCAGTGGGACACCTGAGGATGTCGACGACTTGGGTGCTCTGTGCGCGGTCAAGAAGGGTGGGCAAGGCCGCAATGGCCCATGCGAGTGAACACGACCTGAAGCCGTTAGTGCTGCTCGTCGAGGACGATCCGCAGGACGCGCTGATCGTCGAGGCGTTGCTGGAGGACAGCGGTCTGGCCGTCCGCCTGGAGTGGGCACGTTCGGTGGACCAGGCGCGCCGGTCGCTGGTCCGCCTGCGTCCCCACTGCGTGCTGCTCGACCTCGGCCTGCCCGACGCCTACGAGTTCTCCGCGCTGTCGGCCGTCATCGAGGAGGCCGGCGACGCGGCCGTCGTGGTGCTCACCGGGCTCGCCGAAGAGCAGGCCGGCCTGGCCGCGGTGACCGCGGGCGCCCAGGACTACCTGGTCAAAGGCCGCGTCGAGGGCGAGATGCTGGGCCGGACGCTGCGCTACGCCATGCAGCGCAAGCAGGCCGAGCAGGCCGCCGTCGCGCTGCACGCCGAGCGCATGCGCGCCAAGGAGAACGCCCGCCTGGAGCGCGGCCTGCTGCCCTCGCCGCTGCTGCAGAGCATGCCGATCGAGGTGGCCTCCCGCTACCGCGCCAGCAGGGGCTCGGCCACGCTCGGCGGCGACTTCTTTGACGTCGTCGAGTCCGACGACAAGGTCGTGCACGCCGTGATCGGCGACGTGTGCGGCCACGGCCCCGACGAGGCGGCGCTCGGCGTCTGCCTGCGCATCGCCTGGCGGGCACTGGTGCTCAGCGGCGTGACCGGCTCCGCCCTGCTGCGCCAGCTCGAGCGCATCCTCAAGGCCGAGCGCGGCGGGTCGGAGATCTTCGTGACGATGTCCACGCTCGTGCTGGAGCCCGACCAGCGCACGGTCAGGGTGTGGCGGGCGGGCCATCCCGGCATGCTGCTGCACGACGGCGACGCGGTGTCCCTGGCCGAGCCCGAGCACAGCCTCGCGCTGGGCCTGCCGATCGAGGCGGACTGGCACCAGGACGTGCTGGAGCTGCCCAAGGGCGGCGGCCTGACCCTCTACACCGACGGCCTCTTCGAACGCCGCCTGCCCGGCCCGCAGCCGCGCTGGCTGGGCGAGGAGGGCCTGCTGGAGCTGGCTCACCGGCACTCCCACCTCGACGGCGAGCACTTCCTCGACGCGCTGATCGCCGACGTCGAGTCGATCACCGCGCCCGAGGCGCACGCCGATGACCTGGCCGTCGTACACCTGCGCTGGAAAGACCTGACATGAGCGAAACCTCCCCCGCGCCGACCGGCGGCTGGCGGCGCCTGACGGTGCACGGCTGGTTCGTGCTGATGATCACCGCGATCACCATCCTGATCGTCGTGTGCGCCGTGGTCGGCGCCGTCATGCTCGACCGCACCAGCAAGCTCTCCGACCAGCTCACCGCGCGCATCTCGCCGGCCAGCATCGAGGCGGGCAGGTTGCAGAAGGCCCTGGTCGACCAGGAGACCGGGGTGCGGGGCTTCCTGCTGACCGGCGACCAGGCGTTCCTGCAGCCGTACGCCGAGGGCGTGGTCGCCGAGCGGCGCAGCCACGAGCGGGTGGCGGCCATGCTCTCCGAGCGGCCCGACCTCCTCGCCGGCCTGAACGCCATCCACGACCGGGCCAACGCCTGGCGCAGAGACTACGCCGAGCCGATGACCGAGGAGGAGCGCCGCGACGGCACGGTGCCCGCGGCCACGGTCGAGAGCGGCAAGCAGGCGTTCGACGAGATCAGGGCGCTGCTGGAGCGCCAGAACGACTCCCTGACCCACGTACGCACCCAGGCCAAGGCGGCCCTGACCGAGGCCGAGCGCATCCGCAACTGGGCCTTCATCGCCATGCTGGTGGTGTTCCCGCTGGCCGCGCTGGCGATGGCCGTCCTGCTGCGCCGCGCGATCGGCCGGCCGCTCGACCAGCTCCGCGGCGCCTCCCGCCACATCGCGGCCGGCGACTTCGACCGCGCCATCCCGGCCTCCGGCCCCGCCGACATCCAGGAGGTCGCCCGAGACGTCGACCTGATGCGGCTGCGGATCGTGCAGGCCCTGGCCGACTCGCACCGGCAGCAGGTCCAGCTTCGCGAGCAGGCGGCCGACCTCGACGACCAGGCGATGGAGCTGCGCCGCTCGAACGCCGAGCTGGAGCAGTTCGCCTACGTCGCCTCCCACGACCTCCAGGAGCCGCTGCGCAAGGTGGCGACCTTCTGCCAGCTCCTGGAGAAGCGCTACGGGCAGGTGCTGGACGAGCGGGGCACTCAGTACATCCGCTTCGCCGTCGACGGCGCCACCCGGATGCAGGTCCTCATCAACGACCTGCTGAGCTTCTCCCGCGTGGGCCGCATGTACGACGACCGCGAGCCCGTCGAGCTGGACGAAAGGCTCGACAAGGTGCTCGACGACCTGTCGGCCGCCATCGAGGAGTCCGACGCCAAGATCGAACGTAGCGGCCCGCTGCCCAGCGTCGTCGGCGACCCCACGATGCTCAGCCTGCTCTGGCAGAACCTCATCAGCAACGCCATCAAGTTCCGCGACCCCGGCCGGACACCGCTCATCCGGCTGGGCTGCGAGCCGTCCGAGGAGGACGGCTGGCGGTTCTGGGTGGCGGACAACGGCATCGGCATCGAGGCCGAGTTCGCCGAGAAGGTCTTCGTCCTCTTCCAGCGTCTGCACAGCCGGGAGACCTACGGTGGCACGGGCATCGGTTTGGCGATGTGCAAGAAGATCGTCGAGAATCACGGGGGCAGGATCTGGCTCGACACCGCCTACACGGGCGGAGCCCGCATCTGCTTCACTCTGCCTGCCGACTCGACCCAGCCCCGTTCCCGGCGCGTGGCCGACGGCACCGACGAAGAAGGAACCAGCTCATGACGACCGGGCAGCCCATCGAAGTGCTTCTCGTCGAGGACGACCCCGGTGACGAGCTCATCACGCGCGAGGCGTTCGAGGACAACAAGATCCGCAACAACCTCCACGTCGTCAGAGACGGCCTGGAGGCGCTCGACTTCGTCTACCAGCGGGGCGCGCACGTGGGCGCGCCCCGGCCCGACCTGGTGCTGCTCGATCTCAACCTGCCCAAATACGACGGCCGCCAGGTGCTCGAGAAGCTCAAGGGCGACCCCGAGCTGCGCTCGATCCCCGTCGTCGTCCTCACGACCTCGTCGGCCGAGGAGGACATCCTGCGCAGCTACAAGCTGTTCGCGAACGCCTACGTGACCAAGCCCGTCGATCTCGACCGTTTCATGGAGGTCATCCGGCAGATCGACGAGTTCTTCGTCACGGTGGTCCGGCTGCCCGGCCGGGTCCGCGCCCCCGGCGGCCACGACGGCCCCTGACCCTCAGCCGGCGGGGATCGGCGGGCCGATCGGCTCGGTGGGCTCGTCATCCTCCGACACCGCGGGCTTGGGTTCGGGTTCGCGCGAGGGCTCAGGTTCGGATGAGGGCTCAGGGTCCGGTTCGGGGTCCGGTGCCGGGTCGGGTTCGGGGGAGGGGCCGGGTGCCGGCATGGGGGCGGCCCGATTCGACGGCCGCAGTCGCCGCCAGACCCCCCGTACCAGCGCCAGCAGCAGCCGCCCCACGCTCCCCAGCAGCAACGGCACCAGCAGCGCCCCGATGAGGATGGGCGAGGCCATATAGCGGAAGTCCTGCGCCGAGATGTTGGCCAGGACGGTGAGTTGCTGCCCGGCCACCACCGCCGCCACCCCCAGCGCGTACCGGTTCCGCAGCGCCCACGCCGCCAGCCCCGCCGCCAGGTACGACACGTACGCCCACAACGCCCCCCGCCACAACACCCAGTCGTACTCGGGCGCCAGCGACCCCGTCAGCCACGGATCGGCCACCAGGTACAGCTCCAGCGACAGCGGCCGCAGCGAGAACACCCACCGCTCGGGAAAGTCCGAGATCTTGTACTGCCCCACGTACGAGTCCGCCGTGGGCCGCCGCGAGAACCGGTACGTCATCCCCCCGGTCGCCAGATCGTCCTGCACCGGCCGCCACGCGATGGCGCCCCGGCACAGCCGGGTGTCCACGACCAGCTCCGGTTCGGTGACCAGCAGCCGCCGCCACAACTCCAGCAGTTCGCCGGACCGCAGGTCGGCCATGTACCAGCTGAAGTCCCGCCGCCAGATCAGCGGGTTGATCGTGTAGCAGGTGCCCCCTTCCCACCACAGCTTCAGCGGCGCCACCGTGGACATGAGGCTGATGTCCTGCGGCGTGAACAGCTCGGGATGCTCCCGGTAGGCGACCGCGATGTCACCGAAGGCCGTGTGGTAGACGTACGTCTTCGACGGGGCCACGATGCCGTACTGCGGGAACACGGAGTTCGTGAGCACGAGCGGCAGCGCGGCGGCGAACGTGCCGGCCAGCAGGAGCCGTATCCGCATGGTCCTGACGATCGCCACCAGCGCCAGCGTGGCGACGCCCGCGACGAGGAAGCCGTTCGCGCGGAACAGCCCCATGACCGTCATCAGCACGCCGAGCCCGGCCAGGGTCGGCCACGTGACGGCACGCCTGGCCGCGATCCGCGCGCACACCCCGGCGATCGCCACGGCGCAGATCGTGAACGGCACGTCCTTCCACAGCGCCACCGTGAACGCGCCCACCGGCGGCGCCAGCGGCAGCAGCATCGCCACCACCGTGGTCAGCAGCCGTGGCGCGCCGAGCGCCTTGAGCGACTGCGCCAGGTAGGTCAGCGTCCCCGCCATGGCCGTCGTCTGCGCGAAGGTGACGGCCCCCAGGTCGTTGGTGTGGGTGTGGCTCAGCCACACCAGCGTGTCGTAGAGCACCGAGTGATCGCCCACCCAGGGCCCGACGATGGTGTGGTGGAGGTAGAGGACCGAGTCCCGGCTGAACAGGCCGGGGTAGAGGGCCGCCCACCAGCAGCCGAGCACCACCTGGATGGTCAGGAAGGTCGCGAGTGCGACCCACGGCCTCGGCTTGGTGTCACTAGCCATGGGTTCCCAATCCCGATTCGCCGGGGACGCTAGAAGTAGCTGACCCCGGCCGTCGGCCCCTCGCCGCGTAGCAGCGTCGGCACGGTGACGAGGTGGTAACCCCGCTTCTTGAGCTCCTTGAGCACCGCGGGCATGGCCTTGACGGTCGCGGGGACCACGTCGTGCATGAGGATCACGCCGTCGCGCTTGGCCAGCTTCAGCACGGCGGCCTTGATCTTCTTGGTGTCGCGCAACTGCCAGTCGAGCGTCGTGCCCGTCCACAGGATCTGCGCGAGCTCCACCTGGTCGGCCAGCGCGAGCACCCGCTCGTCGGTGTGCCCGTACGGCGGCCGGAACATCGTCGCCCGCACCCCCGTGGCCTGCTCGATCGCCTCCTGGGTGACCTTGAGCTCATCGAGGATCTCGTCGTCGCGGTGCGTGGGCAGCGAGGCGTGGGAGTAGGTGTGGTTGCCGATCGCGTGCCCCTGCTTGACCACCTGTCCGGCGATCTCCGGCCGCTCCTCCACCCGCTTGCCGACCAGGAAGAAGGTGGCTTTCGCGCCCGCCTTCTTGAGGGCCTTGAGCAGCGTGGGCGTGTGCTCGGACGGGCCGTCGTCGAAGGTCAGCGCCAGGCACTTGACCCGGTCGCAGTCGACCGCCGCGGCTTGCGCGGGCAGGGAGGTAAAGGCCACAGAGGCCGCGAGAAGGGCATGAATCACCACATGCCACAGCCTAGAGCCAACTTCACCCACCTGAACGACGGCCTAATGTCTCGATCTGGGCACCCTCACCTGCCGAGCCGGGCCCGCAGGAACAGGGTCACGCCCTTGAGCGACCTGACCGGCAGGTACCGCTCGGCCCGGACCACCGCCGACAGCCCGGCGTTGACCAGGAAGGGCGTCTTCCGCAGGTCGCTGCCGCTGGAGCGGCGCCGGTGCCGGACCACGAGCGGACGCAGGAGGACGTTCCAGCTCCAGACGCGATCGACGGTCAGCCCGGCCTTCTCCACGACGACGGTCAGGGAGTCGCGGCCGTAGCGGCGTACGTGGCCGACGGCGTCGTCGTGGGCGGACCACAGCGCCATGTCGCACGGCACCGCGATCAGCGCGTGCCCGCCGGGCGCCAGCACCCGGGCGATCTCCTCGGTCACCAGGTAGTCCTCGCGAATGTGCTCCAGCACGTCGAACGCGGTCACCAGGTCCACGCTCCCCGGCTCGAACGGCAGCGCCCGCGCGTCCGCGCGGACCGCCTTGAGCCCGCGCTGCCTGGCCATCTCCACCGCCGTCTCGCAGTTGTCCGCGGCCATGGCGTCCCATCCCGCCTCGACCAGCACCCTGGTGTTCCCGCCGCCCGCCGCGCCGATGTCCAGCGCCCGCCCGGGACGTCCGCCCAGCTCGCGCAGCTCCCTGCGCAGGACGGCCCGGCGTTCGCGGTACCACCAGTGGGTGTCCTCGAGCGCGATCAGGCGGTGGATCTCAGAGGTTTCCATCGATCATTTCCTTGTACGGGAGAAGACCCATCGGTCCAGAGCGGTGAACCGGATCAGGGTGAGCAGGCAGTACGTGGCCACGACGGCGCCCACCTCCCCCAGCCGGCCGGCGCCAGGGGGCACCGAGAGCACGGCCATGGTGGTGAGGGCGTAGTTCGCCAGGAAGAGCACCGCGGCGCGGAAATGCGCCGTGGTGCGCCGGGTGAAGGTCCACCGGCGGTTGGCCTCGATATTGATGACCCCGGTCAGAATGAGCGCCGCCAGATTCGTCATCGCCGGCGACCAGATCTCACGGAGCGGAAGGTAGAGAAGCGTGTAGAGAATTCCGGAAATAACGCCTATGGCGGCGAATGAGGTGAATTTCGCCATCGTCACCGCCCGAGGCCGGGCCAGCACCGCGTCCGGATGCGTGGGCGTCGGCTCCGAGCGCGTCACCTCGACCTCCGCCCGCCCCATCGACATCGACCAGGCGACCCTGGCCAGCCCCTTCAGGTCGTCGATGGCGGTCCTGACCACCCGTACGCGCGAGTCGGTGTCCTCGATCCAGTCCACCGGCACCTCGTGCACGCGCAGCCCGTTGTGCTCGGCCAGCAGCAGCAACTCGGTGTCGAAGAACCAGGAGTCATCCTCGATCTTGTCCATCAGCGGCCTGACCACGCCGGTCCTGGCGGCCTTGAAGCCGCACTGCGCGTCGCTGAAGCGGACGCCGAAGCCGAACCGCAGCAGGGCGTTGTAGCCCCGCGACACCAGCTCGCGGCGCAGCGAGCGGCGGGTGCGCGAGCCGTGCGCCAGCCGGGTGCCGATGGCGATCTCGGAGTGCCCGCTGGCCACCGAGGCCACCAGCGGGAACAGGGCGTCGAGATCGGTGGACAGGTCCACGTCCATGTACGCGACGATGTCCGCGGGGCTGTCCTGCCAGGCCGCCCGCAGCGCCGCGCCCCGGCCCCGGATGTCCAGCCGCCGGGCGTGGACGCGGTCGAACTCCCCGGCCAGCTCGGTGGCGACCGGCCAGGTGGCGTCGGTGCTGCCGTTGTCCACGATCGTGATGCGCCACGGCAGCGGGAAGCCGTCGAGGAACCCGGTCAGCGTGCGTACGCAGCCGGGCAGGGCGCGTTCCTCGTTGAGCACGGGAATGACGATGTCCACACTCGCCAGGCGGGTCGCCGGGTCGAGGACGTGGGGGCTCGGCTCCATGGCGGCACGCGTGTCCATAGACTCCCCTGCTCTTGCTCGTGGCCGTGGGTCCACGGACATGCTGGTGGGGGAGTCCAGGGGGGCGCGTACGGTTTCTGATCACCATTCCACGGGGCGGAGATTCCTTTACCTTCAGCCCACTTGATAAACCGAGGAGGTCGCGTTCCGGAACCGTAGCCGCGCGAATTTCCCCAATTCCGGATTTATCCCGGTGAAAAGCCACTTAACGCCGTATTTCTGGGCGAGAAGCCGGACGTTCTCCGCCGACGGCGCCCAGAACACCGCGTCGTTCTCCGTCAGCCGGGCGGGATCCGCGAACGGCACCGTCAGGTACGGCGTCCTGAACAGCTCGGCCCGCGACAACGTGCTCTCGGCGTACGCCCAGCCCTCGACCAGCACCCGGCGCTCGGTGAACCCCGACACCCAGTAGTGGCGGCTGTCGCAGTGCACCCGCCAGGTGTTGCGGCAGTGCAGATCGGTGGCCACCACGTCGCCGGGCGCGGAGTGCTCGCGCAGCCACCGCCCCGCCTCCAGCGCCCCGTCGGGGATCAGCCGCTCACGCTCGTCCCGCTCGGGTGTGACGTGCCCGGCCACGTCCCGCACGGAGGTCGGCACCGCGTAGCCCGCCAGCAACGCCGCCACCGCCGCCACGAGGCCGCGCCGCCACACCAGCAGCGCCGCCACCCCCAGCATCAGGTACGGCGTCGCGACCCGGACCAGCGCCCCGCCGGGGAACTCCAGCCCCGCCGTCAGCAGCGCCGCCCCCGCCCCCAGCCCCGCCATGCCGGCCGCCAGCGGCCACGGGGGCCGTGGCGCCGCCAGCACCCCGCACACGGCCGCGATCGACAGGTAGGGCCGGACCGCCTCGAGGAAGTAGAGCTGGGAGTCCGACGGATGCCCCAGCAGGACGGCCGCGCCGACGCCCGCCGCCCCGATCCCCAGCAGCAGCAGGACCGGCGGCTCCAGCGCCCGCGCGCCCAGCCCCGCGATCCCGCCCCACACGCACGCCAGGCAGAACAGGTGGACCGCGGTCAGCACCACCAGCGGCGTCATCGGCACGAAGGCCAGCTCCGGCGGCTCGACCCGCGCCATCACCCCCCACAGCGCCCGCATGGTCGCGAACGGCGACACCGCCGTCCCCTGCGCTCCCTTCCCGAACACCACGAACTGGGCGAACAGCAGGCAGCCCAGCGTGATCGCCGCCGCCCAGAGATACCGCCCCCGCCGCAGCACCGCCACGAGCAGCAACCCGCACAGCAGCAACGGCAGATAGGTGGCCTTCGCCCCGGTGAGCGTCAGCAGCAGCACCACCATCGCCACCCGACCCCGCCCACCGGCGAGCAGCAGCACCACGGGGGCGAACAGCAGCGCCCCGAACGTCTGCGTGGGGCTGGCCCAGGCGGTGAACATCGACCGCGTCGTGAAGACCACGCCCTCGACCAGCACCGGCCCGAACAGGAAGTACGTCACCCCGACCGCCGCGACCCCGGCCCCCCAGCGCCCGCCCAGCCGCCGCCCCAGCACCGCCACCAGCACGACCAGGGCCGCCGTCATCGGCAGCGTGGACAGCCGGTAGACCAGCGTCACGGGCTCGATCCCGGTGACCCAGCTCGTGGCGGCCATGTCGGCGTAGACGAACCAGTGGTAGGACAGCCGCTCGCCCAGCACCGACGGCAGCGTGGGCGGCACGTGGTTCTTGATCTCGCCGACCAGCGCCAGGTGATAGGGCATGTCCACGTACGCGACGGAGAGCGGCATCCGGTAGAGGAACAACGTGCTCCACCCGATCAGGTACACCACCACCCCCGCGAGCGCCCAGGCGCACCAGGCGGGCATGCGCTCCTTGACGGCCGCCCCCCGCCAGTGCCGCCGCAACCGGGGCACGCACGCGAACGCGGCCAGCACGGCGGCCGGCGGCACCAGCACGAGCAGGGGCGCCCCGGCCGCCCGGGCGGGGATGTAGGTCAGGACCTCGACCGCGTAGCCCAGGGCCAGCCCCGCCGCGACGTCCTCGGCCAGGGACCTCCCGCCCCCGGTCAGGGCCCGCCACGACAACGTCCCCGGCAGCGCCACCCCGGCGCCGAGGTAGACGGCGAACACGGCCAGATCGCGCGCGGACACCCCGCACCACAGGAAGACCGCCACCGCACCGAGGAGGACGGCCCCGGCGGGCGCCCACCAGAGCCCCCGCCGCGCGGACGGGACCGGCCGGCGGACGTGGGCACGGTCGGGCGCCAGCGTCATCGGATCACGGTCACCAGTCGCGTGAACTCGGCCGGCAGATCCACGCCGTCCCACACCCGGTGAAAGCTCAGCGCGCTGCCCACGGGCACCATGCGATCGACCCCCCGCCCGGCCAGCCCCCTGGCCAGTTCCTCCAGTTCGGCCCTGCCGAACCCGAAATGCGTCATCGTCTGGTCACGCCGCTCGACCAGGCCGGCCAGCTCCGCCAGCGCCCCGAGCCGGGCGTGCGCGAACGTCCCCGCCCCCAGCCACCGCCGCGGCGCCGCGGCGGCGGCCGCCAGTCGCACATTGGCCAGCGCGTTCCCCAGGAACTCCACGCTCTCCGCCAGCCCGTCGGCCGCCAGCCCGTAGGTGGAGACCCGCTTCTCCACGGCCATCGCCGCGTCGACCCCCCACCCGCGCACGGTCAGCACCCGCGAGACGTGCCCGGTGAAGTCGGCCCGCGCCGCGTCGCAGTCGCCCTCGGCCCCCACCCAGAACACGGTCCTGGGCGAGGAGCAGGCGGCCTGGTCGAACCAGTAGGTGTCGTTGACGAACCCCTCGGCGACCGTGACCCGCGCGGCCCTCGGCGCGCACAGCCAGGCCGCCGCGCGCACGACGGCGAACGAGGAGCGGTCGGGGAAGGTCAGGTCACGGCCGTGCGGCGGCAGCGGGTGACGCCGGATCTCGCGCACGGTGTCGTCGCCGCCCCACACCACCCGCAGGTCACAGGCGGCCGACAGCGCGGCGGTGATCTCGTCGGAGCGGTCGTAGGAGACGATCCGCTGGCTGGCGGCGACGACGGGGTCGGCCTCGGCCAGCGCCTCGTGCAGGGTCTCCACGATGGTTTCGGCGACCGGGCCGGAGCGGGGCGACAGGCGTACGACGTTGCGGTTGCCCATCAGGGCCGACAGGGCCCAGGAGTAGACGAAGACCGTGTCGACGTTCGCGGGCGGGACGTGGAAGACCAGGCCGCGCGGGACGCGTACGTGCTCGTGCCCGAGCCCTTCCAGGGTGCGGGCCAGCTCGCTGGGGCGCAGGAAGAAGCCGAGCGAGCCCAGCTCCGGATGGCGGCGCGCCAGCGCGGGCCGCAGCAGGCGCCTGCCGAAGGCCGTGAGGAACGCGCGGACCCGCTCGTCGCCCACCTCCAGGACGCCGCCCACCTGCCCGAGCAGGGTCTTGACGGGCACGCTCCCGGCGGCCGGGAATCTGACGTCGAGCATCAGCCCTGCCCGAAGGTGTCGCTGCAGCCGCGCGCCTCGGCTCGCGGGAGCCTGCCGAGGACCTCGAAGCGCTTGCCCGGCCAGCCGCCGTCGTCGACGCCGCGCACCACGCCCAGGTCCTCGGTCAGCAGGACGTGGCCCGGGTAGGACGTGGGCAGCGTGCTGACCACCTCGATCAGCCCCGGCTCGCCGGGCGGCGCCTCCTGCCAGGTCTCGGGGTCGCGGATCACGACGTCGGCGAAGTCGGGGCAGTAGAGCCCGTCGCCGTCGGGGCCCTCCAGGAAGATCGTGCCGATCTGCTCGACCATGCCGTAGAAGTTGTGCACCCTGCTCAGCCCGCACTCGGCCGCCAGCCTCCGCCGGAACTCGGCGTTGTCGACCGCCTGCTCGGCCAGCTTCTTCCAGCCGCCGGAATGCACGAGGACCGCCTGCGACAGGTCCACGCCGAGGTCGCGCAGATAGAGCCAGACCATGAACGTGAACCCGAACACCAGGAACCGCTCGCCGCCGTGCCGCGCCAGGAAGGTCTTGACCGCCTCGGCGTCCACCCGCCCCTGCTCGTCGAGCACGAACGTGTGGTCCCGGCCGAAGTTCATCATGCCGAGCACGCCGGCGCCGCGGGCGCTCAGCGTGGGGTCGCGCACGACGGAGCGGCTGTCGACCACCAGCATCGGCAGCCGCCGCTCGCCCAGGACCACCCTGAGCGTGGCGGCCAGCATCCGGGTCTGCGCCGCCGCGGCCTCCCGGTCGAGGTAGATCCGGCTCGGCCGCTGCCCCGTGGTGCCGCTCGAGGTCAGGACCCTGAAGACCTGCTCCTCGGGCACGCTGCGCAGCTCGTGCGTCTTGAACAGCCGCACCGGGAGCCACGGCAGGTCGCTCACCCGCTCATAGGGGGGCGCGGCGCCGGTGGCGTCGAGGATGCGGCGGTAGGGCGGGCAGGCCCGGCGGTGGCGCTCGGTCAGCTCCGCCAGCTCGGGCAGCAGCACGGACTCGCGCTCGGGGGCGGCCAGGGTGAACACGCTCACGCTCCGGCTTCCAGCGCCCGGTAGTCCACCTTGCCGGTGGCCAGCAGCGGCAGCCGGTCGATGCCGCGTACGTCGAAGCCGCCCCAGTGGATGCGCAGCTCGGCCGCCAGCCGCCGGGCCAGCTCCACGCACCCCGGCACGTCGAGCCCCTCGGCCCAGATCGTCAGCCGGTCGTCGCCGCTGGTGACCGCCACCGGCACCGAGTCGCGCAGCAGCCGCTCGACGTCGTCCATGTTGACGCGGACGCCGTAGACCTTCGCGATGCGCTTGAGCCGGCCGGTGATGGTCAGGAACCCCTCCGGGTCGAGCGACCCGAGGTCTCCCGTGCGCAGCACCCCGCCCAGGTCGTCGCCCCTGGCCAGGTCGGCCGCAGTGTCGGCGTAGCCCATCATGACGTTGGGCCCGTGGTAGACGACCTCGCCGTCCTCGATCGTCAGCCGCCCTCCCGGGACGGCGAGCCCGGCCGAGCCCGGCCTGCCGGCGAGGCGGTCGGGGGGCAGGACGGCGATGCGGGCCGTGGCCTCGGTCTGGCCGTACATGAGGTAGAGGCGCTCCACCTGCCCGGCGAACTCCTTCACCAGGTCGGGCGCGAGCCGCCCGCCCGCCTGGGTGAGCGTCGTGAGCGAGGGATGGCCGGCGCCGTCGAAGCGCAGGCGGCGCAGCATGTGGTACTGGTAGGGGACGGCGGCCATCGACGTGCACCGGTGCGCGTCGAGGAGCGTCCAGAACGACCGCGTCATCAGCGTGTCCTCGGTCAGCACCACCGTCGCGCCGGCCGCCAGATGGCTGTTGAGCACTGACAGGCCGTAGCTGTAGTGCAGCGGCAGGGTCGTGGGCGCGATCTCGCCGGGACCGATCGACAGGGCCTGGGCGATGGCGGCGGCGTTGGCGAGGACGGCCTGGCGCGAGAGGCGGACGAGCTTGGGACTGCCCGTCGAGCCCGAGGTCGTCAGCAGGACGGCCAGGTCGGGATGCGGGTCGGGCACGTCGTGGCGCGGTGGCGGCGGGCCGTCGGGCGCGTGGGTGAAGCCGGCCAGCGCGGCCGGCCTGAACCGCTCCGACAGCTCGGCCAGCGTCTCGGCCGGCAGGTGGGGGTCGAGCAGCACGATCGGCCGCCCGGCGTGCCACGCGCCGAGGTAGCTCAGCACGGACGCGAGATCGTTGCGCATCCCCCGGAACAGCGGCCCCGGCCGCAGCCCGGCGAGCCGCTCGGCGGCCTGGGCGACATGGCCCGCCAGCCGGGCGCCGGAAAGCCCGCCCTCCGGATCTCCCGCGACGACGAGCCGCGCCTCCGGATGAGGAAACCTCATGCCACCAGCCCTCCCTCGGCACCCGGCCCTTCTCCCACGCACGTCACGGCACCAGCCCTCCGTCCACGCCGAGCACCTGGCCGGTGATGAAGCGGGCCTCCGGCGACAGCAGGAACGCCACCGCGTCGGCCACGTCGTCGGGGCCGCCGAGCCGGCCGAGCGGGGTCTTGGCGACCGTGGCCGCGCGGGCCTCGTCGTCGAGCGTGGAGAGCATGCCGGTCTCGATGTAGCCGGGCGCCACGGCGTTGACCCTGACCCCGGCGGGCCCGAGCTCCTTGGCGGCGGCCAGGGTGAGCCCGATGACGGCCGCCTTGGTGGCGGAGTAGACCGCCTGCCCCGGACCGCCCGCCCGGCCCATGACCGAGGAGACCAGCACGACGGCGGGCGAGGTGCCCCGGCGCAGCAGCCTGACCGAGCCCTGCAGCGTGTGGGTGGCGCCGATGGCGTTGACCTCGAAGAGCCGGTTGACGCTCTCGTGGCGGGTCATGCCGAGCAGCCCGGCCTCGTGCACACCGGCGTTGACCACGAGGGCGTCGAGCCGCCCGTGCCGCAGGTGGATCTGCCGCATCATGGCCGAGACCTGGGCGGGATCGGCCACGTCGCCGTGGACGGAGCCCACCGGGCCGCCGCTCGTGGCCGCCGCCTCGGCCGCCGCCTTCGCGGCGCGCTCCTCGTCGCGGCCGTGCAGCACGACCTCGTGACCGCGGGCGGCCAGCGCGAGCGCCACGGCCCGGCCGATCCCCGTCGTCGAGCCGGTGACCAGGGCGACCCTGGGGTCAGCGGGCGGCGGCGCCGACGCCATGTCTCTCCAGCAGCTCGGCCGCCTTCGTGAACGAGCTCATGTCGATCATCTCGTCGGTGTCGATCATGACGGAGAACTCGTCCTCCATGGCCGCGATCAGCGCCATGTGGGCCAGGGAGTCCCACTGCGGGATGGCCCGGTATTCAAGGTCGTCGACGTCGGTGTCGGCGGGCAGGTTGAGCGCCGTGCGGAAGACGGCCCGCAGGCGATCGAGATGACTCATGATCACTCACTCTCTGTCCTCAAGCCACGACGCAGTGTAGCCGCAATCGCGATCCATGAGAAACCAACGTTCCGGCCTGGGTAATGGAACCGTATAACGAGGCGTGACCCGTGTTGGGGGCTGGGAATGTCGGATGGGACACGGCAACCGTACGGGGGAAATGATGGACGAATCCAATCACTGGTACGGGCACTCCCGCATACTCGGCAGATACTGTGGCCTGCCGGAGGAGTCGCCAAAGCGCATCCAAGGTTTCCTCCAGCATGGATGGAACTATCTCCATGGATTTCCGCCCAACGACCACTGGTGCAGCCCCGGTTATCCCCGTTTCATCTGGTCGGACGTGCTGCGCCGCCGGGGTTGGTCGATGGGCCGCCGGGGCCACTACCTGATCGGGGCGCCCTGGATTTACCTTCTTTACCTTGAGCCCGATCTGGGTGTGCGGCCAGATCGCAAGGGTACGATCTGGTATCCCTTTCACGGCTGGGAAAAGCATTCCGTCAGCGGTGACCACGCCCGGCTCGCCGACGAAATACGAAATGTCGAGACTGGTCCGGTCACGGTCTGCCTTTATTGGCTGGAATTCGCAAATCCGGACATTCGGCAATCATATGAATCGAGGGGATTCCGGGTCATCTGCCATGGCGAGCGCGGTTCCCGCTGGGAGGGGAAAGGCCGCGACTTCCTGCGCAAGCAACTCGTCGAGCTGCGGCGCCACCGCAGGGTGGCCTCCAACCGGCTCGGCAGCGCGCTGTTCTACGGCGCCTCGGTGGGATGCGACGTGGCCGTGTACGGGGATCCGATGCAGTTCGAGGACGAGCGTCCCGAATACGGCGGCACCGCCCGCCGCATGCGTCTCTGGCCCGAACTGCACGGCACGAGCGTCGATCCCGGGCTGGCGGTGGAAGTGGCGCGGCGCGAGCTGGGATTCGAGTATCAGGCGACACCGGAGGAGCTACGGCGAATGTTCGGATGGAAGCGGGCGCGGGAGAGCGCAGTCGCCTGCGGGAGCCGCAGATGAACGAGGCACCCGAGAACGTCCGGCTGATCGGCGGGGAGATGCTGCTGTGGTCGGACATGGGCAACCTGGCCGGCGTCACGGACTGGCGGGGCGCGGCCCTGGAGCTGATCAGGCGGCTGGTCCCGGCGGGCGGCCGGGTGCTGCTGGTCGGGCCGCACCCGCTGGTGCTGGTGGACGACGTGGTCGCGCGGGCCGCCTCGGCGGCGGTGCTGCTGCGCTCCTACCCTGACGCCTGTGCGCTGGGGGAGCGGCATCCCGTGCTCGACGTCTTCTGCGGGCGTCTGGAGGCGCTCGACGCCGGCGAGCCGTACGACCTGGTCCTGGCGCTCGACGGGCTGCTGCGCACGCACTCCGCCGAGGCGCCCGCCGCGGCCTGGAACGAGTCGCTGGAGGCGCTGGCCGACCTGGTCGCGCCGGGCGGGCGGCTGCTGCTCGGCGTCCGCAACGACCTGGGCGTGGACCGGTTCGTGGAGGCCAGGCCCGCCGACCGGGAGGGCGCCGACGACCAGTGGGCGCCGCACGGCTTCGACCCCAGCTATCCCAGCGGCCCCGGGGCGCTCGACCTCGGGCTGGAGTCGGCGGGGCTGAGCGTGCAGCGGTGCTACGCGGCCTACCCGGGCAGGCAGGCGCCGCGCTCGCTGCTGTCCAGGGAGGCGCTCGCCTTCGACCTGCCCGAGGCGCTCACGTTCCCGCTGAGCGCCAGGGACGGCGACCGCATGCTGGTGGCCGATCCCCTCAGGCTGACCAGGCTGGTGTTCCGTCACCGGCTGGGGGAGGAGCTGGCCCCGCTGTGGCTGGCCGTGGCCACCCGCCCGCCGCACGGCACGGACCGGGCGCGGGCGGTGGAGCTGCCGCTGGGCCTCATCGAGGAGGGCTCGTCCCTGTACGAGCTCACCTCCGCGGGCACCCGGCGCCTTCCCGGCGGCGAGGAGCACGAGATCCCCGCGGGCCGCGTACTCGAGGAGATCCTGGTCGAGGCGTGCGCCCGCGAGGACGTGAAGGCCGTCCGCGAGCTGCTCGCCGGCCTGGCCGCCTGGGTCGAGGCGGGCGGCGACCCGTCGGCGTCGGCCGACGGCCTGGTCCACGACGGCGCGCGTTTCGCCGCCATCAGCCCGCCCAGCGGGTCGTCCACGGGCTCGTCCAGGACGCCCGAGCCGCGTGTGGTCCTGTGCCGGATCCTGTGGCGCTTCGCCGTCAGGCTGCTGGCGGCCGGTCACCACCACCCGTGGCCCTGGCCGCTGGAGGCCGACCAGCTCACGCTGACCCTGTGCGGCATGGCCGGGCGGCCCTGCGACCCCGGCGACCTCGACCGGGCCCGCAAGCTCGACGCCGACCTCGGCAGGCCCGCCGAGCTGGCCGAGCAGGCGCCCACCTACCGCGACCTGCTGGGCGCGAGAGACCGCCTGGCCGACCAGCTCACCGCGGCGCTGGCGCGGATCTCGCGCCTGGAGACCAAGCTCTCCTATCGCGAACGCGAGCTGGTCAGGGCCAAGGCCAAGCTGCGCAGGACCCAGCGCAAGGCCGGCGCCTACCGGCGGACGCTCGGATACCGCCTCTCCCGCCGCCTGGCGCGCCCCGGCAAGGTCGCCCGCCGTGTCATACGCCTGTTGTCCGGCTGACGAAACGATGAGGAGTGCAAGTGCCGGTTCTGTCAGTGATCGTCCCGTTCTACAACGTCGAGAAGTACATCGGACCCTGCCTTGACTCCATCGCCGCCCAGACACTGGCGGATCTGGAGGTGATCTGCGTGGACGACGGCAGCGGCGACGGTGGTCCGGCCGTCGTCGAGTCCAGGCAGGCCGGCGACGGCCGGATCAGTCTCATCAGGCAGGGCAACCGGGGTGTGGGGCACGCGCGCAACATCGGCGTGCGCCACGCGAGCGGCCGCTACCTGGCCTTCGTGGACGGCGACGACACCGTGCCGCCCGACGCGTTCAAGCGCATGGTGTCCTCGCTGGAGACCACCGGCTCCGACCTGGCCTGCGGCAACGTCATGCGCCTCTACCGGAATCTGCTCATCCCGTCGTGGGCGCACCGGGAGGCGTTCGCCAAGCCGGCCAAGCGCACCCACATCACCCGCCACCCGTTGCTGATCCGCGACCGCATGCTCTGGAACAAGGTCTACCGCCGTTCCTTCTGGGACCGTCTGGGCCTCAGCTTCCCCGAGCGCATGTACGAGGACCAGCCCGTCGCCATGGCCGCCCACGTCGGCGCCCGCTCGGTGGACGTGCTGGCCAGGATCGTCTACCACTGGCGGCAGCGCGACGAGCCCGGTGCCTCGATCACCCAGCGCCGCCTGGAGCCGGGCAACCTGCGCGACCGCCTGCTGTCGGTGCTGCAGACGGCCGACCTGCTCGCCCGCGACGCGCCCAGGCTCAAGCCCGACTTCGACCGCGACACGCTCGACATCGACATGGGCGTAGCCGTGGAGGCCCTGGCCGCCATGGGCCCGTCGGCGGACCCGGAGCTGGTCGACCTGGCCGTCCGCTACCTCGACGGCGTGTCGCGCGAGGCCTGGCAGAGCATCCCGTTCGAGCGCCGCCTGCAGGTCCACCTGCTGCACCGGCGCCGCCTGGAGGAGCTGTCCGGCGTCTTCACCCAGGCCAGGCAGGGCAGCCTGTGGCCCAAGGTCGGCCCGTCCGGCCTGCTGCGCAGACGCTGGTACGGCAGGCACCCGGCGATGCCGGGCCACCTGTCGGAGGTCTCGGGCGAGCTGGGCCTGCAGGCCAGGCTGGTGAGCCTCGACTGGAGGGACGGCGTGCTGCGCGGCTCGGGCCGGGTGGCGCTCGGCACGTTCGACGTGGGCGACCTGCGCCGGGTGCGCGTGCGGGTCTGGATGGAGGAGCGCGGCACGGGCGAGAGCGTGCTGCTGTCGGAGGAGGAGAGCGCGGCCACGTGGGACCGGGTCGAGCAGGAGGACGGCGTCCGGCTGCCCGAGCACGCGTTCCCGTTCGCGTTCACGTTCGACCCGGCCGCGCTGTCGCGGGCGCAGCTCGCCCGGCGCGGCCACTGGGACCTGTGCCTGCGGCTGCGGGGCAACGGGCTGCGGCTCGACGGCAGGGTGGCCGGGCCGCGCTGGCTGCCGCCCCTGGTCCCGGCGCCGCGGCGCAGGTCGGGGGTGTGGCTGGTGCCCGTGCGTACCGCGAAGGGGGCGTGGGGCGTACGGCTGCGCAACGCGCAGGCGGTCATCGGCGAGTGCCGGGTGGACGGCGGGGACCTGGTGTTCTCGGGGGAGATGTCCGACGTCGGCGACGGCGATCCGGTGCTGCGGCTGCGGCGCAGGAGCGACGGCGAGGAGATGTACTTCCCGGTCGTGCTGGCGGGCCAGGACTTCCACGCCCGGGTGCCGCTGGCCGACATCGACGAGAGCGTGGGCCACGAGTCGTGGTGGGAGGTCGTCATCGACCAGGGTCGGCCCATCCGGCCCCTGGTCCGCACGAAGGAGCGGCCGGTCGCGACCGTCGCGGACCGGCGCTTCCTCATCGACAGGGGCGAGGACGGCTGCCTGATGCTCGCCGAGCGGTGATCAGGCGAGGATGCCGGCCAGCGTCTGCGCCACCCGGTCCTGCTGGGCGTCCGTCAGGCCGGGGAACAACGGCAGCGACAGCTCCTCGGCGTAGTAGGCCTCGGCCTGAGGGCAGAGGCCACGCCGGTAGCCGAGGTCCTCGAACACCGGATGCCAGTACGCCGGCAGGTAGTTGACCTGCACGCCGATCCCGGCGGCGCGCATGCGGTCGTAGACCTCGCGCCTGCGCCCGCCGAGGATCCTGACCGGGTAGAGGTGCCGGCTCGGCCGCACGTAGGCGCGCTGGACGGGCAGCGCCAGCCCGGGGACGTCGCGCAGCAGCCGGTGATAGCGCGCGACCAGCTCCGTACGCCGCTCGCGGAAGCCTTCGAGCCGGGCGAGCTGGCTGATCCCGAGGGCGCACAGCACGTCGGGCAGCCGGTAGTTGAGCCCGAACTCGTGCACCTCCTGATGCCAGCCGCCCTCGCCGGGAGCGCGCAGCCCGGCGGGGTCGCGTACCAGGCCGTGGTTCCTGAACCGGGCGGCCCGCCCGAGCCGTTCGGGGTCGGCCGCCGCCACCGCCCCGCCCTCCGCCGTGGTCACGGTCTTGGTCGGGAAGAACGAGAACGTCGTCAGGTCCGCCAGCGACCCCACCGGCCGGTCCTTGTACGCCGACCCGATCGAGTGCGCGGCGTCGGCCACCAGCACCGCCCCGATCCGGTCGGAGACCTCCCGCAGCTCGTCGTAGTCGGCCGGATGGCCCGCGTAGTCCACCGCCGTGATCGCCCGCGTCCGGCAGGTGGCCAGCGCGGCGGCGGCGTCGGGGTCGAGGTTGCCGGTGTCGGGCTGCACGTCGGCGAAGAGCACCCGCGCGCCCAGCAGCGCGGCCGTGGCCGCCGTGGCCACGAACGTGAGCGGCGAGGTGATCACCTGGTCGCCCGCCCGTACCCCGGCCGCCACGTACGCGACGTGGAGCGCCGCGGTGCCCGACGTGACCGACACGCAGGGCACACCGCCCGTCCAGCGGGCCAGCTCCGCCTCGAACCTGGCCACCGCGGGGCCCGTGGTCAGCCAGTCGCCGCGCAGCACCTCGGCGACCGCCTCGATGTCGGACTCCGCGATGGACTGCCGTCCGTAGGGCAGCATCAGCCCGCCACCATGCCGCGCAGGTCGTCGACCGACAGCCAGTGCTCGTTGGTGTCGGAGCGGTAGGAGAAGCCCTCGGGCAGCAGCTCGCCGGCCTGCGGCGGCGCGTAGCCCCAGGTCGCGATCGTGGGCTGGACCACGTAGCGGTCGGCCAGCCGCAGCGCCCTGCGGCCGTCGTCGGGGCCGATCATCTCCTCGTGCAGCTTCTCGCCCGGGCGGATGCCGACCTCGTAGATCGAGCTGTTCGGGGCCAGGGCCTCGGCCAGGTCGGTGATGCGCATGCTGGGGATGCGGGGGACGTACAGCTCGCCGCCCTGCATGAGGTCGAACGAGTCGACCACGAACCTGACGGCCTGCTCGAGCGTGATCCAGAACCTGGTCATGCGCTTGTCGGTGATCGGCAGGCTGCCGCCCTGCTCGGCCAGCCGCTGGAACAGCGGGATCACCGAGCCCCTGCTGCCGACCACGTTGCCGTAGCGGACCACGGCGAAGCGGGTCTCGTGGGCGGCGGCGTAGTGGTTGGCCGACACGAACAGCTTGTCGGCGACCAGCTTCGTCGCGCCGTAGAGGTTGATCGGGCTGGACGCCTTGTCCGTGGAGAGCGCGACCACCTTGCGCACGCCGCAGTCGATGGCGGCCTCCACGATGTTCTGGGATCCGGCCACGTTGGTGCGGACGTACTCGAACGGGTTGTACTCGGCCGTGTCCACCTGCTTCAGCGCCGCGGCGTGGACCACGTAGTCGATGCCGTGCATGGCGCGGGACAGCCGGTCGCGGTCGCGGACGTCACCGATGAACCAGCGCAGCCGCTCGTCGTCGCTGAAGAGCTGCCTGGTCTCGTACTGCTTGAGCTCGTCGCGGGAGAAGACCACCAGGCGCCGGACTCCGAGAGAGTCGAGCGCGTGGCGGATGAAGGCTTTGCCGAAGGACCCCGTTCCTCCGCTGATCAGAATCGACGATCCACTGAGAATGCTCACGTGGCCCCCTGAAATCGCGCTTACGCGCTGTAGTCGTCTGAGCAGCATGTAGCATAACGCGATCGAACGACCACGCAGGGTCACATGGGGGAATGGGGCTTCGGTTGCGTATTGTCGGAATAGTTCAGGCTCGCATGGGGTCCACCCGCCTGCCCGGAAAAGTACTGCGCGACCTGGGCGGACGCTCTGTGCTGGGGTGGGTGGTCCGCGCCGCCCGCGAGGCCGGGGCCCTGGACGATCTCGTCGTGGCCACCACTACTGAGCCGGCCGACGACGCGGTGGTCACGGAGTGTCAGCGACTCGGGGTCGCCTCCTACCGGGGGCCCGTGGACGACGTGCTGACCCGGTTCATGCGGGCGCTGGACGGACGGCGCTGGGATGCCGTGATGCGGTTCACGGCCGACTGCCCGCTGCTGGACCCCGTCGTGATCAGGGAGGCGGCGCTGGTCTTCCGGGCCGTACCCGGGCTCGACTACCTGGGCACGAGCCTGGCCGGCACGCTGCCGCGCGGCCTCGACGTGGAGATCGCGGGCCGGCCCGCGCTGCGGCGGGCCGACGAGGAGGCCACCGCCTACCACCGCACCCACGTCACCTCCTCCATCTACGCCGACCCCGGCGACGCCCGGCTGCTCGGGCTGGCCTACCGGCCCGTCGCCGACGACCTGCGGGTCACGCTCGACACCGAGGACGACTGGCGGCTCATCTCCGCCGTGGTCGACGAGTTCGGCGACCGCTGCCTGCCGGTCAGGACCCTGGTGGGCTGGCTGCGCGAGCGGCCCGAGGTGTGCGGGCTCAACGCCCACGTGCGGCAGAAGGCGTTGCAGGACGCGTGAAAGACGAGGCGCGCCCCGTCCGGGTCGGCTTCCGCTGCGACGCCGGGGCGGGGAGCGGGGTCGGGCATCTGGTGCGCTGCGTGGCGCTGGCGGAGGAGCTGAGCGCCCGGGGCACCGAGGTGGTCTTCCTCGGCGAGGTACGCGACTCCGCGTGGGCGCTGGCGCAGCTCAACGGACGCGGGTTCACGCTGGTCCCGGCACCGGCCGAGCCCGCCGGGCTGGCGGCGCTGGCGGCGCGGCTAAGGCTCGGCGCCGTGGTGCTCGACTCCTACCGCCTGCCGGAGGGGACGGGGGCGGTGCTGCGGAAGGCCGGCCTGCCGGTGCTGGCGATCGTGGACGGCGATCCGCTGGGCCAGGAGGCCGACCTCTACCTGGATCAGAACCTCGGCGCCGAACGGCGGCCCTTCCACGGTGAGCGCCTGGCCGGAGCCCCGTACGTGCTGCTGCGTGACAGCGTGCGGCGGCTCGGGCGGGCGGCGGGCGGGGGCCGGGTGCCCCGGGTGCTGTGCTTCTTCGGCGGCACCGACAGCGCGGGCGTCGCCCCGGCCTGGGCGCGAGCGCTCCTGGCGACCGGGCGGCCGTTCCACGGCACGGTCGTCAGCCCGGCGCCGTTCGAGGCGGGCGGCCCGATCACGGTGATCCCGCCGACGGACCGGCTGCCCGAGCTCATGGCCGGGGCCGACCTCGTGGTCACCGCCGCCGGCTCGGCCATCTGGGAGCTGTGCCACCTGGGCGTGCCCACGGCGCTGACCTGGGTGGCCGGCAACCAGCTCATCGGCTACGAGGAGCTCGTCGGCCGGGGAGTGGCCGCCGGGCTCGGCCGGTCACCGTCCCTGACGGACGCGCCGTCACCGGCGGCCTCTGTGGGCGCGGGGGCCGTCGGGGTGTTGTCCCGTCTGCTCGCCGACCCCGCCGTCCGCGAGGAGCACGGCCGCCGGGGCCGTGGCCTGGTGGACGGCAGGGGCCGGGAGCGTGTCGCCGACGCCCTGCTCAGGATGGCCGGCCGGGCGATCTAGACCAGGTCCCAGCCGAGCGGCGTGCCGAGGGGCACGTCGCGGGTGAAGCGCCGGCCCATCACCTCGGCGGCGGCGTCGGGCGGCAGACCGCCGGCGGGCCGGATCGAGCGGACGTTGGCCGGGGTCACCTCCTCGCCGGCGCGGACGTCGCATACGACGTAGAGGGAGCGGCGGAAGCGCAGCCCCTCGCGCTCGGACGGGCGCGGCCCGATCACGGCGCTCCCCAGCGACCGCCAGGCCCGCTCGCTCTCCACCACCAGCGCCGCGAGCTCGGCCGGCTCCAGGGAGAAGGCCGCGTCCACCCCGCCGTCGGCCCGCGCCATCGTGACGTGCTTCTCGATCAGGCAGGCCCCGAGGCCCACGCTCGCCAGTGCGGCCCCGAGCCCCGGCGTGTGGTCGGACAGCCCCACGACCGCTCCCGTCAGCGCGGCCAGCAGCGGCAGCGAGCGCAGGTTGCTCTCGGACGGCTCGGCCGGATAAGCGGCCGTGCACGACAGCACGGCGAGCTGCGTGCAGCCCGCCTCGCGGGCGGCCGACACCGCGGCGTCGATCTCCCCGGCCGTCGCCATGCCCGTCGAGATGATCAGCGGCCTGCCGGTGGCGGCCACGAGCCGGATCAGCGGCAGGTCCACGATCTCCGAAGAGGCGATCTTGTACGCCGGCACGCCCAGCTTCTCCAGCAGCTCCACCGCCGTGGGGTCGAAGGGGGCCGAGAAGGCGGCGAGCCCGTGCCCCCGCGCCCGTTCGAAGATCGGCTCATGCCACTCCCACGGCGTGTGGGCCCGCTCGAAGAGCCGGTAGAGGCTCTCCCCGCCCCACAGCTCGTGCTCGTCTCCCAGCCGGAACGCCGGGCCGTCGCAGTCGACGGTCAGCGTGTCGGGCCGGTAGGTCTGCAGCTTCAGCGCGTGCGCCCCGGCCGCGGCCACCGCGTCCACGATGGCCAGCGCCCGCTCCAGGCTCCCGTTGTGGTTGCCCGACAGCTCGGCGACGATGTACGGCGGCTCGCCGGGCCCGATCGCCCGCCCCCCGATGGAGATCATGCCTGTTCCTTCCTCAGTTCGAGCGCCACGACGTCGCGCGGCTCCCCGTCCACATCCCGCTGGTACACCCGCACCTCGGCGAACCCGAACCGCCTGTGCAGCCGCCTGACCGGCTCGTTGTCGGCCAGCACCTCGCCGTGCAGGGCCGTCAGCCCCAGCGGCCCGAAGGCGTGCTCGATGGCCGCCCGCTCCAGCCCGACCCAGGCCGGCAGCAGCGCCCCCGAGCGCTCCAGACCGTCCAGGTCCAGGTAGAAGCCCCAGTAGGCGCTCTCGGGCGACAGGCCCGCGTAGCTCACCACCCCGGCGGCGGCCCCGTCATGGTGGTAGATCAGCACGTGCCGGTCCGTGTCGGCGCGGGTGGCCGCCCACCACCGGGCGTGCTCCTCCTCCGTGATCTCGTGCGTGGCGAAGCTGGCGGCACGCACGCGCGGGTGGTTGCGCCATCGGCGCATAACCGGCAGATCATCGTCCCGGACGCTCCTCAGCACCGCTCCCCCTACTATTCGTGCTCGATCCATTGCACAACGTAGCGGATTACGCGTCCGGTAAAGAGCTCATCAGGGACAGGCATCGGACACGGAATCCGCCCGGCCATCCGGGCATGCTGCCCTCGATGCCATACCGAGCCAAGGAGCAATTCGGCATGATCCCCCTGCTCAGCATCGTCGTTCCGGTTTACAACGTGGAGCCGTACATCACCGAGTGCCTGAAGTCGCTGGCCGCCCAGACCCTGGAGGACCTGGAGGTGATCCTGGTCGACGACGGCTCGGTGGACGGCAGCCGGCGCGTCGCCGAGGACTTCGCCGCGAGCGACGACCGCTTCGTCCTCATCGGGCAGCGCAACCGGGGGCCGGGGCCGGCCCGCAACGAGGGGATCAGGCACGCCCGCGGCGCCTACCTGGCGTTCGCGGACAGCGATGACGTCGTGCCGCCCGAGGCGTACGAGCTGCTCGTCGGCAAGCTCGCGGAGACCGGCTCCGACCTGGCGTGCGGAGCCGTGGGGCGGCTCGTGGACGGCGAGCTGGAGGAGTCCATCCTGCACGAGAAGGTGTTCAGGCGGCCGGAGCTGTGCACCCACATCACGGACAAGCAGGTGCTGATCAGGGATCGCACGGTGTGGAACAAGGTCTACCGGCGCGACTTCTGGGAGCGCAGCGGGCTGGCGTTCCCGGCCGGGATCTACGAGGACGTGCCCGTCGCCATGCAGGCGCACGTGCTGGCCACCAGCGTCGACATGCTGGGCGAGGTGGTCTACCACTGGCGCAAGCGCGACGCGGGGGAGACCTCGATCACGCAGCGCCGGGCCGAGCTGGCCAACCTGAACGAGCGCCTGACGGCCATCCGCGCCGTCCGGGCCTTCCTCGACGACCGGGCCCCCGAACTGCTCGACGGCTTCGACGCGCTCGTGCTGGAGAAGGACATCGTGTTCCTGTTCCAGGCGCTCGAACACTGCGAGGACCCCGGCCCGCTGCTGGAGCTGAGCGGCGGCTGGCTGGCCGAGCTGGGCCCCCGCGTGCTGGCCGGGGCGCCGTCGCTGCGCCGCCTGGAGCTGCACCTGCTCAGGCGCGGCCTGGTCGCGGAGCTGCGCACGGTCAGGCAGTTCCGCCGCGCCCGCGAGGACGCCACCCGCGTACGCCCGCGCGGCTGGCGTACCACCAACTGGTACGGCGACTACCCCTTCTTCCGCGACCGGCGTCTGCGCATCCCCGACGAGGTCTTCGACGCCCGCGACGAGCTCAAGCTGATCGCCAGGGTCGAGGAGTGCGAGTGGACGGGCACCGAGTACCGCCTGCGCGCCCACGCCTCCATCCACCGCGTCGATCGCAAGGTGGACAAGGTCGCCCTCTGGCTCAGCGACGGACAGCGCCGGATCCCACTGGAGACGCGGCGCGCGGGCCGCTACGGCGTCGTTGCGACCGTCGACCCCGGGCGGCTGGAGGGCGGAGGGCCGAGCTGGCGCCTCCAGGTCCGCGTCGAGACCCGTGGCCTGGTGTTCAAGGGCTGGGCGCGGGACGGGGACGCCAACTCCGTGTGGCGGTTTTCGGTGCCGGGTTGGTCAAGAACCGGCATGGACATCACCCAGTAGTTCCAGACAGTAATCGTTCGTGCGCGTCGCGTGGTCATGCTGGGATCCATGAGGACCTATTCGCTCGATGACGTCCACGAGACACGCAAGCGGAGAGACTCTTGGTGGACCGTGTATTTCGTGGACCCGGTCGCCTGCCGGGTCGCCCTCCCCGTCGCGAATCACACCCGGCTGACGCCCAACGGGCTCACCGTGTTCTCGCTGGTCCTCGGCGCGGTGTCGGCGGGGTGTTTCGCGGCGAACCAGCTCGTAGCGGGAGCCTGCGTCTTCTATCTGAGCTTCATGATCGACTGCGTGGACGGCAAAATCGCCAGGCTCAAGGGCACGGGGACGCCCTTCGGCCTCTGGCTCGACTACGTGGGGGACCGGGTCAGGGTGGTCCTGTGTGCCGGGGGGCTGGCATACGGGCAGTACACGCTGACCGGCGATGTGGTCTACGTGGTGCTCGGCGCGGCGGTGGCCGTACTCGACCTGTTCAGGTACGTCAACGCGCCGCAGATGAAGCGGGTGCGCGAGGCCGTCAGGGAGGAGTGCCAGGAACCGGAGCCGGATCTCCTCGGGCCGGATCCGCTGGGCCCGGAGCCCCTGCTCGCGGACCCCATGGGAGCCGATCCCATGGGGACGGATCCCCTGCCGGAGAGGGCGCGGCGGCGCGGCTTCTTCCGGTTCTTCCGCCGCCTCAACAGGTTCCTGGCCCGCCACCGGGTCCGCTCACACCTGGTCAGCGGCATCGAGTTCCACGCGGCGGTGTTCGTGATCGCGCCTCTTGCGGGGGCATGGGCGCTGATCCCGCTCGCCGCGGCGTCGGGAGCTCTGCTGCTGGCCAACGAGTTCTTCCTTGTCTACCGGATGTGGCTCTTCACGCGCAGGCACGGCGCAGGCTCCGCTCAGGAGAGCCGAGAGCACGTTCTCGTCTAATTTTTCGGGGGTTAGTACGAAATGTCAGACCGGCCAGTCTTCGTCATCGGATGCCCGCGGTCCGGCACCACGATGCTCCAGCTCATGCTCCACTCGCACCCCCGCATGGCGGTGCCGCCGGAGACGCGCTTCCTCGTTCCCGCTTATTACCGCCGTCGCACGTGGGGCGACCTGCGGATCGACCAGCGCCGCCGCGCCCTCGCGCAGTGGATCGCGACCGACCGCAGCACCAAGTTCCGCGAGCTCAAGATCGACAAGGACGAGTTCGTCCGGCAGACCGTGGCCGGCCCGGGTTCGCTGGGATCGGTGATCGGCACGGCCTTCCGCATGTACGCCGACCGCTTCGACAAGGCCCGCTGGGGCGACAAGCGGCCCAGCTACGTCAAGCAGGTGGACCTGCTGCTCAGGCTCTTCCCCGACGCCCAGTTCATCCACCTCATCAGGGACGGCCGTGACTGCGTGGCCTCGCTGAAGGAGATGCCCTGGTACACGCTGGACTCCTTCCACGCCGTCTCGACCTGGGCCGAGGCCATCGACGCGGGCGGCAGGCTGAAGCGGACGCTGGCCGCGGACACGTACTACGAGCTGCGCTACGAGGACCTGACCGACGACCCGATGACCGAGCTGAAGAAGCTCTGCCACTTCCTGGAGGAGGACTTCTCGCCGTCGATGATCTCCCCGCGCGAGGCGGCCAGCGTGGCGGTGCCGCAGCACAAGGTCTGGCACAGCAACACGCACCGCGAGGTCACCCGCAGCCGCGTCGGGAGCTGGGCGAACCGGCTGGACGACTGGGAGATCTCGCTCTGCGAGCACATGCTCGGCGACCGCCTGGAGTCCATGGGCTACGAGCTGTCCGGCGCGCCCAAGCCGGCCAAGGACCACGTGATCGCCGCCCAGAAGACGATGCAGAAGCGCAAGGCCAGCCGCATGCGCAAGGGCATGCGCGACCGGCTGAACCGGCTGCGCGAGCCCAGCCCCGTGGCCGCGCTGCTCACCACGCGCCAGCGCGAGCTGGGCGGGATGCCGCAGGAGCGCAAGGAGCTCGCCGAGCCCGTCTAACGCTCGATGTGGGCGAACATCGACTCCCAGCGGTCCAGCACGTGGTCGAGGCGGAAGGCCTCGGCCCGTGCGCGGGCGTCGGCCCCCAGACGCCGCCGCTCCTCCTCGTCGTCCATCAGCCGGGCCAGCGCGGTGGCGAACGCGTCCACGTCGCCCGGCGGCACCAGCACGGGCCCGGCCGAGCGCACGCCACCGGACACGTCGAACGCCACCGACGGCAGCCCGTGGGCGCCCGCCTCCAGCAGCACGACGGGTAGGCCCTCGTGCTCACTGGTCAGGCCCAGGACCGAGGCGCCGAGGTATTCGGCGGTCATCCGGGCCGCCGGCACCAGCCCCCTGAAGACCACGCGGTCGCCGACCCCCTCCCGATCCGCGTGCGCGCGCAGCCGCGCCGGCTCGGCGCCCTCGCCGATGAGGTGCAGCTCCCACGGCCGGGGCGCGCCCGCGCGGGCGAACGCGCTGATCAGCCGGTCGAACCGCTTGACCCCTTCCAGCCGGCCCACGCCGAGCACACGGGGCGCCTCGAGCGCGGACATCTCCTCCGGCCAGGTGGCCAGGGGGTTCGGCAGCGCCCAGGTGTTGGGCAGCAGCGCGTTCTCGGAGAACTGCCAGGCGTCGTCCTCGCTGAGGAAGACCGCCTGGTCGAGGCCCGGGTAGTGGCGTCTGATCGAGGCCAGGTGCCAGCAGCCGCGGGCGTGGTCGTACGAGCCGTGGTACTGCCCGACCGGACGGAACGCGGGCGGCAGCAGCTCCGACAGCCGGGCCACCACGGACGGCGAGGTCATGACCGCGTAACCCGGCCGGATCGCCCCGAACAGCTCTTTGAGCCGCCGGTCGGCTCCGCGCCGGGCCAGGCGGCCCTCCGGTCGCACCGGGGTCCGGTTGATCACGTGCCGGTGGTAGCGGGGGCGCTCCACGTACCGGAACGGGGTGGCGGCCCGGTGCAGGCCGATCACGTGCACCTCGTGGCCGCGCTCGGCCAGGCCCTGGGCCAGGGTGTGGGTGACCTGCTGGACGCCGCCGAGCGTGTCGGCGTCCAGGCAGGCGAAGACGACGCTCATCGGGCCCCCTGGAAGAAGTCGGCCACGATCCTGGCCGACGCGTCACCGTGTTCGTCGGCGCACCACAGGTCGCGGAAGGCCGCGTACCGTCCGGCGTAGGACTCGTGCACGGCGGGCAGGTTCCGCAGTGCCGCGACGAGGTCCTCCGTCGCCGACAGGCAGGGCCCGGGGGCGATGGCGGGCAGGTCGTGGTAGACGCCGCGTTCGGAGAGGCGATAGTCGTCCCAGTCGTCGATGAAGAACAACATCGGCTTGCCCGTGAGGGCGTAGTCGCACATGACGGAGGAGTAGTCCGTCAGGAGCGCGTCGGAGGCCAGCATCAGATCGTTGATCTCGGGATAGGACCCGGCGGCGCGGACGAAGTGCCTCAGGTGCTCGGGCGCGCTGTAGCGCTCGACCGGATGCGTACGCAGGATCACCACCCAGTCGTCGGCCAACTCCTCCGCCAAGAGCTCCAGATCCACCCGGACGGACTTGCCACTACCTTTCACCCGATCCCTGTACGTGGGCGCATAAAGCAGGACCTGCCGCCCCGGAGGGATCTCCAGCCGCCTCCGCACCTCGCCCATCGGCTCGGCCCTGACCAGCGCGTCGCACCGGGGCGTCCCGCACCGGTACACCTTGCCCGAGTAGCCGTTCGACGGCAGGAACACCCGCGAGAACTCCGCGCTCGGCGACACCAGCGCGTCCCAGCGGGCCACGGCGGCCCGCCACTGCGCCCGCGGCCTGTCGAAGTCGCCGCGCAGATCGGGCGCGTCGAAGCCGATCGACTTGATCCCCTGCCCGTGCCACGTCTGCAGGTAGCGGGTGCCCTTGGGCTTCGGGTAGTCCAGCGGGAACCCGTGGCTGTCCACCCAGATCCCGGCCCTGGCCATCGTCCAGATGTAGCGCCAGCTTCCCCGGCGCACGAGCCGTGCGTCGGAGGGGAAGTTCCGGCGGCCCTTGGCCACCGACCAGACCACCTCGATGGGCAGCCTCCGCCGCCGCAGCTCCTCGTAGATGGCGCGCGGGCTGCCGCTGTAGCCCTTGCCGACGTCCGACTCGAACAGCGCGAGGTCGTCGCGCCGCGGCACCACCTTGATCATCAGCTTGTAGGCGCGCAGCTTGTTCGCCGGCGTGTTGAACCGCTTCAGCAGCCGATGCCTGACCCGCCGCCACACCGACCGGGGGATCGAGTCGGGGCGCACGCTCAGGTAGGCCGCGTACCCTTCGGGCTTCACCGTGCAGCCGGGCAGCTCGATGGGCTCGGTGCGCGGGTCCACGATGAGCCGGTCGGTCGTGGTGTGCCCGTCGGAGGTTCTGGTGAAGCCGATGCGCGGGTCGCACTTGCCGGAGGGGGTGAACGTGACGTGGCTGACGTACCCGCCGGCATCCGACGGTTCCGGCTCGATGGGGACGCGCTTCTTGCCGAGCTGCAGGAACGCCGTCCAGTCCGGCGGCAGCGCCCCGAACGGGTCGTACGTGCGCACGGTCATCCGCACCCGCTCGCCGTCCGACGAGAGCGCGCACACCTCGTGCCGCAGCCGGGAGGCCGTGTAGGGCAGCTCGGCCAGCCGCAGCCCGGTGATGTCCAGGCCGGGGGAGGCCGACGTGCCCCAGTACGTCCGCCCGCCGAGCTGCACCGCCGCCCGTGGCGCGGCCCGAGGGCCGGTCAGCGAGCCGGCGGCCACCCGCAGGTCCTCGGCCCGGTCGTCCAGGATGAGCCGGCAGCAGACCCGGTTCAGCGGATCGACCCGCCAGAGCACCTCGTCGGGAACCTCCTCCAGGTACGGCCGCACGACCGAGGCGAACTCCTTGACCCACACCAGGTCGCGCAGCGGCAGCGGGTTGAGGTAGACCCGCAGGTCCTGCCGGACGAAGCGGTACTGCCGGTGCGGCACCAGGTCGGCCGCGTCGTGCGCGCGCAGGATGTCGTCGCTCAGCCGGGCCGCGATCACCCGCTGCCGCACGTTCTCCAGGTCGTCGATGCTGAGAGAGATCGAGTCGTTCGTGGGCGCGCGGTGCCAGTGGTAGACCGTCCACGGCACGATCGCGAACCGGCGCGCGACGGCGTACAGCTCGGTGGCGAAGACGTGGTCCTCGTAGTGGATGTCCTCGGGGAAGCGCAGCGCCTTGTCCCGCAGCCAGGCCA
Organism: Nonomuraea sp. NPDC050643; assembly: GCF_040654715.1. Taxonomy (NCBI): domain Bacteria; kingdom Bacillati; phylum Actinomycetota; class Actinomycetes; order Streptosporangiales; family Streptosporangiaceae; genus Nonomuraea; species Nonomuraea sp. NPDC050643. The sequence continues at coordinate 274,288 of NZ_JBFAIM010000005.1, read as the reverse complement.
CGTTGTAGAGCTTGTTGGTGCTGAAGGAGTCGAGGAACAGCTCCGGCTCCTGCCGGATGCCCTCGACCGTCCGCCGCTCGGCGAACAGCCCCGGATAGTACGCCTGCAGCCGCCCGCTCGACTCGAACAGCCGCGAGATCTGCCCCGACACGAAGTCCGCCCCGGTCCGCTCCATCTCGGTGAGCAGGCTCTTGCACGCGTGCCTGGGCAGCTCGTCGTCGCTGTCGAGGAACATGACGGACGGCGCGGACGCCAGGTCGATCCCGTCGTTGCGCGGCGCCCCGCAGCCTCCGCTGTTGACCTCCCTGCGCAGATAGCGCACGCGTGGGTCGCTGTCCATGAGCCGCCGCGCCACCTCTGGCGTGCCGTCCGTGCTGGCGTCGTCCGCGATGATGACTTCCAGGTCGCGCAGCGACTGCCGGAGCACGGAACGCACGGCTCTGGGCAGGCGGGCCGCGTCGTTATACGTGATCACGACAACGGTGCAGTCCGGCATCCCAGTCCCCCCGATAACGACTTATCCGGCGGAAATGGCACTTCCCCCAGCCAGGGGGAAGTGTCCGGACTTGATGGAGTATTTGCCGAAAATCAGCGCATCAGCCGACGAATCACCCAGATGATGACGGCCAGCGCCGCGACCGCGCCCGCGATCGGCAGCAGCCGCTTCAGCAGCGGCTGCCCGGCGAGCTCCAGCAGGTCGAGCGCCTCCTCGTCGGGCGTGCGCGAGGTGCGCAGCGTCCCCGCCGGGCGCGCGTCCTGCTCGGTCGACGGCACCGCGCTCAGACGCCGCTCCTCGGTATGGCCATCGGGCCGGTCCTCCTGTGCGCCCTCGGCCGGCGCCACCTGCCCGACCGTGGGCTCGGACAGCAGGGCGGCCAGATTGTCGGCGAACCTCTCGATGAGCTTGCCGCCGACCTCGGCCATCACGCCGCGCCCGAACTGGGCCGGGCGGCCGGTCACGTTGAACGACGTCTCCACGGTCACCCCCGTGGCCTCGCCCTGCGGCTCCAGCCGCGCCTTGACCGTGGCGGAGGCCGTGCCCGAGCCCCGGGCCTCCCGGCCCGACGCCTGGATGGTGAGCGTGTAGGAGTCTTTGTCCACGTCCTCGAACTTGGCCGTGCCCCGGTAGGTCACCGTGATCGGGCCGACCTTGACCTTCATCCTGCCGGTGAACTCGTCGCCTTCGAAGATGTCGAGCGTCGCCCCGGGCAGGCAGGGGGCCACCCGCTCGACGTCGAGCAGCACGGCCCACGCCTGCTCGATCGGAACGGGAACTGTGAACTCGTGCTCGAACCGCATCGCCATCGATCCGCTCCTTCTCCCGGTGGCTGTGACATTACGTCGGGGTGGGGGCGCCCCGGAAGAGGCGCCCCCATGAGGGATCTACGGAGATCCGGCCGCCGCGCGTACCGCGCGGTGGGTCAGGACCCTGGCCAAATGCCGCCGGTAGTCCGGCTGGGCGTGCAGGTCGGCGGGCGGTGAGCTGTCGGCCGCCGCCTCCTGGCACGCCTGGCGCACCTGGTCGCCCAGCTCCACGCCCTCCAGCGCGGCCTCGGTGGCGCGGGCGCGCAGCGGCGTCGGCGCCATGTTCGTCAGCCCGATCCTGGCCTCGGCGATCGACCCGTTCGAGCGCCTGACCGCCACCGCCACACCGACGATGGCCCACGCCTGCGCGGTCCGGTGGAACTTCTCGTAGTGGAAACCCCAGTCCGCGCCCAGCTTCGGGATCTTCACGCCGACCAGGATCTCGCCCTGCCGCAGCGACGACTCCAGGTAGTCGACGAAGAAGTCGGCGGCCGCGATCTCCCGCTCGCCCTGCGCCGACCTGGCCACGAACACCGCCTCCAGGGCCAGCGCCACGGCGGGCATGTCCCCGGCGGGGTCCGCGTGGGCCAGTGAGCCGCCGAACGTCCCGCGGTGCCGGATCGCCGGGTCGGCCACGTGCGAGGCCGCCAGCGCCACCAGCGGGCAGCCCTCGCGGACCACGCCCGAGCGCAGGACCTCGTCGTGCGTGGCCATCGCGCCGATGAAGACGTGGTCGCCCCGGTCGTGCACGCCCTTCAGGTCGGGCAGCCGGCCGATGTCCACCAGCGTCGACGGGTAGGCCAGCCGCAACCGCAGCAGCGGCAGCAGCGACTGGCCGCCGGCCAGGACCTTGGCGTCGTCGTCGGCCGCCAGGACCTGGCAGGCCGCGGCGAGCGAGTCGGGGCGCTCGTAGTCGAACTGCGCGGGGATCATGGCCGCACTCCTTCCAGGGCACGCCATACGCGTTCGGGCGTGCACGGCATCTGGACGTCGCTGATGCCGTGCGGGCGCAGGGCGTCCACGATCGCGTTCACCACGGCCGGGGTCGAGGCGATCGTGCCCGCCTCGCCCACGCCCTTGACGCCCAGCGGGTTGCTGGTCGCCGGGGACTCGGTCCGGTCCAGGGTGAAGTCCGGCAGGTCCGCGGCCGAGGGCAGCAGGTAGTCGGCCATCGTGGTGGTCAGCAGGTTGCCCTCGGAGTCGTAGACCGCCTCCTCGTACAGGGCCTGCGCGACGCCCTGGGCGATGCCGCCGTGCACCTGGCCCTCGACGATCAGCGGGTTGACGACCTTGCCGACGTCGTCCACCGCCACGTACGAGCGGATCCGCACCATGCCCGTCTCGGTGTCGACCTCCACCGCGCACAGGTGGGTGCCGTGCGGGAAGGAGTAGTTCTCCGGGTCGAACGTGGCCTCGGAGTCGAGCCGGGCCTCCACCCCTTCGGGCAGGGCGTGCGCCGTGAACGCGGAGTAGGCCAGCTCCTGGATGGTCTTCTGCGAGTCGGTGCCCCGCACCTTGAACGCTCCGGCGTCGAACTCCAGGTCGTCGGGGGAGCACTCCAGCAGGTGCGCGGCCAGCTTGCGGGCCTTGTCCTTGACCTTGTCGCACGCCTTGAGCACCGCGATGCCGCCGACGACCAGCGAGCGCGAGCCGTAGGTGTCCATGCCCTTGTGCGCGATCGCCGTGTCGCCGTGCAGCACGGTGACGTCGTCGAACGGCACGCCGAGCGCGTCGGCCACGATCTGGCTCCACGACGTCACGTGCCCCTGGCCGTGGGGCGAGGTGCCGGTGATGACCTCGACCTTGCCGGTCGGCAGCATGCGCACCGCGCCGTGCTCCCAGCCGCCCGCGCCGTAGTTGGCCTCGCCGAGCATCCTGGACGGCGCCAGCCCGCACATCTCCGTGTACGTGCTGACCCCGATCCCGAGTTGCACGGGGTCGCCCCGGTCACGCCGGTCGGCCTGCTCGGCCCGCAGCTTGTCGTAGCCGAACATCGACATGGCCTTCTCGGTCGCCGCCTCGTAGTTGCCCGAGTCGTACGTCAGCCCCGAGATCGTCGTGTACGGGAACTCCTCGTGCTTGATCCAGTTGCGCCTGCGCACCTCCACCGGGTCCATCTTGAGCTCAGCGGCCAGCTCGTCCATCACCCGCTCGATGCCGAACGTGGCCTCTGGCCGGCCCGCGCCCCGGTAGGCGTCCGTGGGCATCTTGGTGGTGAACACGCCCGTGCAGCCGAACTCGTACGCGTCCCACTTGTAGATCGCGTTGAACATCGCCGCGCCCAGCATCGGCACGCCCGGCGTCACCAGCATCAGGTACGCGCCCATGTCGGCCAGCAGGTTGACCTGCAGCCCGCGGACACGGCCGTCGGCGTCGGCGGCCAGCCGGATGTGCTGGATCTGGTCGCGGCCGTGGTGCACGGTCAGGTTGCCCTCGGAGCGGGACTCGTTCCACTTGACCGGCTTGCCCAGCTTGCGGGCGAGCAGCAGGCAGAGCACCTCCTCGGCGGTGACCTGCAGCTTCGAGCCGAACCCGCCGCCCACGTCGGGGGCGATCACCCGGATCTTGTGCTCCGGGATGCCGGTCACCACGGCCAGCATGACCCTCAGCACGTGCGGGATCTGGGTGGCAGACCACAGCGTGAACGCCTCGCCGTCGGTGTCGGCGAGCACCGCCCGCGGCTCCATCGCGCTCGGGATGAGCCGCTGCTGGATGTAGGTCCGGTCGATGACGACGGCGGCGTCCCTGAACGCGGCGTCAAGATCACCTGAATTGATCTTGGCGCTGAACGCCTTGTTGCCCGCCTCGTGCACCTTCGGGCTGTCCGGGCTGAGCGCCTCGTTCATGTCGAGCACGGCCGGGAGCGGCTCGTAGTCGACCTCGATGGCCTCCAGCGCGTCGGCCGCGCGGTAGCGGTCGGTCGCGACCACGCAGGCCACGGCCTCACCGACGTAACGCACCTCGGAGACGGCCATCGGCGGGTGGTCGGGGATGACGATGTCCTCGCTCACCGGCCACGCGCACGGCAGGCTGCCCTGCTCGGCCGCGAAGTCCTGGCCGCTGAACGCCGCCACCACCCCCGGCAGGCCGCGCGCCCCCGACACGTCGATCCCGGTGATCCTGGCGTGCGCCATCGGGCTGCGCAGGAACATCACGTGCAGCATGCCCGGACGCGAGAGGTTGTCGGTCCACTGCGTGCGCCCCGTCAGCAGCCGGGCGTCCTCTTTGCGCTTACGTGGCCGGCCCACTTCGGACGTGGCCACCGGTTCGTTGATCTGGTCGCTCTGCGCGATCTGCTCGGCGACCCTCTCCGGGTCCAGCTCGCTCACGAGGTGCTCACCGCCTGACCCATCTCCTGCGCGCCCCTGCGTACGGCGCGCACGATGTTGCAGTATCCGGTGCAGCGGCAGAGGTTGCCCTCCAGACCCTGTCTGATCGTCTCCTCTGAAGGCTCAGGATCGTCCCTGAGCAGGTCTATCGCGGCCATGACCATGCCGGGGGTGCAGTAGCCGCACTGCAGCGCGTGCTCTTCGTGGAAGGCCCGCTGCATCGGGTGCATCGACCCGTTGGCGCCCAGGCCTTCGATGGTGACGATGTCGCAGCCGTCGGCCTGCACGGCGAGCACCGAGCAGCTCTTGACGCTCTTGCCGTCGAGCATGACCGTGCAGGCACCGCAGTTGCTGGTGTCGCAACCGACGGGCGTACCGGTCTTGCCCAGGCGTTCTCGTAGCAGGTGGACGAGCAGGAGCCGCGGCTCGACATCCTCCTCGTACTGGATCCCGTCGACGGTGACGGTGATTCGGGGCATACGTCCTCCCTCAGGAGCAGGGGGAAAGGCGGACACTCCGAACGTACGCCGGTGTTTTTCCCGGTCAAGGGTTACTTACCGCGGACCACCCGCGCGATGATCGCCACCAGCCCTGCGAAGGCCAATCCCAGCACCATCACCCCTGTCAGGACCAGCCAATGTGTGATCGAGCGTGTCACGATCAAAATGCCCAGAACGATGAAGAGCACACCACTGAGCAGGGCCATCCAGTCGGTCCGGTGCAGGCGCCGGGGCCGCTCGACCTCACGCGGCACGCCGCACCTCCATGTCACCGAGACCGCCCCGCAGGTTCAGCACGATCGTCGGAATCTTGCCCTCAGGCTTGGTCTCGGGCTCCAGCACCTTGTGGTGCCGCACGTCCACGCCGCCCTTGAGAGACTGGTCGATCTTGATGTCCCCGATCTTGTTGGTGGCGTACACCTCGATCCTGGCCGTCGGCGGCACGATCACCTCGAGCTCGCCGGCTGAGATCTCCGCGTTGAACGTCACGTTCGAGCCCGGCGGCAGCTCCAGCTCCGACAGGTCCAGCCGGCCGTCGCCGACCCCGACGTCGTAGTATCTGCTCGCCTCGGCGATGCTGGTCGGGGTCCACTCGGACGAGCCGATGTTCCTGGGCAGGCCACCGAGCATCAGGCCCACGGCCACGATCAGCGTCACCATGGTGCCCGCGGCCACCAGACCGGCGCCCCTGCCCCACCAGGCGGCGATGAGCAGCCCCGCTCCGACGGTGATGAGCATGGCGCCGCCGACGATGGTCGGGCTCACTCCGGCGGCCGACCTGGCTTGGACGGCCACGACGATTCCTCCAACGATGAATGCCAGCAAGAAGGTGATGACGCCGATGAACGACGTCGGGCGCCGTGGTCTGCGCTCCCGTGGGGGCAGCGTGCGGCCGTAGCGGGCGGGGTCGTACGGCGAGTGCCCGGCCCGCTTGGCCGGGTCCAGCGGCTGGTACGGGCCCTTGGGCGCGAACGGCTCGCCGTAGCTGCTGTAGTCGACGGAGGTCTTGGGCTGGGGGCGGTAGGCGGGCGGCGGCTGGTGCGGCGGCACCCGATGCTCCGCGGTCACGGCCTCCGGGGCCACCTTGTCGCCGGTGCCGCGGTCGCCGGTGTCGCGGGCGTCTGTGTCACGGGGGTCTGTGTCGCGGCCGTCAATGTCGCGGCCGTCAATGTCGTGCTCCCAGGCGTCGTCCTGGATCGGCTCGCCGTACCTGACCGTCTTCTCGTCCTTGACCGGCTCGTCCTTGGCGGGCTCGCGCTCCTCGGCGGGGGCGGGCTGGTGCACGGCCGCCGCCACCGCGGGAGAGCCGGTCTCGCCGGGCTCCGTCCGGGGGTGGGCGGTGGTCGGCTCGGCCACCGGTACGGGCGGCACCGGGCTTTGGGCGGGTGCGGGGCGTACCGGTTCGGCGGCGGGGCCGGGGGCCGGGGGAGCCTGGTCCCGGGTGCGGTAGTAGGCCGCCGGCCGCGCCGCGCCGCGCCTCCTGCCCAGCCGCTCGGGCATCGACCGGGCCAGCCCGCGCAGATCCACCCCGCTCGAATGCGCCGCCAGCAGCGACACCGCCAGGAACACCCCGACCACGAGCGTGCCGGTGTCCAGCCAGACCGTGGCCAGGTTGATCGCCAGCCCGCACGCCAGCACCGCGGTCAGCAGCGCCAGCACGGTGTCGGCGTCGAAGTCGCGCCGCGTCCACTGCTCGATCAGGCCCGGCCTGCCGCTCGGCTCCTTCATCAGCAGGAACGCCGAGAGGTAGAGGAACAGCCCGATGCCGGAGCCGAGCAGGAGCACCGCGAAGCCCACGCGGAACACCACCGGGTCGATGCCCGTGTGCCGCCCGAGCCCCGCGCAGACCCCCATGAGGAAGCGCCCCTCGCTGCTACGTCGCAGCTCTCGGTGAGGGGCGGCCGGTTGCCTGGGCGGAGCTTCTGTCATGCCCACCATCGTGGACCCACGCGCGGTGTGCTCGCATCCGGGACACCCCTGACCCGACCCGGGGGTTGTTCCCTGATGTCCGTGACGCCCGCGACGTGTGACTATGGCCATGTTATGGCTGACCAGAAGACTCTCGCCGAGCAGAGCGGCGACACGCCCTATCGCAGGATGATGCGCCCCATGGAGGGCCGCCTGCTCGGCGGTGTCGCCCAGGGGCTCGCCACGCAGCTCAAGCTTGATCCGGTGGTGATCAGGCTCATGTTCGTGCTGCTCACCGTGGTCCAGGGCGTGGGCGCGGTGGCGTACGCGGTGCTGTGGATGATCACTCCCCGGCAGCCGTACCAAGGGCATCCGCCCCAGCGCGACTGGAGCCAGCTCGCCGCGTTCAGCGCGATCGGGGCGGCCCTGTTCGCGTTCGGCTGGCTGACGGGGGCCTCGCAAGGAGGCATCGGGCTGCTGCCGTTCGCGGTGGGCGGGATCGGCGCGCTGATCCTCTGGCAGCAGGCCGACCCGGAACGCCGCAAGGGCTGGGTGAGCGGCGCCTCGCTCAGCATCAGGACGAACCGGGTGCGCACGCTGCTCGGCATCGTCCTGATCGTGATCGGCGCGACCGGCTTCCTGGCCGCCGAGGGCGAGCTGCCCCAGATCCGGGACAGCCTGCTGTTCACCGTGGTCGTGGTCGGCGGCCTGGGCGTCATGGCCGCGCCGTGGCTGGCCGGCCTGTGGAAAGAGCTGCAACTGGAGCGCCGCGAGCGCATCAGGCAGGAGGAGCGGGCCGAGGTGGCCGCCATGGTGCACGACTCGGTGCTGCACACGCTCACGCTCATCCAGCGCGTCGCCCACGACCAGCGCGAGGTCACCCGCCTGGCCCGCTCCCAGGAGCGCGAGCTGCGCAACTGGCTCTACCAGCCGGCCCAGGACGCCGACGCCACGATGGCCGCCGCCGTACGCAGGATCGCGGCCGAGGAGGAGGACGCGCACGGCGTGCCGATCGAGGTCGTCTGCGTCGGTGACATCAACCTCGACCCGGCGGGCAAGCTGGCCGCCATGCTGAAGGCGTCCCGGCAGGCGATGGTCAACGCGGCCAAATACTCTGAGAGTCCGTCTATTTCGGTTTATGCGGAGGTAGAGGGTGAAGAGGCCACGATTTTCGTGAAAGATCGTGGTAAGGGGTTCGACTTCGAGGCGGTGCCGCTCGACAGGATGGGGATCAGGGAGTCCATCATCGGGAGAATGGAACGTCACGGAGGCACGGCCCGAGTGCGTACCGAGCCGGGCGAGGGCACGGAAGTGATGTTGACGATGAAGGTGGAGAAGGCATGACGCGCGTACTGATCGTCGATGACCACCGGTTGTTCCGGTCGGGCGTGCGCGCCGAACTGGGCGACTCGATCGAAGTGGTGGGCGAGGCCGAGGACGTGGAGACGGCGGTCAAGGCGATCGCCGAGCACCAGCCCGACGTGGTCCTGCTCGACGTCCACATGCCCGGGGGCGGCGGCCAGGAGGTGCTGCGCCGGGTCCTGGGCTCCGGCTCGCAGGTGCGGTTCCTGGCGCTGTCGGTCTCCGACGCCGCCGAGGACGTGATCGGTGTGATCAGGGGCGGCGCCCGCGGCTACGTGACCAAGAACATCAGCGGCAAGGAGCTGACCGACGCCATCCGGCGGGTGGCCGAGGGCGACGCGGTCTTCTCGCCGCGGCTGGCGGGGTTCGTGCTGGACGCGTTCGCCTCGTCGGAGGCGCCCTCCATCGACCCGGAGCTCGACTCGCTGACGCAGCGCGAGCGCGAGGTGCTGCGGTTGATCGCCCGCGGTTACGCGTACAAGGAGATCGCCAAGGAGCTGTTCATCTCCGTCAAGACCGTTGAGACCCACGTCTCGTCGGTGTTGCGCAAGCTCCAGCTCTCCAACCGTCACGAGCTGTCCCGCTGGGCCACCGCCCGCCGCCTGGTCTGATCCGGCTCGACCGGTTTCGGCCGTCGTCACGTGTACGCGGACCCGGCACGCCTCCGCCCCCCGGCTACGCGAACCACCGGCACCGCTCCCGGGTGCCGGCCCCGCAAGCGGTTCGTCCGTCACCCGGGGTCCCTCACGCGGCCCGAGGATGCCGAACCGCCCTACCTGCTCCCACCCACGCATCCCGGTCGGAGCCGCCGGTACCTCGCCCCCGGCCTGCGCGATCCATCATTAGTCCGATTTGGACCGTTGCACGATAGTTATCGGCTTTTGGCCGACGAATCAGGAAGCTCAGTCGTCACACAAGGAGGTAGTCGAAGCACGAAGTCCAGGAGTAACCCCTTTGAAGCGCGTCACCCGGATGCTTCCGGCCCTGGTCGCTCTGGTCGCCGCCACAGCCTGTGCGGCGGAGAGCGTCCCCGCCCCGGCGGCCACCGCTGCGGCCCAGGTCCCGGCCACTCAGGCCCCCGCGGCTCAGGCCGCCGCCGTCGCCGCCCCGGCGAAGAAGCCCAAACTGGCCATCGCCGACATCACCCCCATGGGGGAGAAGTCCGAGAAGGTCGGCGTCGGGTTCCCGATCATCGTCACGTTCGACCGTGACGTCAAAGACAAGGCGGCCGTCGAGGCACTGCTGGACGTCGAGGCGGACAAGCCGGCCGAGGGCGCCTGGCGCTGGGTGTCGGAGCGGAAGGTCATCTACCGGACGAAGACGTACTGGCAGCCGTACCAGAAGGTGCTCTTCACCGCGCGGCTGTCCGAGCTGCCCGGCAACGAGGCCGAGAAGAACGTCTCCCGCCGCTTCGCCGTCGGCGCCAAGCACGTCTCCCTGGTCGACACCCGCAAGCACACGATGAAGGTCTACCGCAACGGCAAGCTGGCCAAGAAGATCCCGATCAGCGCCGGCAAGGGCGGGATGATCAGGAACGGCGTGGACGTCTACCTCACCACCAGCGGCACCCACCTCACGATGGGCAAGAAAGCCGTCGAGACCATGACCTCCTCCTGGATGGGCGTGACGGATCCCAAGGACCCGCGCTACTACAAGGAGGAGATCCCGTGGGCGGTCCGCATCTCCGACAGCGGTGAGTACGTCCACCAGAGCGCCGGCTACTACCACTTCCTGGGCCGCTCCAACCAGAGCCACGGCTGCGTCCGCGCCACCCCGGCCGGCGCCAAGTGGTTCTACACGATCGCCCAGCGCGGCGACGTCGTGAAGATCACCGGCACCAAGCGCAAGCTCCAGTGGAACAACGGCTGGAGCTACTGGCAGCTCAACTGGACCCAGTGGAAGAAGGGCAGCGCCCTCAAGACCGGCTGAGCCTCACGCAAGGGCCGCCCCCAGGGTTTGGGGGGCGGCCCTTGCGTGCAACGGCCTACGCCTTCCTACAGCTTCTCCAGCGGCGCGTACGCCAGCAGCAGCGTCTTCTCCCCGCTCGTTCCGAAGTCGATCTTGACCTTGGTCTTCTCCGCCACCCCGTCCACGGACACCACCGTGCCCAGCCCGAACGCGTCGTGCGAGACCCGGTCGCCGGGCGTCAGGTTCGGCACCGTGCGCCCACCGCTCTTCGCCGGCGCGGGACGGGCGGCCGGCTCGCGCCGCGTGGCCGCGCTCCAGGCGGACTTCTCCGGATCGGTACGCCAGTCGACGAGCTGCCCCGGCACCTCGTTGACGAACCGCGACGCCGGGTTGAACGACGGCGCCCCCCAGGAACTGCGCACGGCCGCCCGCGTGATGTAGAGCCGCTGCTGAGCCCGGGTGATGCCCACGTAGGCCAGCCGCCGCTCCTCCTCCAGCTCCTTGGGCTCACCCAGCGACCGGACGTGCGGGAACACGCCGTCTTCCATGGCCGTCAGGAACACGACCGGGAACTCCAGGCCCTTGGCCGTGTGCAGGGTCATCAGCGTGACGACCCCCTGCCCGCCGTCGGCCTCGGGGATCTGGTCGGCGTCGGCCACCAGCGACACCTGCTCGAGGAACTCCACCAGCGTCCCCTCCGGGTTGGCCTCCTCGAACTCGGAGGCCACGGAGATGAGCTCGTTGAGGTTTTCCAGGCGGGACTCGTCCTGCGGGTCCTCCGAGGCCTCCAGCTCGGCGCGGTAGCCGGTGGCCACCAGCACCTCCTCGGCCAGCGCCGACGGCGGCACACCCTCCGCCTTCGCGATCAGCTCCTCGAGCATCGCGACGAACTCGCGTACGGCGTTGAGCGAGCGCGTGGCCATGCCGTGCGCCTCATCGGCCCGGCGCAGCGCCTCCCAGTAGGAGACGCGCTCGCGCGACGACAGCGCCTCGACCATCGCCTCGGCCCGGTCGCCGATGCCGCGCTTGGGCACGTTGAGGATGCGCCGCAGCGACACCACGTCGTTGGGGTTGGCCAGCACCCGCAGGTAGGCCAGCAGGTCCTTGACCTCCTTACGCTCGTAGAAGCGCACGCCCCCGACCACCTTGTAGGGCAGCCCGGTGCGGATGAAGATCTCCTCGAACACGCGGGAGGCGGCGTTGGTGCGGTAGAAGACGGCGACCTCGCCCGGCTTGACGGAATCCTCGTCGCTGAGCCGATCGACCTCCTGGGCCACGAACATGGCCTCGTCGTGCTCGTTGTCGGCGACGTAGCCCACGATCTTGGGGCCGTCGCCCTGGTCGGACCAGAGGTTCTTGGGCTTGCGCGACTCGTTGCGCGAGATCACGGCGTTGGCCGCGGCCAGGATGTTCTGGGTGGAGCGGTAGTTCTGCTCCAGTAGGATCGTGCGCGCGTCGGGATAGTCGCGCTCGAACTCCAGGATGTTGCGGATCGTCGCGCCCCGGAAGGCGTAGATCGACTGGTCGGCGTCGCCCACCACGCACAGCTCGGACATGCCGCCGCCCGACCGGACCAGGTCGCCGTCCGTCGTGCGCAGCTCGGGATGCCCGACCAGCTCCCTGATCAGGATGTATTGGGCGTGGTTGGTGTCCTGGTATTCGTCGACCAGCACGTGCCTGAACCGCATCCGGTAGTGCTCGGCCACCTCGGGGAAGAGCTGGAAGAGCGACACCGTGTTCATGATGATGTCGTCGAAGTCCATCGCGCCGGCCTCGGTCAGCTTGAGCTGATAGGCCTTGTACGCCTGCGCGAGCGTCTTCTCCAGGTGCGAGCCCGCCCGGTCGATCGCCGTCTCGTAGTCGACCAGCTCGTTCTTGAAGTTGCTGACCTGCGCCGAGAACGACCGCGGCGGGTAGCGCTTCGGATCGAGCTCCATCTCCCTGCAGACCATCGCCATGAGCCGCTGCGAGTCGGCCTGGTCGTAGATCGAGAAGCTGGAGGGGAACCCCAGCCGCTTGGCCTCGCGCCGCAGGATGCGCATGCAGGCGCTGTGGAACGTCATCACCCACATCGCCTTGGAGCGCGGCCCGATCAGCTTGTCGATGCGCTCCTTCATCTCCTTGGCGGCCTTGTTGGTGAAGGTGATCGCCAGGATCTCGCCCGGATGCGCGTCACGCTCGGCCAGTAGGTACGCGATGCGGTGCGTCAGCACCCGCGTCTTCCCGGACCCCGCCCCGGCCACGATGAGCAGCGGACTGCCGTGGTGGATCACGGCCTCCCGCTGCTGCGGGTTGAGGCCGTCGAGCAAAGGGTGGTCAACAGAGACTTGGGTCGGCACCCACCTAGGTTAAGTCTCCCCACCGACAATCGGCGCCCGGAATGCCATGGACGGAGGGCCGGTTGTGCCTCATGGAAGGTCCAGAGAGGGGAAACATGCTGCCGGAAGCCGAGATCAACCGGGTACTCGTCGTGACCGCGCATCCTGACGACGCCGATTTCGGCTCGGCCGGAAGCGTGGCGTTGTTCGTGGACAGAGGGGTGGAGGTCACCTACCTGCTCGTGACCGACGGTGACGCGGGCGGCAACGAGCGCACCCTGGACAACACCGGCATGGCGGAGCTGCGCAGATCCGAGCAACTGGCCGCGGCCAAGGCGGTCGGCGTCACCGACGTTCGTTTCCTCGGTCATTCCGACGGCCAGGTGGTGCCCTCGCTGGAGCTCAGGCGCGCCATCGCCCGGGTGATCCGCCAGGTCCGGCCCGACCTGGTCATCACCCACCACCCGGACCGCAACTACCAGTTCATCGCCCCCAGCCATCCCGACCACCGCGCCGTGGGGGGCGCCACCCTGGACGCGGTCTACCCGGACGCGCGCAATCCGTACGCGTTCCCGGAGCTGATCAAGGATGAGGGGCTGGAGGCGTGGACCGTACGTGAGGTGTGGCTCAACGGCGGCTCCACCCCCAACCACTGGGTGGACGTCACCGAGGCCATGGACCGCAAGCTCGCGGCCTTGCAGTCGCATGTGAGCCAGGTCGCCCACGTGGAGGGCTTCGCCGACTTCGTCAAGAGCCGCTTCGCCGCGTGGGCCGAGCAGGCCGGCTTCGGCGAGGGGCACTACGCGGAGGGCTTCCAGGTCGTCCCCACGGCCTGACTCCCTTCTTACGGCCTGACTCCTCCTAAGGGACCGAACCGGGCGGCACCACCCACAGCGAGGGCTGCCCGGTGACCTCCGAGATGATGTCGAAGGCGTGGCCGTAGTGCAGGATCGTCGCCCCGTGCACCTCCGCGCAGGCGGCGATCAGCAGCTCGTCCGGGCCGATGCCGCGATGCTGGGAGATCTCGACGAGCTGCCGCTGCACGGCCATGGCCCGCGCCTGCACCTCCTGGTCCACGGGCAGCAGGACGCACTGCCGCTGGGCGTGCAGGATGCGCTGGTAGTGGGCGTAGTCGCGGGCGCTGTAGAGCAGCTCCAGGTCGATGACGGTGCAGGTCGCCACCGCGCGAGCCGCGTAGAGCGGGTGGAGCGCCTTGGCGACGACGTCACTGACACGGATGCGGGCCAGCGCGCTCTTGTCGAGGAGGTACATCAGTCCCGTCGTAGCCACACATGCTTCGTGATCTCCGGATCCAGCAGGTCCGGGCTCCCCTCCGTGCGCCAGAACTCGAACGCCCTGATCGCACATTCCTTTCCCGCGTCCCTGTCGACGATCGCTCGCAGCGCGGCGTGGACCGTTTCTCTCATGGTCGGCGTACCTAGCATCTGCTGGGCCGCTTCCAGGAGCTCCTTGTCGATGTCGATTACCGTACGCATGCAACACCACCTCCATACCTCCGGTGTCTGTCCAATGGCTCGATGTCGGTATGCGGGCACCTCAAGTCGGCACGGACTTGAGAGAGCGCGCCTCGCAGACGTTAAAGCCTTGGGCTGACGTGGCTACAGCATGATCCTGGGGGCGGGGGAGAATACTCTGCCGGCAGGTGAAAACCCTTATCCTCCGCGGTCGGTTGATCCCACCCGGAGCGCCGCGCAATCTCACTTTCCGTGGTCACAATGCCTGACTTGCCAGCACGAACCACCCATCCCGGGCACCCCGAATCCTCCTCGGCGACGGACGGCGGTCTCGGGGTGCCCACGTCAAGAACCGGTGGGGGCGGTACGCGGAGCCGTCGCGACCGGAACGACAGAGGTGGTCATGCCGTCAAGGGTGAGCCTGAGCATCGGGGCGGCGGTGCCGCCGAAGCCGGCCCGCGCCTGCGCGGCTTCCGCGTATCGCAGGTCGAGGCCCTGGTGGGAGCGGTAGTTGACGAAACTGACCACATGGAGGTCGGGCAGCACCAGCCAGGCGTAGGCCTGGTCGGGTTCGGAGGAGGGGTTCTGGATTACGAGCCCGGATCCGTTGAGGGGCTCGTAGGGTCCGGTCAGGCTGGGCGCGGCGAAGCCGTACAGTCCGGTGGGCGCGCGGCCGGCCGGGTGGAAGGAGTGGCGCTGGGTGCAGAAGAACAGGTAGTACCAGGAGTCATGGACGACGACGTGCGGTCGTTCGAGCTCGTGGTTGACGCCGTCGGCGACGAGCAGAGGCGGAAGCAGCGACCACGTGTCTCCCCGTGGTTCGGCGAGGGCGATCGCACCAGCGAAGCCGTCCTTCCAGGCGGTGGACGCGGCGACGAGCAGACGGTCGCGGCCGTTGGCCGGGTCGCGGAACCAGCCGGGATCGCGGAAGGCCCTGATCTGGCCCGGCGCCCCGTCGGCCTCGTCGGCCGGCAGATACATCCGGCCGTCTGAGCGCAGGACCTCTCGATGCCGGGCGTCTTGTCGCAGCAGGATCCGGCCACGGTCGGCGATCAGGGTCGGGTGGGTCTCGACGACGCTCTGCAGGTAGGTCGGGCGTGTTTCGCCGCGCCGGCCGGCGGCCGTGTAGAACACCGACACGGTGCCGTCGGGCCGGCGGAGCGCCGATCCTGACCATTCGCGGCTGCCGGGCGAGGCGCCGTCGGCGAAGGCGTTGCCCAGGTCCTTCCACTGCTCGCCGTTCTTGCCGAGCAGGCGGATCCGGGCCTGATCGTGGCGCTGCTCGGGATGCCCGAGAGCGGGCGCCGACAGGGCCATCCACAGCTCGTAGTCGTCGGCCACGCTCGTCGAGCCGTCCTCCTCCTGGATCGGCCACAGGTCCCACAGGTCGTGGTCCGGCAGGATCCGCGGTACGGCCGCCGGGTCGATGACGGGCGCGGTGGTCGCTCCGGTCTCGGCGAGCAGGTCGAGGTGCCGGCGGGTCCAGCGCGCCGGTCGGCCATCGCTCATGCGGCACCCTGCCGGCGGCGGTGGCCATCGGCCGGAAGTACGCCTGATCGGCTCGCCGCTCCCCGCGCGGCACCTGGACGTCCTCGTGGGACCATGGATGACCTCTTCTTTCACTCGTGGGATGTGCTGGAGCCGGCCGGGGCCTATTGGTCAGGCGAGGCGAGGCGGCGCATGCCGAGCTCGATGGCCCCGGCGATTCCGGAGTGGTCGCCGAGCGATGGGCTGACCACGTACTCGTCCATGGCGGCGGGGTCGGTCAGCGCCGATGTCGCCGGATATCCGGCGGCCAGATCGAACGCGCGCGCCCGGAGGCGGGCCATCAGCCCGGCGTGCTTGGCGACGCCCCCGCCGATGACGATCCGCTCGGGCGACAGTGTGTAGGTCAGGTTCATGACGGCGTGGGCGAGGTATTCGGCCTCGAGCTCCCAGACCGCCGGGTCGTCCAGGTCCTCGGCCCGCTGTCCCCACCGCCGGCGCATGGCCTCGCCGGAGGCGAGCCCTTCGAGGCAGTCGCCGTGAAAGGGGCAGCTACCCGCGAAGGCGTCCCGGCTCCGATCGTGCGGGATGCGGACGTGGCCGAACTCCGGATGCAGCAGGCCGTGCATCAGCCGGCCGTTGACCACGGCCCCGACGCCGATGCCGGTGCCGACGGTCATGTAGGCGAGCGTTTCCAGCCCTCGTCCGGCTCCGCGCCGCCACTCTCCCAGCGCGGCGGCGTTGACGTCGGTGTCCAGGCCGACGGGGACCTGCAGCGCGGAGCGCAGCGGGGAGACGACGTCGGTGTGGGCCCATCCGGGCTTGGGCGTGGCCGTGATGTGGCCGTACGTCGGTGAGCCCGTCCGCAGATCGACGGGGCCGAAGCTGCCCACACCGATCGCGGTGAGCGTCCGGTGCTCCTGGAAGAACCGCACCGCGCCCGCGATGGTCGCCTGCGGTGTGGTCGTCGGGATCACGCCGGTGGCGAGGAGTCGGCCTTGGGCGTCGGCGACCGCGCACACCCACTTCGTCCCGCCCGCCTCGATCCCGCCGTAGAGCGGCGGCGTCGCGCTCATCCCCGTCAGCCCTTCAGGGAGCCCTGGAGCAGGGCCTTGACGAAGTGACGCTGGAAGACGAGGAAGATCACGAGCGTGGGCGTCAGGATCAGCAGCGAGCCGGCGCACAACAGCGGGATGTCGGTGCCCCACTGGCCCTGGAAGGCGCCCAGGGCTCCGGACATGGTGCGCTTGGTGGGGTCGTCGACCAGGACGATGGCCAGGAGGAACTGGTTCCAGGTCCACAGGAACAGCAGGATGGCCAGGGACGAGATCGCCGGCATGGCCAGGGGGACGTGGATGCGCCGGAAGAGCTGCCACACGTTGGCGCCGTCCATCCGTGCGCTCTCCGACAGCTCGCCGGGCATGTTGACGAAGTGGGCGCGCATCCAAAAGACGCTGAACGGCATGAACAGGCCGATGAGCGGCAAGATGATGGCCCAGCGCGTGTTCAGCAGCCCCATGTCGCGGATCTGGTAGTACAGCGGCGTGATGATGCCCTCGAAGGGGAGGGTCAGGCCGATCACGAACAGCAGGAAGACGACGCGACCGCCGATCACGCGCAGGTGGCCGATGGCGAAGCCGGCCATCGTGCCCAGCAGGATCGAGATCGGCACCACGCCCAGCACGATGAGGACGCTCGACTGCAGCAGTCGGCCCATGCTCGCGGCCTCGAAGGCCCGCGGGAAGTTGCCCCACTGCGGGTCGTCGGGCCAGGCCAGCCCGGCAGGGTAGGTGCCCGAGGGGTGCAGGGCGGTGACGAACAGGCTGAGGAACGGCAGGAGCGTGATCGCCATCATGAGGAGGAGCAGCAGCCGGCCGGTCCAGGCCTCCCGCCCTGCGGTGATCATCGGTTGCCGTCCTTTGCGAACCACTGGATGGGAAGGGCGCAGGCGATCACGAGGACCATGAGGACCACGGCCAGGGCCGAGGCCAGGCCCACCTCGCGTTCGGAGAAGGCCAGGTAGAAGATCTGCAGGCCGGGCACCATGGTCGTGTTGCCGGGGCCGCCCTGGGTGGAGATGTAGATGATGTCGAAGCTGGCCAGGGCCGCGATCACGGTCACGGTGACGCAGACCGCGATCTCTTGGCGCAGGCTGGGCACGGTGATGGAGATGAACTCCCGCCATGCTCCGGCGCCGTCCAGCC
This sequence comes from Nonomuraea sp. NPDC050643, assembly GCF_040654715.1. NCBI lineage: Bacteria > Bacillati > Actinomycetota > Actinomycetes > Streptosporangiales > Streptosporangiaceae > Nonomuraea > Nonomuraea sp. NPDC050643. The sequence continues at coordinate 256,494 of NZ_JBFAIM010000005.1, read as the reverse complement.
GGGCGGCTTCGTACAGCGCCGGATCGATCTTGCTCATGCCGGCCAGCAGCAGGAGTGTGCACAGGCCGAGCAGCACCCACCCGCCGATCATGCCGACCGCCGGCAGGGCGGTGGCGAAGTCGCCCAGCCAGGCCCGGGTCACCCCGCCGAGGCCGATGAGCGAAAGCAGTTGGTTGATCACTCCGGTGGAGGCCAGCAGCCAGCTCCACGCGATGCCGGCCGCCACCAGCGGGATGACCTGCGGCAGGAACAACACGATACGCGCCACCAGCGCCAACCTGGTCTCGGCGATCCGCCGGATCGTCGCGGCGATCGCCAGACCCAGCACAACCGGCAGCACGCTGAAGAACGCGATCAACTGGAAGGCGTTCACCAGCGAGTCGAACAGGTCCGGATCGGTGAAGACCTTGCCATAGTTGGCCGGCCCCACCCACGTGGACGGTCCGATGCCGTCCCACTCGAACAGCGAGTACTGAAACGTCAAGACGATCGGGCGCAGCACGAACACCGCGTAGAAGGCCAGAGCCGGGATGACGAACAGCCAGCCGACCAGGCCGCGCGCGTCACGCAGCTTGGTCACGACCGGCCGCCGGTGCGCGGATCGGGCGCCGGCGGAGCGGGCCATCAACTGCCTCAGTTCCCTTCGAGCTGGCCGGCGTAGTCGGCCTGGACCGCCTTCAGCAGCCCTTGCGGCGTCTGCTCTCCGGCCGCCAGCTTCTGCAGGTTCGGGGTCCAGCTCTTGGCGTAGATGGCGCCGGTGGCGTTGGCGATGAAGTCCATCGCGCCGTTGTCCTTGGCGATGTCCGCCCCGGCTGCCAGCGTGCTCGCGGTGACCTTGTCCGATGCCACGGCCGGCATGTACGCCTCAGCCGGTCCCATCGGACGCGATCCGCCGACCTCGACGCCGATCTCGCGAGCCCGCTTGTCGGTGGCGACCCAGTTGAGGAAGAAGGCGGCGCAGTCGGCGTTCTTGGCGTTCGCGGCGATACCGAAGGTGAGGGGCGCCGACATGGCGGCCAGCTTGCCGCCCTGCTGCGCCGGCGGCATCAGAGTGAAGCCGACGTTGCCCGGCATCTGCTTGTCGAGGTTGCCCGACTCCCAGTCGCCGTTGAACATGAACAGGCCCTGGCCGTCGATGAAGCGGCTCATCATGGTCGCGTAGTCGAGCGCGTTGACGTCCTTCGGGAAGTATCCTGCCTTGACCCATTTCTCCAGGTGCTGGGCGGCCTGCAGGTTCGACGGGGTGTCGATGGTGGCGCCAGGCTTTTGGAAGATCCAGTCGTTGATGGGCCCGGCAGGGCCGTAGGAGGCCATGAGGTTTTGCAGCGGGAATGCCAGGCCGCCGGTGGCGCCGCCGTTGAACTGCAGGATGGGCGTGATGCCCGCGCTCTTGGCCTTGGCCAGCATTTGGTCGAGCTCCGCCAGCGTGGCAGGTGGCGTGGACATTCCGATCTGGGCGGCGAGCTTCTTGTTGTAGAAGACGCCGGTCATGCTGAAGTTGAGACCCAGGGCGTACAGCGAGCCCTGACCGCGCGGCCGTCCGCCCGGGCCCAGGCGCAGCTGTTCGAGCTGCGAGGCCGGCCACTTGTCCCAGCCGAACGCCGTCGCGTAGCCGTCCAGGTTCTTCAGCAGGTTGTCCTTGACCAGCTCGGACACCTGGGGCAGGCGCATCAGGTCGGGCGGATTGTCCGCCAGGGTGCGCGGGGCGTTCTGCGTGATGACCGCGAACTGGTCCTCGCGGATGTCCCAGGTGACGTTCGGGTGCTGCTTGGTGAACTCGGTGGTCAGCGCCTTGGGCAACGGGAAGCCGGTCTCGAAGTAGCCGTTCATCGTGATCGGCGCCGAGCCGCAGCCGGATGCCGCGGACACCGACGACGTGCTGGTGGCCTGAGGCTGCGGGCTGTCGCTGCCGGGAGCCGCGCAGGCGGCGGCCAGCGTCCCCATGGCGATCACAAGCGCGGCCCCGGTCCTGCCGGGACGGACTCGACGAGCCATGTGCATCTCCTCTGCTGCTTGGGACCATCGGCGCCGGGCTGACGCTCCCATTCCGTTGCTAAATCGTGTTAGCGCCCGATAGTCTCACCACGCGCGTCGCACCATGTCAACCCCCCGTAACCCACTTTTGACGATCGGAGATTCTGGGTGAGCCCACGACGGGTCACGCTGGCCGATGTGGCCAAGGCCGCCGGCGTCTCGCGCCCGACCGCCTCACTCGTGCTGTCAGGCCGCGGCCGTGAACTACGCATCTCACAAGACGTCGAACAGCGTGTCCTGCAAGCCGCCGAGGAGTTGCAGTACCGGCCCAACATCGTCTCCGTGGGACTGCGCACGGGCACCTCCCGGACGATCGGCTTCATCTCCGACACCGTCGCCACCTCACGGCTGGCCGGCGACATGATCAAGGGAGCGCTCGAGGCCGCCCGCGAGCGCGGCTTCATGCTGTTCATCGGTGAGACCGAAGGCGACGCCGAACTCGAACGCCTCCTGCTGCAGGCCATGCACGACCGCCAGGTCGACGGGCTCATCCTGGCCTCCATGTTCACCCGCACCATCAAGGTGCCCAAGACCATCACGGCCGCGCCCGCCGTGCTGCTCAACGCGCTGTCCAAGCAGCCCACCCCCCTGCCCGCCGTTCTGCCCGACGAGGTCGAGGCCGGCCGCAGCGCGGCCCGCGTCCTGCTGGAGGCCGGCCACCGCGACGGCATCTACCTGATCGGCGTCGGTCCGGGCCTGCGCAACGTACCCTCCGAAAGCCTCGCGGCGGTGGAACGGCTCGTCGGCATCCGTGAGGCGCTGAGCGAGGCGGGCGTCAAGGTGGCGGGCGCCCGCACCTGCCCCGACTGGCTGCCGGAGTACGGCCTCGCCGCGACGCGGGACCTCCTGCGGACCGTCCAGCCGCGTGCGCTGATCTGCTTCAACGACCGGATCGCGATGGGCGCCTACCAGGCGCTCGACGACTTCGGGCTCAAGGTGCCCGCGGATGTCTCCGTCGTCTCCTTCGACGACCATCCCATCGCCTCGTGGGTGCGGCCCAAGCTGACCACCGTGGCGCTGCCCCACTACGAACTGGGCCGCAAGGCCGTGGACGTGCTGTTCACCGAGATCGAGCGGGACGGCGCGGACGGTGGGCAGGCGGGGCGGGTGTACCGGGTCCCGATGCCTGTCCGCGACCGCGAGTCCGTGGCACTGTCGCCCGCTGCGGAATTCCTCGACTGAACAGCGTGCCTGGCGCTGATCACGTCGGCCCTCCCGACGAAGGCCCGGGGACTCGCATCTGTGGCTCCGGTGAGCCGGCACGTGGTTGATCTTTTGGTCAGCTCCCCCTGCGGAGCCTTCCGGCCAGCGAGCGAAGACCTTCACCGCGCCCGGACGCAATGCGCCACGGACGGAGCACCCTGCTGCCCCGGAGAAGACACTCGGTTGCTGCGAAGGGGCCTCCGGTCGCCGTCAACGGACGTCCGGTTGCCCCCATGGAACATCCCTTTGCGGTCGTGGAATGTGCCGTTTGCCGGGGGGAACGTCAGCCTGTGGCCGAGGGCTGTTCGGATGTGACGGAAGGGCGGCCGGGCGTGGCGGAGGTGTGGGCGGTCGTGGTGGAGACGTGGGCGCGCTTGGCGGCGAGCCGGGCGAAGAGGTAGCCGAACGAGTTGGTGGCCAGATGCAGCATGGACGGGGTCAGCAGCCCCCGGCGACGGCGCAACTCGCAGAAGAACACCCCGGCAGCCGCCGTGGACACGACGCTCCCCGCCACCACCCGAGCGGTGGCCAGATGGCCAGGGGACTCACCCGCCGTCAGGGCACCGAGGGCGGGGTTGGCCCGGGCCATGTCGATGGCCGGGAGGATGTGCCAGAGCCCGAACAGAGTCGAGGAGACGGCGGTGGCCGCGACCGTGCCATGCCGCCGGCGCATCATGGCGTACAGGGCGCCACGGAACCCGACCTCCTCCAGCAGGACCGTGCCCAGCGGCACCTGCAACAGCGCCTCCTCCAGGACGCGGGCACGCGAGAGCGACAGGGCGCGCTCATCGTGAAACAGCGGCCTGGTGCGTGCGGACGCGATGCCGGCCGTGTAGACGACGGCCACAGCCGCCGCTAATGCACCCCCGGCGATGGCACCCCGCCGACCATGCTCGAACCCGATCTCCTGCCACGACAGACCTGACTTGCGCGCCATGGCGACCAGTGCGGCGGTCGCGGCGGTGGAGGTCAGGGGGCCGAGGCGAGGGGCGACCTTGTTGTTGAGGATGTTGGCGGCGGCGAGCACGGCAATCGATCGGAACAGCACCCTTGCAGGCTACGCGCGCCCACCGCCCCTGCGCGCCGTGCCCGCCCCTGCGCGCTGTGCCCCTGCGCGCTGTGCCCGCCCATGCTGTGCCCCCACCCCGGGCTTGGGTGGGGTTGTGTTGTGGGCATGGTGAGGGCGTAGTGCGTCCAGGTGGTCGGTGTCGTGGCATGCGGGCCTGGGTTGTCAGGAGGCGGCGGGGCGGCGCCAGCCTTCGGGGAAGCGGGTGCGGCGGCGTTCTTCGGGGGTGAGGCCGCCCCAGATGCCCTCCGACTCGCCGGACCGTAAGGCGTAGGCGCGGCACTCCTCCATGACCTGGCAGCCGGCGCAGACCGCTTTGGCGCGCGCCTCCTGCAGCGGGGTGGGGGCGAGAGGGAAGAAGAGGTCTGGGTCGCTGGACCTGCACGCCCCCCGGCGCAGCCAGCCGATCTCCTCCAAAGGCATGGGTCAAAGGTAGAGCGTGGCCGCGATCGCTTACATCATCCTCTGGGTTGACCTGCCTCTACATCCCCAGGTTCGGGGGAGGGCCCGCCCGTACATCCTCAGCAGGCCCCCACCCCGCCCCGATACCCCTTCACGAACGACGCCTGCCGCTGCTCCGCCGTCCCGTGAGCGGACGGGTTCAGCCAGTCGTCCGTGGGGTCGCCCGCGGCCGCCAGGCTGATGAACAGCTCGTTCTCGTCGCCTTCCTCCGGCGTCAGGGCTTGCGCGCTGACCAGGGCCGAGAGGGTGGCGCCCGCGTAGCAGTCGGCCTGGAGCTCTAGCTGTACGTTCAGGGCGAAGCTGGTCTGGAGCTGGGCCTGGACCGCGTGACCGAACTCATGCGGAATGATGACATAGACGGATCCGTCCCCCATCTTCTCCCACAGCATCCGCATCCAGCTCTGGTCGTAGGCGATGAAGTGACCGGCCGGACAATAGAAGGCGTTGTTGGGCACGGACGGCTCGCCGCCACAGCTCGGGCCGGACTCGCCGGAGTAGGGGATGAAGTCCCTGACCGGCTGGTAATCGCGGCCGAGCTGCTGAAACTGCTGCTTCCAGAACTCCTCGGACAGCTCACGCGCCGCGCGGACGTCGTCCTCGAACGAGTCGGCGCCCCTCGTGTCCATCGAGGGCGGCCGGACGATGCCGCAGGCGGCGCACAGCAGGACCAGGGCGACGATCAGGGCACGGGCCACAGGCTACACATCCCAAGTGTGTACGGGTTCGTTGGTGTGCATCCGCTCGATGTACTCGAGGGTCATGGATCGTAGCGCCTCGTGCCGGTCGCCCTTCTGCGCGCGTACGCGGTCGACCTGCCAGCTCGCTCCCGTACGGCCGGCCAGGCAGCGACCCTCGATGATGGACAGCAGCCGTTCCGCGACGGGGCGGTCCACGCCCCACTCGGCCAGCCCCTCGTACGCCATGGGCAGCAGCCGCCGCAGGATCAGCTCGGCCGCCGGCACCTCGCCCATCCCCGGCCAGTAGAGCCGTGCGTCCAGCCCCTGCCTGGCTGCCGCCGCCAGGTTGTCCTCCGCTGTGCGGAACGACATCTGGCTCCAGACCGGTCGTTCGGCATAGGGAAGGACGCGCATCAGCCCGTAGTAGAACGCGGCATTGGCCGCGATGTCGGACACCGAGGGCCCGGCGGGCAGGACGCGGTTCTCCACGCGGAGGTGAGGCACCCCGTTGACGACCGCGTACACGGGCCGGTTCCACCGGTAGATCGTGCCGTTGTGCAGGGTCAGCTCGTGGAGCTGGGGAATCCGGCCCTGTTCGAGCTCCCCGCGCGGGTCCTCGTCCTCGCACAGGGGGAGCAGGGCCGGGTAATAGCTGACGTTCTCCTCGAACAGGTCGAAGACGCTCGTGATCCACCGCTCCCCGAACCACACCCGGGGCCGTACGCCCTGCGCCTTCAACTCCGCCGGCCGCGTGTCCGTGGCCTGCTCGAACAGGGTGATCCTGGTCTCCTTGTGCAGTTCCTTGCCGAAGAGGTACGGCGAATTGGCCGCCACCGCGACCTGGGCGCCGGCGATGGCCTGGGCCGCGTTCCAGTGGGGGGCGAACGTCTCCGGGCTGACCTGCAGATGGAGTTGCACGCTGGTGCAGGCGGCCTCGGGAGCGACGCTGTCCGCGTGCGTGTCCAGGTGTTCGACGCCCTCGATGGCCAGATGCAGGTCCTCGCCCCTGGCGGCGAAGATCTGCTCGTTGAGCAGGCGGTAGCGCGGGTTCGCGGAGAGCGTGCCCTCGCCGATGTCGCCTTCGCGCAGCGTGGGCAGGATGCCGATCAGGACCAGGTGGCCGTCCTGGGAGCGGGCGCGCTCCTCGGCGTGGTTGAGCCGGGCCCTGACGTCGTCCTCCAGACGCAGCGCGCCGTCGCCCGCCAGCTCCTGGGGTTCGATGTTGATCTCGATGTTGAACTGGCCCAGCTCCGTCGCCCAGTCCGGCTGCTGGATGGCGGCGAGCACTTGGGCGTTCCGCATGGCCGCCTCGCCCCGCGCGTCCACGATGTTGAGCTCGATCTCCAGGCCGGCGAGTGGGCGGTCGAAGTCGAATCGGGACTCACGCAGCATCTGGGCGAAGACGTCGAGACATCGGTGTACCTTTTCCCGATATTTGCGGCGATCGTCCCGGCTGAACACGACGACTGGCACATCTCTGCCCATATCAGGAAATGTCGCACGCCAAAGCCGACAAGACCAGACCGGGGTCCACTACAACCCACCCCAAGCGCCCACCGGACGGCCGCGATGACATTCAACCGCGCGATCCGGTACGGGCCTTTCGGCTGTGGGACCGGGATCCCTTTCGGCTGTGCGACCGGGATGCCTTTGGCTGTGCGACCGGGATGGCATTCGGCCGTGGGAACAGCAGGGGTTCCGGCTGTGCGACTCGGATGGGTTCGGCCGTGGGACCAGCATGGGGTCCGGGCTGCGCGACCAGCATGGGGTCCGGGCTGCGCGGCTCGGCCGGCATCAGGCCGCGCGATCGGTCCGGCTTCGGTCGGTACGGCTTTTGGCCACGGAGCCCGGCCCACTGGGCGCGCCGTAACGGCGGCTCGCCACTGACGGGTTCAGCGGGCGTGTTCCTGGAAGGGCCTCAGCCGGAGTGCGGCGGGTGGCGGGCAGGGGGGCGGAGCCGTACGGGATGGGGGTGGGGAGGGTTTTCCACAGGGCTGGAGGTTGTCCACAGGCCGGCCGCGCGCCGGCGCGCGGATGGTTAGGGTGCAGGGATGCGTGTTTTGATTACTGGCGGGGCGGGCTATATCGGAAGCACGGTCGCGTCGGCGTGCCTGGATGCCGGGATCGACCCCGTGATTCTGGACAGTCTCGTGACGGGGCGGCGGGAGTTCGCCGATGGCCGGGTGTTCTATGAGGGGGATATCAGCGACGGCCCACTCATTGACAAGATATTTGCCGAAAATTCGGATATCGAGGCCGTCATTCACTGCGCGGCGCTCATCGTGGTCCCCGACTCGGTCGCCGACCCCGTCGGCTACTACCGTGCGAACGTCGCCAAGTCCCTGGAGTTCACCGACCACCTGATCCGCAACGGCTGCACCCGGATGGTCTTCAGCTCCTCGGCCTCCATCTACCGCGCCGACGACGACCACACGGTGACCGAGGAGTCCCCGCTGGACCCCCAGAGCCCCTACGCGCGGACCAAGGCGGTGTGCGAGGCCATGTTCGCCGACATCGCCGCCGGCCGCCCGATCAAGATCCTCTCGCTGCGCTACTTCAATCCGATCGGCGCCGACCCGAAGATGCGCACCGGCCTGCAGCTACGCCGTCCCAGCCACGCCCTGGGCAAGATGATCGAGGCGTACGAAGACCGCGTCCCCTTCCAGATCACCGGCACCACCTACCCGACCAGCGACGGCACCGGCATCCGCGACTACGTCCACGTCTGGGACCTGGCCACCGCCCACGTGGCGGCCCTGCGGCGGTTCGACGAGCTGGGCACCGACGTGATCAACCTGGGCACCGGCTCCGGCACCACCGTGCGCGAGCTGGCCGAGGCGTTCAACCGTGTCGTCGACCGCCCGATCGAGATCGTCGAGGCCCCGGCCCGCCCAGGTGACGTGGCCGGCGCCTACACCCGCAGCGACCTGGCCCACCGCCTGCTCGGCTGGCGGGCCGGCTACTCGATCGAGGAGGGCATCAGGCACTCCCTGGAGTGGGCGAGCGTGCGAGATTCGCGGCTGAGCTGAGGAGAGCGTCAGGCACGCCTACCGGCCTTCGCGGAGAGAATTCGCAGAGGAATTCACACAGAGAATCCGCAGAGTGAATCGGCAGCGTGAATCCGCAGCGTGAAAAAAGCCCTCTCCCGCCGACCGGCAGGAGAGGGCCAGAGCCACTGGATCAGCCGGCCAGGCTGCCCAGCGGGATGTTGAGGTTGGAGAGGTCGTCCTCGCCGTTCTCGAACGTGTCCGTGACCTCTTCCTTGGGCGCCTTGATCGACACGGCGCCACCCCAGCCGGTGTACCTCGTGTCAACGCTCACGACGTCCTCGCCACCGAGGACGGCCCCGTTGAACGTCGACACCAGCCGCGTCGGCAGGCCCGCCGAGTTGACGGTGATCTTCCAGGAGATCGTGCTCTTCAGCGCCTTGGCGGACGGCTTGCTGAGCCAGCTCGCGCGCAGCCAGGGAGAGACCTTCCAGACGTCGCTCACCTTGGTCTTGCCCGCGTAGCCGCCGCTGATCGGCTTGGCGCCCTTGAGCAGCGTCTTCAGCGTGGCGCTCTCGGCCAGGTTGAGGGGCTGGCCGAAGGTGCCGGTGAGGCCGCCGGTCGGGCCCTTGGCCGCCTTGAACCAGGTCTGGCCCTCGGGCAGCATGCTCGCCCAGATGCCGCCGGACAGGTAGGACGTGGTGCCGACCCGGACCGTGCGCTCCGGGGTGGCCATCGCCTTGAGCATCTCGCCGGTCTCGCCCTCGGGCAGCTCGCCCAGGTCGCTCAGGGAGATGTTGAACTTGCCGGTGATGTCGGAGGCCGCGATGCCCGGCTTGCCGAACTGCAGGGTGCCGCTGCGCCGGACGAACACGTCGCGCGTGCCGCCCTTGCCGACGGTGGTGCGCTCGGTGAACTTCACGCCCTTGCCGGCGGCGTACACCTGCTTGAGGGCCGCCACCGGTTCCTTGGGCGCTGCGGCCATGGCGGGGGTGGCGGTCGCCAGCGCGGCGGTCGTGGCTAACGCCACGCCCGTCAGGATTCGCTTCATGCGGAAAGTCCTTAGTCGTTGAGGGGGAAACAGGCGGTGCTCAAGGTCGTACGACCTTGCGAACGGGGTCGAGGAGCTACTGGACCCCGGCGAACGAGTTGAGGGACCCGTTCGGGATCTCCTGCGGCACCGAGGTGTCGGACCCGAGCTCGTCGGAGTCGATCACCTCGTCCGCGGGGGGCGCCTTGATCGTGATCTTGGCACCCCAGCCCGTGTAACGGGTGCTCACGATCGAGGTGCTCTTTCCCAGCAGGCCGAAGTCCATCGTGAATTCGCTGCGGACCCCCGTGATCAGGCCCTTGGAGTTCGCACCGAGCACGTAAGCGATCTTGATCTTACCCAGCTTCTTGTCGATCCGCTCGCCGTAGAGCTTCGACATCTCGGCGAAGGTGACCGAGCCGCGGTAGGCGCCGCCCTTGAAGCTCTTGGCCTTCGTGACGAGCCTCTTCAGGACCTTGGGCTCGAAGATGTCCAGCGGCTGTCCGCTGACGCGCGCGTTGGCGCCGCCCGGATAGCGCACCCACTTCTTGCCTTCGGGCAGGTCCTCGCTGAACACGTCGCCCTGGGCGTAGGTGCTGTCGCCCACCACGATCATCCGGGGCGGGGTCAGCTCGGACCCCTTGCCCTTGGTGCGCACCTCCCCGGCGATGACGCCCTTCTTGCCGAACTCGAGAGCGCCGGTCCGGCTCAGGCTCGCGACCGTTTTCCCGTCCGCCTGTGAGCGGGTCGTTTCGGAGAATCGCACTCCGTGTCCGGCCACGTACTGCTTTTTCAAAGCCTTCGACGGATCCACCGGCGCGGCCTGCGCGGGTGCGGCCGTGATGAGCGCGGCCGACGACGCCAGCGCCAGGCCCACGAGAATTCGCTTCATAGGTTTCCTTTGATGCAAAGAAGAGGGGGTAAGTTTGGCAATTGAAGATCACGAAGTTATATCGAGCATCGGTGCGTAAGGCATCCAATCGGTGCAAAATTCGTGCAGAGGCTGTCCTGGAGAAGTGAGATCACCGTCACATAGTGGGAGAACCGCGACCCGATGACCTGTGCAGGTCAAGCTTCGGGCTAGGCTTCACTGGCGGAAACGCCCGGCACGCACCCCTGAGCGTAGGAGCTCGCCGCGAGAGGGCAAGGAACGAAGCCACCGAGCGGCGAAGCGGACGCGACCGTAAGCGCAGTTGCCCGGGCCGTCGAACATCAGTCGGATAAGCAAGGACGGACCCTCGTGGACCTGTTCGAACATCAGGCGAAGGAGCTCTTCGCTGACTACGGCATCCCGGTGCCGCGCGGCATCGTCGCACACACCGTGGAGGAGGTGCGGTCGGCCGCTGAAGAGCTGACCGGCCGCGTTGTCGTCAAGGCCCAGGTCAAGACCGGTGGCCGGGGCAAGGCCGGCGGTGTGAAGGTGGCCGATGACGCCGCCGACGCCACCGGCAAGGCCGAGGCCATCCTCGGCATGGACATCAAGGGCCACACGGTCCACAAGGTGCTCGTGGAGGAGGCCAGCGCGATCGCGGAGGAGTACTACTTCTCCTTCCTGCTCGACCGTGCGAACCGGACCTTCCTCGCCATCTGCTCCGCCGCGGGCGGCATGGACATCGAAGAGGTCGCCCACACCTCGCCTGAGAAGGTCGCCAAGGTGCCGGTGTCGGCGCTGACCGGGGTCGACCGCGCCAAGGCGCGGGAGATCGCGGTGGCGGGCGGCCTGCCCGAGAAATCCCTCGACGGCGCGGCCGAGCTCATCGAGAAGCTCTGGTGCTGCTTCGTCGACGAGGACGCCACGCTGGTCGAGGTCAACCCGATGATCCTGTCGGCCGACGGCCAGGTGAAGGCCCTCGACGGCAAGGTCACCCTCGACGAGAACGCCGCCTTCCGCCAGGCCGACCATGAGGCGCTGGCCGACAAGGCGGCCGAGGACCCCCTCGAGGCCAAGGCCAAGGAGAAGGACCTCAACTACGTCAAGCTCGACGGCGACGTCGGCATCATCGGCAACGGCGCCGGCCTGGTCATGTCCACGCTCGACGTGGTGGCCTACGCCGGTGAGGCCTTCCCCGGCAAGCCGTCTCCCGCCAACTTCCTCGACATCGGCGGCGGCGCCTCGGCCGAGGTCATGGCCGCGGGCCTGGAGATCATCCTCTCCGACCCGAGCGTCAAGTCGATCTTCGTGAACGTCTTCGGCGGCATCACCGCCTGCGACGCCGTCGCCAACGGCATCGTCTCGGCGTTCAAGCTGCTGGAGAGCCGCGGCGAGGCCGTGACCCACCCGCTGGTGGTCCGCCTCGACGGCAACAACGCCCAGCTCGGGCGGCAGATCCTGGCCGACGCCGCACTCCCGCGCGTCGAGCTGGTAGACACGATGGACGACGCGGCCAAGCGGGCCGCCGAGCTCGCTGCGGTAGGTGCGTGACCCATGGCCATCTGGTTGACTGAGAACAGCAAGATCATCGTTCAGGGCATGACCGGCGGCGAGGGCACCAAGCACACGCGCCGCATGCTCGCGTCCGGCGCCCGCGTCGTCGGTGGTGTCAACGCCCGCAAGGCCGGCACCACGCACGAGGGCCTGCCCGTCTTCGGGACGGTCAAGGAGGCGATCGAGCAGACCGGCGCCGACGTGTCGGTCGTGTTCGTGCCCCCGGCGTTCACCAAGGACGCGGTCAAGGAGGCCATCGACGCCGAGATCCCGCTCGTCGTCGTGATCACCGAGGGCGTGCCGGTGCACGACTCCACGGAGTTCTGGGCGTACGCGGTGGCCAAGGGCAACAAGACCCGCATCATCGGTCCCAACTGCCCCGGCATCGCCTCGCCCGGCGCCTCCAACGCCGGCATCATCCCCGCCGACATCACCACCGCCGGCCGCATCGGCCTGGTCTCGAAGTCGGGCACGCTCACCTACCAGCTCATGTACGAGCTGCGCGACTTCGGCTTCTCCACCGCCGTCGGCATCGGTGGCGACCCGGTCATCGGCACCACGCACATCGACGCCCTCCAGGCGTTCCAGGAGGACCCCGGCACCGACGCCATCGTGATGATCGGTGAGATCGGCGGCGACGCCGAAGAGCGGGCCGCCGCCTACATCGAGCAGCACGTCAGCAAGCCGGTCGTCGCCTACGTGGCGGGCTTCACCGCCCCTGAGGGCAAGACGATGGGCCACGCCGGCGCCATCGTGTCCGGTTCGGCCGGCACCGCGCAGGCCAAGAAGGAGGCCCTGGAGAAGGTCGGCGTCCGCGTCGGCAAGACCCCCTCCGAGACGGCCCGCCTCATGCGCGAGATCATGCAGGCGCGTTAGCCGCTTTCGAAGGCCCCGTGTGGTAATGCGCCACCTGTACCAGGTGCACCACGCGGGGCCTTCGCATGCCACGGACGAGGCCCACAGGGCGTCGTATCGGCGGCGCGCCACTGAACGGGTCAGAAAGCGTCTCCCTGGATGGAGGCGCGCCGGCGACGGTGGGTGGGGCAAGTCAGGCGGAGCGTAACAAAAGGAGCGGCACAAAGTGGGCACCCGGCGGCGCGTCAACCAAGCGCTGGTCGGGAAACCTTGAGAAAATCGCCTACTGTGACGGCGATTCTCGACCAGTTGCGCACTGCCCCCCGGTCGGTGCTCGGCAAGCTCCCCAAAGTCTCGAGCGACGACGACGAGACGAGGCGGCCGCTGCCGGTGTCGGGGATGCTGGCCGCCGCCTGCACACTCGGCGTCGGTCTCGCCGCACTTACCACACTCACCCTGATCGGCTGGATCGCCGCGCCGCGCGGCACGCTGGGCGCCGGACTGCCAGGAGTGTTCCGTACGGCGGCGCAGCTCTGGCTGGCCGCCCACCACGCCGGGTTCGCGATCCCCGGCGGGCGTGTCGGGCTGCTGCCCCTGGGCCTGACGATCCTGCCCGCCATCCTGCTCTACCGCGCGGGCCGGTGGATGGCCCGCGACGCCGACCTGCGCCTGCGGCTGCCCGCCCGGCTGCCGAAGAACAGCCCGAAGGAGCAGGCCCAGGCGCGCCGCCGGGCCCAGCTCGTCGTGGTGGCCCAGGCGGGGGTGTCGCTGGCGGCACCGTACGCGCTGCTCGCGGGCCTGATCGCACTCGTGGCCGGCAACGAGATCACGCAGCCGTTCATCGGCGAGGCGCTGCTCAGCCACTTCGTCCTGGCGTTCCTGGCCGGTTCGCTGGCCACGGCGCGGATGATCGGGCCCTGGCGGGTGATGCTGCGCCTGCTGCCCGAGCGCGTGCGCGCCATGACGGTCGGCACCGCCGTCGCCACGGCGGTGCTGCTCGTGGCCGGGCTCGCGCTGGTGCTGGTCGCCTTCGCGCTGAACTTCGGGCAGATCAAGGACCTGTCCGACGTGCTCTCGCCCGGATTCGTCGGCGGGGTGCTGCTGGCGCTGCTCCAGTTGCTCTACCTGCTCAACGCCGTCATCTGGGCCTTCTCCTACATCGCCGGGCCCGGGTTCGCCATCGGCGCCGACACGCTGGTCGCGCCCACCGGGGTGCAACTCGGCACGGTGCCGAGCCTGCCGCTGCTGGGCGCTCTGCCGGAGAGCGGGGCGGTGCCGGCGTGGATGATGGCGGTGATCGCGGTGCCGTTCGCGGCCGGGGCCGTGGCCGGCGTGATGGTGGCCAGGATCTCGCCGTCACCGTCGTACGAGGCGGCGCCGCTGTGGGGGTTCCTCACCGGGATCTCGACCGGGCTCGTGGCGGGGGCGCTGGCGGCGCTGTCCGGCGGGCCCATCGGCGGCGGGCGGCTGGCCACGGTCGGCCCCTCGCCCTGGGAGGTGGCGCTGTCGGTGGCGCTCGAGGTGGGCGTGGCCGCGGGCATCAGCGCGGGCGTGGCCAACCTGCTGCTGCTCAACAAGCGCGCCCGGGCTCCGCTCGACAAGGCGGCGGCCCCCGTACGCAAGGCTGGCGCGGCCATCGCCAAGGCGGCGAGCAAGGTGGGCCTGGCCGAGTCGGACCCGCGACCGCTGCCCGGTCACTGGATGGACGCCACGGAGGCCGACACCCAGGAGATCCCGGTCATCAGGGACGACTGGCAGGACGAGCACGCCTCGGCGGAGGCCGAGACGATGGCCCAGGCGCGCCCGCGGCTCGCCGAGCCGGAGCCGTCGGCCCGCCCGCCGCGCAGGGACATCGTGGACGAGTCCGACGACCGGGGTGGTCACGTCATCTACGTCGACCCGTACGCCTGGGACCGCGACTGAGCCACGGTTCCGATCGGCGTGGTGCCGCGCACGCGGTGTCTCTGGCTGTGATCAGCCGCGGGCGTCCAGGCCGTTGCGATCGAGCTCCGCCCGGATCTGGCCGAGCCACTCCGCGGCCAGCCGGCGCCCGTTCGGGAGCTGGTCGTCTCGATCCCAGCGCCACATGGTGACCATCGCCGGCACGAGGATCCGGCACTGGCGCAGCAGCTCGCGATCGACACCCGGATAGTGCTCGCCGACCTCTTCGGGCGCATGGGCGAGGTCGAACTCGACCGGCCCACGGCAGCACGTCTCAAGATCGATGAACAGCAGCCCGTTCTTCGTGGTGAGCAGGTTGCCCGGGTGCGGCTCGCCGTGCAGCACCTGCTCGGGGCCGCCGTGCCCGCCGATCACTCGTCTCAGGGTTCGCAGCGTGTCGCCGAGCAGCTCCCTGTCCGCGTCGGCGAGCGCCGGAGTGCGGTCGCGGTCCGCCACGAGTTGCCGGGCCTCCTCGACCCGATCCGTGAAGTGCGGGGTCGGGACATCGAGCTTGCGCATGCCGGCGTGCAGCCGATCGAGTGCATGGGCGTAGTCGGCCGGTGCGACCTCTTGACGCGTCACGGGATGGTAGTAGGTCCACAGCGTGACCACGAAGCCATCACGCTCGTGGACGCGTGGCTCCACCCGGGGCTCCAGAGCGGCCACCGGGCTCTCGGAGAGGGCGAGCCGCTGGGCAAGGTCGATCTCGACCCCCGCGACCTGCTGCGCCACAGGTGCCACCCGGGCCAGGACGTCACAGGGCAGCAGACGCAGGGTGAGCTTGTTCGAGTCGTGAAGAAAGATCGCGTCATCGACCGTCAGGTCAAGTGACGAAGCGGTCGACATGGCCGCGGCCATCGCACGCCGGAACTCCGACGCCTGCATCGTCGCCTGGCCCCTCTCCCTTGAGCGCTGCCGCAGCCCTCCGAGCGGTGCGGACCCGGGCCACCGTGACCAAGTGGCCGGAAGACTGCTCAGGGCTGCATGGCCCCGAGCAGCTCCAGCACGTCGGCCGGGAGCTTGCGCTGTGCGGCGTCCCTGAACTGGGTGAAGCACTCGCCCTGCGACGACACCGTGCCCGCGCCCTTCATGCACTCCTGGTAGGCGGAGTATTCGTCCATGAGGTAGAGCTGCATCCCCGTGGCCATGGCCGACAGGACCAGTGCGATCGAGGAGACCGTGATGCCGCTCACGGCCATGCTTGAGGGCTTGCCCGCGCTCTTCAGCAGCGGCAGCGCCCGGATGCCGGCCATGAGGGCGAACAGCGCCATCACCAGACCGGCCAGCGGCAACATGAACGTCATGGCCAGCGCTGCGATGGACAACCAGATCGCTCGGCGGCCCGCTGAATCCGCGGGCTGCTGGCCTGCCGGTGCCTTCACCGGTGTCGACACCTGACCTCCTCTGCGTCGCCGGGCGATGAACAGATACCCTGTGACCCCCACCCTGTTTCCTCTTTTGGAGTGTGCGTGTCAAAGGCTGGGCGGCTTGTCGTCCTCGTCTCCGGCTCTGGAACCAACCTACAGGCCCTGCTGGACGCTTCTGCCGATCCGTCGTACGGCGCTCGCGTGGTGGCGGTCGGCGCCGACAGGGAGGGGATCGAAGGGCTGGCCAGGGCATCGAGGGCTGACGTCCCGACATTTGTCGAAAAAGTACGTGATTACGCGACGCGAGCGGACTGGGATGCCGCTATCGCCGCCAAGATCGCAGCCTACGAACCCGACCTGGTCGTCTCGGCGGGCTTCATGAAAATTTTGGGCGCGCCGACGCTCGAAGCCTTCCCGCTGCTGAACACCCACCCGGCGCTGCTGCCGTCGTTCCCGGGCGCCCACGGCGTGCGTGACGCGCTGGCCCACGGGGTCAAGGTGACCGGCTGCACGGTCATGCTGGCCGACGCCGGCGTCGACACGGGGCCGATCGTGGCGCAGGAGGCGGTGCCCGTCCTTCCGGATGACGACGAGGCGGGCCTGCACGAGCGCATCAAGACCGTCGAGCGCCGCCTGCTCGTCGAGATCGTCGGCCGGATGGCCCGCGAGGGCTGGACGGTCAGCGGACGTACCGTCCGAATCGGCAACCACACAGGAGGGGAATCCACGTGACACGCATCGCCATCCGGCGCGCGCTGATCGCTGTTTACGACAAGTCCGGGCTTGAGGAGCTGGCCAGAGCCCTCGACAGCGCCGGAGTGGAGATCGTCTCGACCGGCGGCACCGCCGCCGCGATCTCGTCCTTCGGGATCCCGGTGACGAAGGTGGAGCAGCTCACCGGGTTCCCCGAGTGCCTCGACGGGCGGGTCAAGACGCTGCACCCGCGCGTACACGCCGGGCTGCTGGCCGACGTCACCAAGCCGCACCACGTGGCCCAGCTCGAGGAGCTGGAGATCGACCCGTTCCAGCTCGTGGTGGTCAACCTCTATCCGTTCCAGGAGACGGTGGCCTCCGGGGCGTCCGACGAGGAGTGCGTCGAGCAGATCGACATCGGCGGGCCCGCCATGATCCGCGGCGCCGCCAAGAACCACAACACCTGCGCCGTCGTGGTCGACCCCGGTTCCTACGGCGACGTGCTCAGCGCGGTGGCCGCGGGCGGGTTCACGCTGACCGAGCGCAGGCGGCTCGCGGGCATCGCGTACGCGCACACGGCCTCCTATGACGTGGCGGTGGCGAACTGGTTCGCGGGGACGTACGCGGACGAGGGCGAGTTCCCCGAGTTCACCGGGGCCGCCTACGAGCGCAAGGCCGCGCTGCGTTACGGCGAGAACCCGCACCAGCGCGCCGCGCTCTACACGGGCGGCACAGCCGGTGGCCTGGCCAACGCCGAGCAGTTGCACGGCAAGGAGATGTCGTACAACAACTACCTCGACTCCGACGCCGCCTGGCGCGCGGCCTGGGACTTCTCCGAGCCGTGCGTGGCCATCATCAAGCACCAGAACCCGTGCGGCATCGCGATCGGCGCCGACGTGGCCGAGGCGCACCGCAAGGCGCACGCGTGCGACCCCGTGTCGGCCTACGGAGGTGTGATCGCCGTCAACCGCGAGGTCACCCCTGAGCTGGCCCGGCAGATCAAGGACGTGTTCACCGAGGTCGTCATCGCGCCCGGCTACGACGCGGAGGCGCTGGAGGTGCTGCGCGAGAAGAAGAACCTGCGCCTGCTGCGCTGCCCGGAGGGCCCGTCGGAGCCGGCCGAGTTCCGCAAGATCGACGGTGGCCTCCTGGTGCAGACGGTCGACCGCGTGGACGCGCCCGGCGACGCGTCGGCGCAGTGGGAGCTCAAGTCCGGCGACCCCGCCTCGCCCGAGCTGCTGGCCGACCTGGAGTTCGCCTGGCGGGCCTGCCGCTCGGTCAAGTCGAACGCCATCCTCGTGGCCAGCGACGGGGCGACCGTGGGTGTGGGCATGGGCCAGGTCAACCGCGTCGACTCGTGCCGCCTGGCGATCACCAGGGCCGGCGAGCGGGTGGCGGGATCGGTGGCGGCCTCCGACGCGTACTTCCCGTTCCCGGACGGGTTGGAGGTGCTGGCGGAGGCGGGCGTACGCGCGATCGTCGAGCCCGGTGGCTCCATCCGTGACGAGCTGGTCATCGAGGCGGCCAAGAAGGCCGGCATCACCCTCTACTTCACCGGCACCCGCCACTTCTTCCACTGATCATCCGCTGATCATCCATAAAGGGCGACATGGCCTCCGTGTCGCCCTTTATCCGATTTTGCGACGAGCATCGTCCCTCTGCGGTTACCCTGAATTCTTCCCTGCTCACCATTCCCCGGAGTACCCCTATGGCGCTCGACGCGATCCTGCAGACCTTCGTCACCGTGAACGGCCTGGCCACCAGCCCCGTCGTCCTCCTGGTCCTCGCCTTCATCGGTGCCTACCTGGGCAGCCGCGTCGTAGAGGTCATCCCGGTCACCCGCCGCTTCATCGAGCGCCGCGAGGCCCAGGCCGCCGAGCGCGAGTAGCCTCTCCCGACCGCGGACACCCGCGCCGCGCCACAGAACACGCGCGTCCATCTCCACGCGCACCCCAAGCACCCGCCAACGGCGCCTTTCCCGGCAAACACCTCGCACGGCGATCGCCAAGTACGCGCCCCCGGCACCCGGCCACGGCACTCACCCTGGCCTCTGACCACCGGAAACTGGCCACCAGGCATCGGCCACGGAGCGCTGGCTACCGGGCGCCGGCATCGGGCATCGGCCACGGAGCGCTGGTCAGTCGAGGACCGTCACAGGCCACGACACTCGGCCGTCGGCTACGGCCCCAGCCCTCCGGCCTCGCCCCCCGGCGCGGGTTGTGGCCACCAGTCGCCGAACATGTGCACCGGCCGCATCGGGCGCGGTCACCGGCCGCTGGGCATCGGCCACCGGGGCCGGGTTTGTCTCGTTGGCGCACGATGCGGTGCCGAGCGAGGGTTTTGCCTTGGGTCTGGGCCGCGGTCGGCCTGGTTGTGATCCAAGGGCGCCGGAGGCTCCCGAAGGCCGGTCGTTCGGGAGCCCCTCGGCGACGGGTCAGCTCGTCGGCTGTATCGCCTGCCAGGCCAAGTTCGCCGCCCCGGCCAGCCCGGCGCGTACCCCGAGGGTGCTCTGCTTGATCTGGACCGCTCTGACGAAGTCGAGCCCGGCGACGTCGTCGAACGCCCGCTGCAGTGGGTCGAACAGGACCTCGCCCGCCCCCGATACGCCCCCTCCGATGACCACGGTCGTGACCTCGGCGGCGGCCGCGGTAGAGGCGATCATGCCTGCCAGCGCCCTCGCACCACGCTCGAACGCCGCCACCGCCACGGGATGGCCTTCAGCGGCGTCCTTCGCCAGCGCCCTGGCATCGGGCCGCACCCCGACACGCTCAACGGCCCCACCCTCGGCCGTCTGGGCACGTTCGGTCGGCTCGCCGTCGATCGTCTCGATACGTTCGCTCGCTCCGCCGTCTGCCGCCTCAATGCGTTCGGTCGTCTCGATGCGTTCGGTCGCCCCGCCATCGGCCCGTTCCGCAGGTGTGGTGTCCCTCGCCGATGCCCGAGCGTCCTGGTCGGCTACGGCGGGTGTGCCGCGCCCACCATTGACTCCCTCCTCAGGGCCGGGGTGGCTCCCATCACCGGCTCCGGCGGTCATCAGTTGGTCGGTGCCGACGTCGGAGGTGGCGGTCACCTCCCCACGGGCGTCTCTGACTACTTCGCCACCCGTATCCCTGGAGGCCTCGGCGCCGACGGCGGCCAGGTCGGCGGCTCGCACGACGAAGCCGTCCCCGTCTCCGTAACCGCCGGCCGCAATCCCTCTGGAACCGCTGGTCGCGGTCTGCCTGGAACCGGTGGAAGCGACTCGGCCGGCACCGCTGGGAGCGGCATTCCCGGAAACGATGGCAGGGTCTCCCGTGCGAGTCGCCGGGCCGGGCTGGTCGGTGGTGGGGGACCAGCCGTTCTCCAGGGCCCAGCGGACCATGTTCGGGCCGCTGGAGTAGCGCTCCACGCATCCCCGGCCGCCGCACTCGCAGCGTTCGCCATAAGGGTCGATGCTCATGTGGCCGACATGTCCGGCGTTTCCGGTGGGGCCCAGGAGTGGGGCGCCGTCGATCACCAGGCCGCCGCCGATGCCGGTCGACACGACGATGCCCAGCAGGGACGGGCAACCGCGCCCCGCTCCGAGCCAGTGCTCCCCGAGGGCGAAGCACTGGGCGTCGCCCGCGAGCATGGTCGGAAGGCCGGTCAGCTTCCGGACCTCGTCGCGCAGCGGGAACCCTCGCCAACTGGGCATGTTGACGGGGCTCACGGTTCCGGCGGCGAGGTCGAGCGGGCCCGCGCAGCCGATGCCGACGGCTTCGGGTCTCGGGCCGCCCTCCATCACCTCCGTGATGAGGGCTGCCAGGACGGACATGACATCCGTACGCGGCGTCGGCCGGGTAGCGGAGCGAAGGATGGAACCGGCCCTGTCCACCAGCGCGGCGGCGAGCTTGGTTCCTCCGATATCAATGGCAAGTACGCAGGTCATCAATATTCGTGGGGGTTGTCGGGCCGGCGGGGATCGTCGGCGTGCCATAGGCCGGGGGCGGGTCTCACCTGCTGGGCGCGCATGTCATCCAGTCGCCGCCCGGCCTCGATGAAGTGGTGGAGGTCATGAGAAAGATGATGACCGGTCACTGCGGGGCACGGTATGGCGGGCCTGGATGGACGGCAGGCGGACAGGCAAGGGGGACCTCCGTGCTCTTGTTGCTGGCGCCCGTAACACTAAGCCCTTCCAAGATCAATGACAACGATGTCACTGATGGGCTGTGGATAACTCGGGGCCGACTGCCTGGCGTGTGTGGATAACCCTTTGCTCTGTCCGCACCTGGCCACCCGCGCGGTCCCGGTGCCCGGAGCATGAAAAGACATGGAAGGATTGCGGCATGAGCGCAGTGAAACTCGATGGCAAGGCCACCGCCGCCAAGATCAAGGCAGACCTCAAGACCCGGGTGGCCGAGCTCAAGGCGCGCGGCATCACGCCCGGCCTGGGCACCGTGCTCGTGGGCGACGACCCCGGCAGCCAGATCTACGTCGCGGGCAAGCACCGCGACTGCGCGGAGGTGGGCATCGCCTCCATCCGCGTCGACCTCCCGGCGACCGCCGGCCAGGCCGACGTCGAGGCGGCCATCGACGAGCTCAACGCCTCACCGGCGTGCACCGGCTACATCGTGCAGCTTCCCCTGCCCAAGCAGCTCGACACGATGGCGCTGCTCGAGCGCATCGACCCGGCCAAGGACGCCGACGGCCTCCACCCGGTCAACCTCGGCCGCCTCGTCCACATGGTCGACGCCCCGCTCCCGTGCACCCCGCACGGCATCGTGCTGCTCCTTCAGGAATACGGCGTGCCCATCAAGGGCGCCGACGTGGTCGTGGTGGGCCGTGGCATCACCGTGGGCCGCTCGCTGGGCCTCCTGCTGACCCGCCGCAGCGAGAACGCCACCGTGACCCTCTGCCACACCGGCACCCAAGACCTGGCCTCGCACGTGCGCAGGGCGGACATCGTGGTGGCGGCCGCGGGCGTGCCGGAGCTCATCAAGCGCGACATGGTCAAGCCGGGCGCGGCCGTTCTCGACGTCGGGGTGTCCCGGGTGGACGGCAAGATCGCGGGCGACGTGGCGCTGGATGTTGAGGAGGTCGCCGGGTTCCTCACGCCCAACCCGGGCGGTGTCGGGCCGATGACCCGCGCGCTGCTGCTGTCCAACGTGGTCGAGGCCGCGGAGCGGCTCCACTAGCCCGAAGGTGGTCGGAGTCGCTGATCGCGGGCTTCGGCGCCGGACGCGCGCTGGTTCGAGTGCGGGTGTGGTGGGGAACGGGGTCGCGGGTGTGGGCGGAGGGTGGGGACCCACCGTCCCGGGTGAGCTGGAACGGATGCCTGGCGATGTCGCCCTGCATCGTCACCCACTGCGTCTCCGTGAACGCGTCCAGGTTCGCCCCTGCCCCGCCGAACCGCGTCCCGTGCCCGACGCGCCCACCCCGCCGAAGAGGGCCTCGTCGTCCACCGTCCGGTCGTTGATGCGGATGATGCCCGCCAGCGCCAGCCCATAGTCCGAATCCGCTGCCAGCGACGAGAACGTCATCACCGGCCCGAACACCTCCTCCGCCCGTACGCCGGCGCGGGGCTGGGCACCTCCGCCGGCACCGGTGGGCCGGTGGAACAGCCCCCCGGCCGTCACGAGCCGGCGCACGCGGTCGCGCTGCCCCGAGTCGATGAGCGGGCCGAGCGCGACCTGGCCCGTGGCAGGGTCGCCGACGGGCAGGGCCGAGGTCGAAGGCTGAGATCAGGGGCTGAGGTCGGGGGCGGAATTCAGGGCTGGAAGTCTGGGTCCACGGTCACGGACACGTCGAGCAGCAGAGGGGAGTCGCGGGAGGCGAGCGTGGGCACGATCTCCTCAAGGGCGTCGGTCAACTCGTCGTACGACCTCACGCGCACCGCCGGGCACCCGAGCGACCGAGCCAGCGCCCCCATGTCGACCTCGTCGAACGCCGGCCACGGCGCCTTGCCCCCGCCCCGTTGGTCGGCCAGCCGGTCCATGGCCGCGTACCGGCCGTTGGCGAGTACGACGAACAGCGCGCCCACCCGGTAGTGCGCGGCGCTCCAGAGGGCGTGCACGCCGTAGAGCGCCGACCCGTCGCCGACGACCGCCACCACCGGACGGCCGGGCAGCGCCATCCGCAGTCCGACCGCGGCCGGCACCGCGAACCCCAGCCCGCCCATGGCGGCGGACAGGAACCCCAGCGGCGTCCGGGCCGGCATGAGCCGGTGCAGGTCAGGCCGGGAGGACGGGGTCTCCTCGATGAGGGCGGTGTCGGCGGGCAGTCGCAGGGCCAGCTCCCGCAGCACGTGCGCGGCCCGCATTGGCCGCCCTTCCGGCGGCAACTCGGGGATCTCGGCGGGAGGCGGCTGATGACGCGCACGGGCGGCATGGGCCGGCGGCGGGGCGGAGCGGTCCGCAAGCGGGTCGGAGTGGTCCGGCGGACGGGTGGAGCGGTGTGGTGGCAGGGCGGGATGGGAGGGCAGGAGGGTGGCCAGGCGGGTGCAGACGGCGGCGGGGGAGGCCAGGTACGCCAGCTCGACCGGGCTGCGATGCGCTTCGGCCGGGTCGTCGGTGACCAGCGCGACCACCGTGCCCGGCGGGATCAGGGCCCCGGGCACGTACGGGTACTGCCGGAACACCGGCGCCCCCACCGCCAGCACCACGTCATGCCCGGCCAGCACTGCCCGCAGCCGTGTCCGGTCGGCGGGCAGCACGCCCGCGTACTGCGGATGGTCCTGCGGGAACCCGGCCCGCGCCCCGAACGACTCCTGGAACACCGGGCACCCCAGCAGCTCGGCCAGCGGCACCAAGGAGTCCCAGTCCGCCCGGGCGCCGGTCACGATCGCCGGGGAGAGCGCCCCGGCCAGCAGCTCCACCAGCGGCAGGAGGTCGGCGTCCGCGACCCCGACCGGCCGCAGCAGCCGTACGGGCGCCGCCACGGTCTCCTCGTCGAACGAGGACTCCCAGTCGCCCATCGGCACCACGACCAGCGCCGGACCCCGGAAGGTGTTCGCCTCGTGGAAGGCCCTGGCCACCGCCCCGGGTACGTCCTGCGCCCGCACCGGCTGATCCACGCGTACCGGATAGTCTCCGGCGAGCCCCTCCAGCCGCCCGGTCAGGAACGGCTCCAGTGCCAGATGCCGCCGGTCCTGCTGCCCGACCAGGATCACCAGCGGCACCCGGTTCGCCCGCGCGGTGGCGATGGCCCCGACCGCGTTGCCCAGCCCGGCGGTGGTGTGCAGGACGGCCAGTGCGGGCGCGTCGTGCCCGATCGCCCAGCCCGTGGCCATGCCGACCACGGAGCCCTCGTGCAGGGCGAGCACGAAGCGCAGGTCGTCCGGCAGCCCGGTCAGCAGCGCGACCTCGGTCGAGCCGGGGTTGCAGAACAGCGTGGTCAGCTCGTAGCGCCGCAGCACGTCGAAGACGGCGTCCCTGACGGTGCTCACGGCTCGCCCCTCGCCCGCTGGATCTGCCGGTAGACGTGCCCGCGCAGCTCCCCGAAGCGGGGCAGCGAGCGGGTGGTGAGCTGGTCGCGTTCGGGCGGCAGGTCGATCTTCAGATCTTCCATGACCGTGGTGGGGGAGGAGGACAGCACGACCACCCGCTGCCCGAGGTAGACGGCCTCGTCGATGTCGTGGGTGACGAACAGCGTGGTCACGCCGAGGTCGCGCCACAGCCGCAGGATCAGGTCCTCCAGGTCGGCCCGGGTCTGCGCGTCCACGGCGGCGAACGGTTCGTCCATCAGCAGCACCTGCGGCTCGTACGCCACCGCCCGCGCGATGGCCACCCGCTGCTGCATGCCGCCGGACAACTGCCACGGATGCGCGTCGGCGGCGTCGCTGAGCCCGACGGCGCGCAGGGATTCGGTGACCAGCTCGCCGCGCCGTCCGGCGGGTGTCCGCTTCTCCTTCAGTGGCAGCTCCACGTTCTGGCGCACGGTCATCCAGGGGAACAGGCTGCGCCCGTACTCCTGGAAGACCACGGCCATGCGCGGCGGCGGCCCGGTGACCGGCACGCCTTCCAGCCGCACCTCGCCCCCGTCGGCCGGCATCAGCCCGGCCACGCAGCGCAGCAGCGTGGTCTTGCCGCAGCCGGAGGGGCCGACGACGCACACCAGTTCGCCCGCGCCGACGCTGAACGTGATCGAGCGGATGGCCTCGACCCGGCGGCCCGGGCTCTCGTAGACCTTGTTCAACGCGGAGATGTCAAGCACGGGCGGCTCCACTGCCGTAGTACCAGGACAGGACGCGCCGTTCCAGGCGCCGGAAGATCAGGGACAGCGCCAGCCCGAGCAGGCCGAGCAGCAGGATCCCGCTCCACATCTCGGCGATCTGGAACTGCCGCTGGAACAGCACGATCGTGAACCCGAGGCCGCTGGAGCTGGCGAACATCTCGCTGATGACCATGAGGATGATCCCGATGGACAGCGCCTGGCGCAACCCGGTCATGATCTGCGGGCTGGCGCCGCGCAGCACGAAGCGCCGCATCCTGGAGGCGCCGCGCACGCCGTACATGCGGCAGGTGTCGGACAGGACCTCGTCGAGTGCCCGTACGCCCTCGACGGTGTTGAGCAGGATCGGCCAGACGCAGCCGGAGACGATGACCAGCACCTTCATCGGGGTGTCGATGCCGGCCAGCAGCATGATCAGCGGCACCAGCACGGGCGGCGGGATGGCCCTGAAGAACTCCAGCACCGGTTCGAGCGTGGCCCGCAGCCGCCGCGACAGCCCGATCGGCACGCCCAGCCCGACGCCGAGCACCCCGGCCAGCGCGTAGCCCGCCAGCAGCCGCCCGACGCTCGGCAGGACGTCGTCCACCAGCCGCTCGGAGAACCAGGTCTCGGCGAACGCCCGCCCGACCGCGGCGGGGCTCGGCAGGTAGAACGAGCTGCCGCTGACCGCCCACCAGAGCAGCACCAGCAGGGCGGGCAGGGCCAGCAGCCTGAGGACCCTCACGCGGCCACCTCCGCGCGGACGGCCGGATGCCAGGCCAGCACCCTGCGCTCGAGCAGCCGTACGGCCGCGTTCACCCCGATGCCGACCAGCCCGGCCACCACGATCAGCGCGTACACCGTGGGCACGGCCCCACTGCTCTGCGCCACCTGGATCTCGGCCCCGAGCCCGGGGCTGCCGATCACCAGCTCGGCCGTCACCGCCAGGATGAACGCCACGGCCGCGGCCAGCCGGAGCCCGGTCATGACGTACGGCAGCGCGGTCGGCCACACCAGGTGCCTGACCCGCGACCAGGCCGACAACCCGTACGCCCTGGCGGTGTCGAAGGCGACGGAGTCCACGGAGGCGACGCCGTACAGGACCTGGATGAGCACCTGCCAGAACGCGGCGTAGACCACCAGCATCAGCGTCGAGCCGAGCGACGGCCCGAACAGCAGCGTGGCCAGCGGCACGAGCGCGACCGAGGGGATGGGCCGCAGGAACTCGACGGTGGAGTTCGTCATCGCGCGCAGGCCCGGCACGATGCCGATGATCACGCCGGTCACGACGGCCGCGCAGAACGCCAGGGCCAGCCCCAGCGCCCAGCCGCGCATGGTCTCGCCGAGCGCGATCCACAGCCCGGGCGTGACGAGCTGCCCGGCCAGCGTGCCCAGGATGCGGGAGGCGGGCGGCAGGAAGCGCTCGTCCACCAGGCCGAGCCGGGGCACGGCCTCCAGCAGGGCCAGCAGCGCGCCGAGCCCGGCCAGGCCGTACCCCCATCTGGCGGAGGAGCTCACGGCACCAGCGCCGACACGTCGACCTTCTCCTTCAGCACCCCGTCGGCCACCGCCAGGTCGGCGATGGTCTGCACGGAGGCCTTGTTCACGTCGACCGGCCACTTCGGCAGGTTGATCTTCGCGATCACCTCAGGCGCGATCTTGGTGTACGTCTTCAGCGCCTCACGCACCTCGTCCGGATGCGCGTCGGCGTACTCCAGCGACTTGCGCATCGCCGCCGTGAACCGCCTGGTCAGGTCGGCGTCGGTCTGGCCCGTGGTGAAGTACATGGCCACGGTCAGGTTGGGCGCGGCGTCGGCGAAGTTCCAGGCCACGGGACGGGCACCCTGGTTGATCGCCTGGCTGACGAACGGCTCGACCACCCAGATGGCGTCCACCCGGCCGCCCTGCAGCGCGGCGGGCGCGTCGGGGAAGGGCAGTTCGACGAACTCGATGCCGGCCGGGTCGCCACCGGCGTTCCGTACGGAGGCGCGTACGGTCGTGTCGCCGATGTTCTTGAGCTGGTTGACCGAGATCTTCCGGCCCGCCAGGTCCTTGGCCGTCTTGATCGGGCTGTCGGGCTTGACCAGGACCGCGCTGAAGTCCTTGCCCTGCTCGCCGGTCGAGGAGACGCCGTTGGCGACGACCTTGACGTCCAGCCCCTGCTGCTTGGCGGTCAGCAGCGAGGTCGTGTTGGCGAAGGCGAACTGGAACTGCCCGCTCACCGCTCCCGACACGGCGGCCGCGCCGCCCTGGACGGGAGTGATCGTGAGGTCGATCTTCTGCTCGGTGAAGAAGCCCTTGGCCTTGCCGAGATGGATGGGAGCGGTATCGACGATGGCGATCACCCCGGCGTTGACCTTGGCCACGCCGGAGGCCTGGTCGGGCGCCGCGGGCTGCGTGCCACCGCACGCGGCCACGAGTAACGCGGCGAGGATCACGAGAGCGCGACGCACACTGGCTCCTATTTTTGTTCGCGATGCGCACATGTATTCTCTGACCGAACACCCCCGTATCGCGGAACCTACGCCTTTGTCCGCTCCTGTCAAGGGATCACCATGGCCGATCACGTGCAGTCGCTGGCCCGCGGGCTCGCGGTGATCAGGGCGTTCAGCGCCACAGAGCCCGAGCTCACGCTCAGCCAGGTGGCCCGGGCGACCGGGCTCAGCAGGGCGGCGGCCAGGCGGTTCCTGCTCACGCTCACCGACCTCGGCTACGTGCGCGGCGACGGGCGGCTGTTCGCGCTGACGCCGCGGGTGCTGGAGCTCGGCTACGCCTACCTCTCCAGCCTGTCGCTGCCCGAGGTGGCCGACCCGCACCTCGAACGGCTGGCCGCCGAGGTGCGCGAGTCGGCCTCGGTCGCGGTGCTCGACGGGGAGGACGTGGTGTACGTGGCGCGGGTGGCCACGGCCAGGATCATGCGGGTGACGATCAGCATCGGAACCCGGTTCCCCGCCTACTGCACGTCGATGGGGCGGGTGCTGCTGGCGGGTCTGCGGCCGCAGGAGCTGGAGGCGTACCTGGAGCGGGCGGAGCTGCGCCGGCTGACCTCACGGACGCTCGTGCTGCCCGCCGCGCTGCGGGCGGAGCTGGACCAGGTGCGCGACATGGGCTGGGCGATGGTGGACCAGGAGCTGGAGGAGGGGCTGCGCTCGATCGCCGCCCCGATCCGCGACCGCTCGGGGCGTACGGTGGCCGCCGTCAACGTCTCGACGCACGCCACCCGGACGAGCATGCAGGCGGCCAGACGCGACCTGCTGCCACCGCTGCTGGCCACGGCGGAGAAGATCGAGGCCGACCTGGCCTCTGTCTCGGTCACCCGCGCCTGACGGGTCCCTTGGTCGCAGGCGGACCTGCCGCTCTCCCTCGACGGCCCATGATGACCCGCGCCGGAGAGCGGTCAGCGGCTGCGGTTGCGGTAGCGCTCGGTGGCGTCCCGGGTGGCCCGGATGGCGGCGTCGGCCTTGTCGTAGGTGCGCTGCGCCAGGCCGACGAAGATGCAGTCCACGATCAGGAGCTGGCTGATCCGGCTGGCCAGCGCTCCGGGACGGAAGGCCGTCTCGCGGCCCGCCGACACGAGCGTGTGATCGGCCAGCGCCGCCAGCGAGGAGCGCGGGTTGTTGGTGATGCCCACGATCAACGCGCCCGCCTCGGCCGCCGTACGGGCGGGGACCAGCACGTCCGGCGTCTCGCCGCTGCAACTGATCGCCACCGCCACGTCGCCCTCCTTGAGCAGGGCGGCGCTGGTCAGGGCCAGGTGGGCGTCGCTGAACGGATGGCTGGACAGGCCGATGCGCAGCAGCTTCTGCGACATGTCGGCGGCCACCAGGCCGGAGGCCGCGACACCGTAGACCTCCACCCGCCGCGCCACCGAGATCGCCTGGACGACCTCGCCGAGCTGGTCGGGGTCGAGCTGCGCCGCCGTGTCGGCCAGCGCCTCCGACTCGGCCCGCGCCACCTTGGCGATCACGTCCGTCAGCGGGTCGTCGGGCCCGAGGTCGCCGGGCACCAGCCGCTCGGGCTCCTTGGCCACGGCCGCGGCCAGCGCGAAGCGCATCTGCGAGTAGCCCGCGAAGCCGAGCGCCCGCGCCGTGCGTACGATCGTCGCCTCGCTCGTCCCCGACACCGCGCTGAACTCGGTGATCGTGCTCCGCACGACCAGGCCGGCGTCGGCCAGGATGAGACGGGCGATGGCCTGCGCCGCCGGGGTGAGCGAGGGCAGGACGGCACGTACGGCCGCGATCGGGTTCGCGGGTTCTACGGTCATCGAAGCAGCCATTCCGCCGCGGCCAGCGCGGACACTCGGGAGATGCCGTGGGTGGCGATGTGGGCGGCGCCCTCCGGCGGGGCCGGGACGCCGGTGTCCACCACGATCAGGTCGGGCCGGATCGCCAGCGCCTTGGCCACGGTGTCGCGTACCCAGGCGTGCCGGGCGGCGTCGTGCACCACCAGCACCACGGGCCGGTCGTCGAACACGGGCAGCTCGCCCTCCGGGTCCATCTGCACCCTGGCCGTGTTCGGCAGGAGCGCGGCGAGGGCGGCCGTGATGCCGGTCGGGGTGGCGGGGTCGACGGCCTTGTTGTGGCGGGTGTTGACCTCGACGACCAGCGGGCCGCGGTCGAGCCCGGCCTTGCCGGTCGTGGTCAGCGCCGCCCTGGCGGCCCGCAGGCCGACGCCTTCGTCGACGTCCTCGTGGGCCCGCTCGCGCAGGGCGGACTGGCCGGCGTACCAGGTGGACAGGGCGCGCACCCGTGTGGCGGCCTCGGCCAGCCGCTCCTCGGGCAGCGTGCCCTCCCGCACCGCGGCCACGATCGCGTCGCGGATCTCGCGCAGGCTGTCCTCGGTGGACAGCCCGACGCAGATGGCGTCCACGCCCGCGCTGAGCGCGCGCACCGCGATCTCGCCGGGGCCGTACATGGCGGCCACCGCCCGCATCTCGATCGCGTCGGTGACGAGCATCCCGTCGAAACCGAGCTCGCCCCTCAGGAGTTCGGTCATGACGGTACGGCTCAGCGTCGCCGGCCCCGACGGATCGAGTGCGGGCACGAGCAGGTGGCCGGACATGATCGAGCGCACCCCTGCGCCGATCGCGGCCCGGAACGGCGGCAGGTCACGCTCTATGAGGACCTCGCGCGAGGCGTGCACCGTGGGCAGCGCGAGGTGGGAGTCGGTGACCGTGTCACCGTGCCCGGGGAAGTGCTTGGCGCAGGCGGCCACGCCCGCGCCCTGCACGCCGTTGACGTAGGCCACGGTGTGGCGGGCGACCAGGCCGGGATCGGGGCCGAACGACCGTACGCCGATCACCGGGTTGGCCGGGTCGGCGTTCACGTCGGCGGAGGGCGCGTAGTTGAGGGTGATGTCCAGATCTGCGAGCATCCTGCCGATCTGGCGGCCCACCTGCTCGGTGAGCTCCACGTCGTCCACCACGCCCAGCGCCCGGTTGCCGGGGAAGGAGCTGCCGGCCATGACCTCCAGCCGGGTGACCGTCCCGCCCTCCTCGTCGATCGCCACGACCGTGCCGGGGTTCTCGGCCCGGAACTGCCTGATCAGCGGCTCGTTGATGGCGTTGCGGGCGAACAGCACCACGCCGCCCAGACCCTCGCCCAGCGCGCGGCGCAGCCAGTCGGGGGCGGAGGTCCCCTCGAACCCCGGATGCAGCACCGTCATCGCCAGTCTGTACAGGTCACCGCTCATCGGCATTTTCCTTCACACTTGTTGATCTGAAGGTAATTTTCTGTCATCGTCGCCCTCGACACAACCACTTCCGAGAGGCCACCCCCCATGCCCAGCAGAAGGACTCTCCTGAAGGGTCTCGCCCTCGCCGCCGCCTCTTCCGCCGTCCCGCTGCCCGCGTTCGCCGCGGCGGAGCACATTCCCCCGCTGCGTCAGATGCGCGGCATGTGGATCGCGTCCGTGGTCAACATCAACTGGCCCTCGAAGCCGGGGCTGAGCGCCGAGCAGCAGAAGGCCGAGTACCTCGCCTGGCTGGACGTGGCCGTACAGCGCAAGCTCAACTCGGTGTTCGTACAGATCAGGCCGACGGCGGATGCGTTCTGGCCGTCACCCTTCGAGCCGTGGTCGCAGTATCTGACCGGCACCCAGGGCCAGGACCCCGGGTACGACCCGCTCGGCTTCGCCGTCGCGGAGACGCACAAGCGCGGGCTGGCCTTCCACGCGTGGTTCAACCCGTACCGGGTGTCGATGCAGGCCGACCCGGCCAAGCTGCACCCCGACCACCCCGGCCGCAAGCACCCCGACTGGATCCTGCCGTTCGGCGGCAAGCTCTACTACAACCCCGGCATGCCGGAGGTCCGCAAGTTCTGCCAGGACGCCATGATGGACGCGGTCACCCGCTACGACATCGACGGCCTGCACTTCGACGACTATTTCTACCCGACCAACACCACGGCC
This sequence comes from Nonomuraea sp. NPDC050643, assembly GCF_040654715.1. NCBI lineage: Bacteria > Bacillati > Actinomycetota > Actinomycetes > Streptosporangiales > Streptosporangiaceae > Nonomuraea > Nonomuraea sp. NPDC050643. The sequence goes on along the minus strand of NZ_JBFAIM010000005.1, from coordinate 225,180 downwards.
TTCGACGACAGCGCCGCCTTCGCCCAGCACGGCGCCGGCTTCCCCGACCTGGCCACCTGGCGGCGCCACAACGTCGACCTCATGGTGCAGGAGATGCAGCAGCTCGTCCTGCGGGCCAAGCCCGACATCGCCTGGGGCATCAGCCCGTCGGGGATCTGGCGCAACAAGGCCAGCGACCCGCTGGGCTCGGAGACCAGCGGCGGCCAGTCGTACGACGGCCTGCACGCCGACACCCGCGGCTGGGTCAAGAAGGGCTGGCTGGACTACATCGCGCCGCAGCTCTACTGGTACATGGGGCAGCCGCCGGCCGACTACACCAAGCTCGTGCCGTGGTGGTCGGACGTGGCCAGTGGCACCAGCACACTGCTGTGGATCGGGCAGGCGGCGTACAAGGCCGGCGATCCCGCCCAGGCGGTCGAGTGGCAGGCGCCGGACGAGCTGTCCAGGCACCTGACGCTCAACCGGGAGCATCCGGAGATCGGCGGCGACATCTGGTACAACGCCAACGACGTCAAGGTGGACAGGATCGGCTCCATCTCGACCGCCGTCAACGACCACTACCAGCGGCCCGCGCTCGCGCCCGTGCTGCCCAGGCTCGCGGGCGGCAAGGCGCCCAACCGGCCGCTGCTGGCGCACGCGGTGCGCAAGCAGGGCGGAGTCGAGGTCCGGGCGGTGGCCACCGGCAGGGCGAGGCCCTTCCTGTTCGCCATCTACCGGTTCGACTCCGGCGCTCCGTCCGGCGCCTTCGCCGACGCGCGCAACCTGGTCGCGGTCGTGCCGCTGGACCAGCACCAGGCCGTCTGGACCGACCCCGAGGGCAGGCGCGGCCACCACTACTACGTGGTCGCGGTGGACCGCGCCAACAGGACCAGCCAGCCGAGCGACGGAATCAAGGTGACCTGAGGGCGTGCTGCGCCGGCGCGCGTCGCCGGCCACTTTCCTGACCGGCGACGAGCCCGGCGGGCAGTCCTCAGCAGGACGCTCGCCGCTGCTCGTGGCCGTGCCCATGGAACGGGCACGGTGATGTTCAGGTTCCGACGCTGCCGGAACCCCTCGCCGTAGCCCCGGTCGCGATCGGTTGCGTTAGGAAGCCCTGCGCCCAGCCGCCGAAGGCTGCTCGGCCGGGGCTCCCGACGACCGCTGTGGTGGCACCACGGGGGTCGGGCGAACCAGACCGAGCGCGACGACCTCATTGGCCAGCCGTGTGCGCCGGTTGGTGCCCTCGGGAATCCTGAACTTCTGGTAGAGCCGCAGCAGATGCTGCTTGACCGCGGCCTCGGTCACGACGAGGTCGTCGGCGATCTCGCGTGCCGTCGCCGGGGCGACGAACGCCTCGTCCGACAGCGCCGGCCTGCAGAGCGAGGTCAGCACATCGACCTCGCGCCTGGTCAGCTCGGGCGCGGCCGCCCTGCGCAGCTCGACCTCGGGGGTGAAGTCCTCACGTGGGACTCCACCGATTCGACCCCGCGCCGCGCCGAAGGAAACGACGTCGCCGTCGTCAAGGACCCTCCGGGCGATCGGCCTGCCGTTCACCCGTGTGCCGTTCCTGGACAGTCCCAGGTCGACGACATACAGGTAGGGTCCTCGTCTGACGAACTCGGCATGGAGTCGAGACACGCTCGGATCGGTGAGCCGGATGTCTGCACCCCGGCCCCTTCCGACCGTCGTGATCTCGGGGCGCAAGGGGACCACCTCGCCAGTGTCCTCAATGCGTATGAACGGCCCCTCCACGGCAGTTCCTCCCCAGGTAGCCCGCCGTAACTATTACTACAGCTCCGGCTTACCCAACCGAGGGGATGCGGAATCTCCTTTGCCGAAAGCAGAATCCCTCGTGAAATTGGTCTGGACCTCTGCGGTCGGTTTTGCCTGCTCACGGGTAGACTTCGGACGAAGATAAGCGGAGGAAACACTCATGGCGGACAAGCCCACGAAAGGTCTGGCCGATGTCGTTGCCGCGTCCACAGCGCTGAGCGACATTGACGGAAAGGCCGGTCGCCTCTTCTACCGTGGATACGACATCCACGACCTGGCCGGCCGAGCGACGTTCGAGGAGACCGCACACCTGCTCCAGCGTGGCAAGTTGCCCACCCGCTCCGAGCTGGACGCCTTCGGCGAGGAGTTGGCGCAGGGCCGGGAGCTGGGCGCCCTGGTGTCCGCGAACATCGCCGAAATCGCCGAGAAACAGAAACCGATGGAGGCGCTGCGCTCCCTGGTGTCGCTGGCGGGCGCGGATGATCCGGACAAGGACTCCATCGACCCCGACGCCAACCTGCGCAAGGCCGCCCGGCTGGTCGCCCAGCAGCCCCTGCTGGTGGCTCTCTACCATGCCGCCCGCACCGGAGGCAGCGCCCCTGAGCCGGACGACTCGCTGAGCATCGCCGGGAACTTCCTGCTCCAGGTCACCGGCCGCGCCCCCGGCCGCCGCGAGATCGAGATCTTCGACGAGTGCCTGGTCCTGCACGCCGACCACACGATGAACGCCTCCACGTTCGCCGCCCGCGTGTGCGCCGCGACCCTGTCGGACATGCACTCCGCCATCGTCGCCGCCATCGGCACCCTCAAGGGCCCCCTGCACGGCGGGGCGAACGAGCAGGTCATGAAGACGCTGGAGTCGATCCCGGCGGGCGGGGTGGCCCAGGCCGTACGCGACAAGCTGGCGGCCGGCGAGAAGATCATGGGCTTCGGGCACCGCGTCTACAAGACCGAGGACCCGCGCGCCACCCACCTGCGCAGGTTGTCCGCCGAGCTGGCCGAGTCCACCGGCGACGACACCTACTACCGGATGTCCAAGGAGATGGAGGAGGTCGTCCTCGAGACGAAGGGCCTCTATCCCAACGTCGACTTCTTCGCCGCCTCCGTCTACCACTACCTGGGCATTCCGACCGACCTGTTCACGCCGGTATTCTCAATCAGCCGCATGTCCGGCTGGACCGCTCACGTCATCGAGCAGCATGCCGACAACCGGCTGATCCGCCCCGACAGTGAGTACATCGGTGAGACGGACCAGAAGTGGAAGCCGATCGAAGAGCGATGAGTCTAAGCAGGTGCGTTGAGCCGACAAGTGACTGAACGCGAGAGCTGGGGGCCGTACCCGCTGATCCTGGCGGGTGCGGCCATCAGTGTGCTCGTGATCTTCATTGCGAACCCGCGCTGGGGCGGGTTCGCGTTGGGTGCCGTCATCATGATCGCCGCCGCGCTCCGCTTCGCCGGGTACGGCGGTCAGCTGGCCGTCCGGAGCAAGAAGAACGACGTCATCACGCTGTCCGTGTTCGGATTCGTGCTCGTCCTGACCTCGCTCCTGCTCTACAACAACGAGCTCAAGGCGCTGATCCTGTCCCTTTTCGCCCGGTGACCGGACGGTCCGATAGCCTCAACGCATCAATTCATTGAAGGGGAACCATTCGCATGCCCAAGATCAAGGTGGAGGGCCCCGTCGTCGAACTTGACGGCGACGAGATGACCCGGATCATCTGGCAGTTCATCAAGGACCAGTTGATCCTTCCCTACCTCGACGTCGACCTGAAGTACTACGACCTCGGCATCGAACACCGAGACGCGACGGACGACCAGGTCACCATCGACGCCGCCAACGCCATCAAGAAGTACGGCGTCGGTGTGAAATGCGCCACCATCACCCCGGACGAGGCGCGGGTCGAGGAGTTCGGACTCAAGAAGATGTGGAAGTCCCCCAACGGGACCATCCGCAACATCCTCGGCGGCGTCATCTTCCGCGAGCCGATCATCATGTCGAACGTGCCGCGGCTCGTCCCGGGCTGGACCAAGCCGATCGTCGTCGGCCGTCACGCCTTCGGCGACCAGTACCGCGCCACCGACCTGAAGATCCCGGGCGAGGGCACGCTGACCCTGACCTACACGCCGAAGGACGGCTCCGAGCCGATCGAGCTCGACGTGTACGACTTCCCCGGCAGCGGCATCGCGATGGCGATGTACAACCTGGACGAGTCGATCCGCGACTTCGCCCGCGCGTCGATGCGCTACGGCCTCAACCGCAACTACCCCGTCTACCTCTCCACGAAGAACACGATCCTGAAGGCCTACGACGGCCGCTTCAAGGACATCTTCGCCGAGGTCTTCGAGAGCGAGTTCAAGGACGAGTTCGAGAAGGCCGGCCTGACCTACGAGCACCGCCTCATCGACGACATGGTCGCCGCGGCGATGAAGTGGGAGGGCGGCTACGTCTGGGCCGCGAAGAACTACGACGGCGACGTCCAGTCCGACACGGTCGCCCAGGGCTTCGGCTCGCTCGGCCTGATGACCTCGGTCCTGATGACCCCCGACGGCAAGACCGTCGAGGCCGAGGCCGCGCACGGCACCGTGACCCGCCACTACCGCCAGCACCAGCAGGGCAAGCCCACCTCCACCAACCCGATCGCCTCGATCTTCGCGTGGACGCGTGGCCTGGCCCACCGCGGCAAGCTCGACAACACCCCCGCGGTGACCGAGTTCGCCGACACGCTGGAGGCGGTCTGCGTCGAGACCGTCGAGGGCGGTCAGATGACCAAGGACCTCGCGCTCCTGGTCGGAGGCGACGCCAAGTGGCTCACCACCCAGGACTTCCTGGCGGCGCTGGACGACAACCTCAAGAAGAAGATGTCCGCCTAGTCGTCGAACGCGGCCTCTACCTGCGGTCACGCCGTACGGTAGGGGCCGTTTCGCATGCCTGGGCCGCCTCGGCGGGGCAAGGTGGGATGGGCGGGTCCAACGGCGTCATATCCGCTTTTCCCAGACCATCTCTTGACGGTACGGCGGCGTGGCGTAATTGATCAGTTGGGTAAGAGCCCCCTCGTAACAGTCGTAAGCGTCTCGGGGGGTTCGGATGCGACTGCGTATTTTGACTGGGGTGGGACTGGTCGCCGCCGCCGCGATCGTGACCGGCTGCGACTCGCAGCAGCCCGACACCGCCAAGCTGACGGACACCAAGGCGAACGCCGCCGCCAGGATCAAGGCGGGCAAGGCGGCCAGGACGAAGGCGGCGGCCAAGGTCAAGGCGAACGAGCTGGGGCAGATCCCGGTGCTGATGTGGCATCGGATCGTCCCGAAGCCGCAGACGACGGACGACAGGTCGCCGGAGCAGTTCAGGGCGGACCTGGAGCGGCTGGTCAGGGAGGACTACGTGCCGATCACGGCCGCCGAGATGGTGGCCGGCAAGATCAACATCCCGGCCGGGAAGCACCCGGTGGTCCTGACCTTCGACGACTCCTCACCCTCACAGCTCACGCTGAACGAGATGGGCGTGCCGCAGAAGGACACCGCGGTCGCGATCCTGAAGGAGGTGGCCGCCAAGCACCCGGGCTGGCGCCCGGCGGCCACGTTCTACGTGACCCGTGACATGTTCGGCAAGACCGTACGCGAGGAGCAGGCCCAGGCGCTGCTCTGGCTCAAGGACAACGGCTTCGAGATCGGCAACCACACGCGCGACCACCTCAACCTGCGGGGCCGCTCGCAGAAGGAGGTCGAGGAGCAGATCGGCACGATCGGCAAGCAGATCAACTCGCTGTCCTACACGAACCCGACGACGATCGCCCTGCCGTACGGGAACCAGCCGCGCAAGAAGGAATGGGCCCTGCGCGGCAAGCAGTACAACCACCAGGGCGCCTTCCTGGCGGGTTACACGCCCGCTCCCGCGCCGTTCAGCAAGTCGTTCGACGCGGCCGGCATCCCGCGGATCAAGGTCATGGAGAAGAAGGGCGACTGCGCCCAGTTCTGCTCCGCCGCCTGGCTCGACTGGCTCAAGAGCAACCCGGACATGCGCTACACCTCCGACGGCGACGTGAGCACGGTGGCCTATCCGAAGTACAAGGCCCCGTACCTGCGCAAGTCGTTCGCCACCTGGAGCCTGCCCTACTAGCGGGTGGTGAAGGTGAGGCCCGCGGCGTGCAGGCGGTCGATGAGCGGCTGTCCCATGGCGGCGGCCGTCGTGAGCTGGCCCGCCCGCGCGGGCACGTCGTCGAAGGCCAGGCAGAGTGCCGACTCCGCGAGCATCTTGGCCGTCTCGTCGTAACCGGGGTCGCCGCCCGCGACCTCGGTGACCACGCGCTCACCGCCGCCCTCGCCCAGGAACGTCACCTTGAACCAGCTCTTCGCGCGCCGCTCGGGCGACGGGCCCTCGCCGGGTTTGAGGCGGCCCTGGATCCAGTCGCGGACGGGCGGGAGCTGGGCGAGCGCGGTGAAGGCGCCCGCCCCGGCCACGGTGGCCAGTGCCTCGGGGAGGGTCTTGACCGCGTAGTGCTGGCGGTAGGTGAAGTCGGGGCCGTAGCGGTCGAGGAGGCGGGCGGAGTAGCCGACGATCCGGTGGTCGATGGTGGGCATGGGCAGAGCCCAGCCGCCGACGTATCGCAGGCCGCCGGGCAGGGAGCTGATCCTGCGGCCCTTCGGCCTGGGCTCGGCCGAACGGCGCTGGGTGCCGGCCTCGGCGGCCTGGCGGGCACGGCCGAGCACGGACATCGCGCTGGCCAGCGTGCCGCCCGACGGCCGCCCGTGCGCCCTGATGAAGCCGCTGACCTTGAGCGGGGCGTCTTCGGGCAGGTGGGTGACGGTGTAGAGGACGCCGAGGTCCCACGGGATCGAGTCGAAGCCGCAGGCGTGTACGAGCTTCGCGCCGCTCCTGGCGGCCCGGTCGTGATGGCGCAGGTACGTCCGGTCCACGAACTCGGACTCGCCCGTGAGGTCGAGGTAGTGGGTGCCCGCGTCGGCGCAGGCGGCCACGAGCGGCTCGCCGTACCGGACATAGGGGCCCACCGTGGTGACCAGGACGCGGGTCTGGCGGGCGAGGTCGGCCAGCGCGGCCGGATCGGTGGCGTCGGCGAGCAGGATCGGCACGTCCAGCCCCAGCCGCTCCAGCTTGGCGCGGTCGCGGCCGGCCAGTGCCCACCGGGTGCCGGAACCGGCGGCCCGTGCCAGGTAGGCGGCGGTGAGCGCACCCGTGAACCCGCTCGCTCCGAAGAGCACGATGTCGTAAGGGCGGTCCATGATCTCTAGACTCCTCGCGGCGGGCGGGAGGCGCAAGTGTGCTACTCGTCACGTGTCCCGTCGTCCCGGGATTTCCCGCAAAGAGTCGAACCCGTGACGTCACGAAGCCTTAACGGATCCCTGTGAAGTTGCCGAGCGTCGTAAAGTTTGCGTCGTTGGGGTTCAGAACACGTGGGGATGACGAATGCCGCAAATCTCGCCGTTGGTGGCCGGCGATCCCACCCTACTGGGGTCATTCCGGCTGTCCGGACGGATCGGAGAGGGTGGCCAGGGCATCGTCTACCTGGGCGTCAACGAGAGCGGTGAGCGGGCCGCGATCAAGCTCCTGCACGTGAAGTTCAGCGGTGACACCATCGCCAGGTCGCGCTTCGCGAGGGAGCTGAAGGCGGCGCAGCGGGTGGCGTCGTTCTGTACGGCCCGGGTGATCGAGGCCGATCTCGACGGCGACACACCCTACATCGCCAGCGAGTACATCGACGGCCTGCCCCTGCGGGAGCTCATCGAGACCGACGGGCCGCTCACCGGCACGGTGCTCGACCGGCTGGCCATCGGCACCGCCACCGCGCTCACCGCGATCCACCACGCCTCGATCGTGCATCGGGACTTCAAGCCCGACAACGTGCTGATCGCCGCCGACGGGCCGCGCGTGGTCGACTTCGGGATCGCCCGCATCATCGACTCCACCGGCACCATCACCAGCCGGGCCATCGGCACCCCGGCCTACATGGCGCCCGAGCAGATCGCCGGCGACGACATCGGGCCCTACACCGACGTGTTCTCGTGGGGCGCGACCATCGCCTTCGCGGCCACCGGGAAGGTCGCCTTCGAGGGCAAGTCCATCGCGACGGTGCTCAACCGCATCCTCAACCACGAGGTCGACGTCGGCATGATGCCGGAGCCGCTGCAGGGTGTGGTGCGCTCCGCGCTGGCCAAGTCGCCGGCAGAACGGCCCTCCGCCGACCAGATCCTGCTGCGGCTGCTCGGGCAGTCGTCCACGGTGGGGGCCTCCACGGCCGTGCTCACCAGGGGCGTGCAGGTGGCCAGCGACGACACCACGCCGTTCACCAGGGTGTCGGCCGGGTCGATCACCGAGCAGCCGGGCCGGCAGGGCTCCGTGGTGCCGTCCCACCCCGGCTCGGGGCCGCAGCAGCCGCCAGACCGTACGACGGGCCAGCCGGGTCAGACGGGACAGCCAGGACAGACGGGTGGGCAGGCGGCGCCCGGCGCCAGGGGCCGGCAGGGCACGGCGCCGTCCACAGGGCAGCACGCCACCACAGGCCCGGCCAGCGGCCACCACCACCCGGCCACCGGCCAGCACACCTCTGGCCAGCACACCTCCGGCCGGCCGGCCCTCGGCGGCCCGCCGGAAGGGGGTGGGGCACCCTACCCGATGCCCGAGCCCGCCCCGCCGGCCCGGCGCGGGCGGGCGAAGATGTGGATCGCGCTGGCCGCCGCGCTGCTCGCCGCCGCCGCGCTCGGCCTGCTCTGGAGCGGCTGGCCGCAGATGATGCTCCGCCAGGTCCCCCCGGACTCGCCCGAGACGAAGGAGCCGGGCTCGTTCGCCAGCGTGATGGACAAGGTCGCCCAGACCGGCAAGATCGTGATCGGTGTGAAGGGCGACCTGCCCGGCGTGGGGCTGCAGAACGGCGACGACTTCCAGGGCGTCGAGGTCGAGCTCGCCAAGCGGATAGCGGCGGAGCTGGGCGCCAAGCAGACGGAGTTCGTCCGGGTCGGCGGCGGGCGCGACCGGCCGGACGCCGTGGCCGAGGGCAGGGTTGACCTGGTCATCGCCACCTACTCCATCGACAAGAGCGAGACCCAGTTCGCCGGCCCCTACTACCTGGCCCACCAGGACGTCCTGGTCCGGGCCGGCAGCGGCATCGAGTCGATCAAGGACCTGGCGGGCAAGAGGATCTGCGCCCCGAACAACCCGTCCGTCGGCGCGGTGCAGGACCAGGTGAAGGTCGAGCCGGTCCACGCCGGAGACTACGCCGCCTGCATGGACCTGCTCAGGAGCGGCAAGGTGGACGGCGTGCCGGGCGACGACCTCATCCTGGCCGGGTTCGCGGGCCGGGAGCAGAACATGCGCTACAAGATCCTCGGCGCCAAGCTCAGCAACGAGCGCTACGCCGTCGCCATCAGGAACGGCGACGTGACGACCTGCAAGGCGGTCCGGGCGGTGATCGCCGATCTCTACAGCACCGGTTTCATGAAGCAGCTCCTGACCAGCCAGTTCGGAAAGGTCGACTTCGATCTGGAGCTGAAAGTGCCCGCGATGGAAACCTGCTGATGACGAGCGGGTAACATCCCGAACGTCAATGAATCGTGCCGCGAGTTAGGGGAAGGCCATGGCGTCGTCAGCCACTGTGCCCGTCAAGGTGACCGTCACCGGAGCCGCCGGCCAGATCGGCTACGCACTACTGTTCCGCATCGCGTCGGGGCAGTTGCTCGGCGCCGACGTTCCGGTCAAGCTCAGCCTGCTGGAGATCCCGGCGGCGGTGAAGGCGGCCGAGGGCACCGCGATGGAGCTGGACGACTGCGCGTTCCCGCTGCTGTCCGGGATCGAGATCACCGACGATCCCAACGTCGCCTTCGCCGGCGCGAACGTCGCGCTGCTGGTCGGCGCCATGCCGCGCAAGGCCGGCATGGAGCGCGGCGACCTGCTCGGCGCCAACGGCGGGATCTTCGGCCCGCAGGGCAAGGCGATCAACGAGCACGCCGCCGACGACATCAGGGTCCTGGTCGTGGGCAACCCGGCCAACACCAACGCGCTCATCGCCCAGCAGAACGCGCCCGACGTGCCGGCCGAGCGCTTCACCGCGATGACCCGGCTCGACCACAACCGCGCGCTGTCCCAGCTCGCCGCCAAGCTCCAGATCCCGGTCGCCGAGATCAGGAACATGACGATCTGGGGCAACCACTCCGCCACGCAGTACCCCGACCTGTTCCACGCCGAGGTGGGCGGCAAGGTCGCGGCCGAGCAGGTCGATCCCGAGTGGCTGCGCGACACGTTCATCCCGACCGTGGCCAAGCGCGGCGCCGCCATCATCGAGGCCCGTGGCGCCTCCTCGGCCGCCTCGGCCGCCAACGCCGCGATCGACCACGTCCACGACTGGGTCAACGGCACCGAGTGGACCTCGGCGGCCGTGGTCTCCGACGGCTCCTACGGCGTGCCCGAGGGCCTCATCTCCTCGTTCCCCGTACGCGCGGCGAACGGGCGCTTCGAGATCATCCAGGGCCTCGAGATCGACGCCTTCTCCCGTGAGCGCATCGACGCCAGCGTGCGCGAGCTGGAGGAGGAGCGCGACGCGGTGAGGTCGCTCAACCTCATCTGACCGGACGCCTCCCGACGCGCGCTCCCGCCGGTCCGGGGGCGCGCGTCCCGCGTCGCCCACGGGGACGCACACAGGCCATCCGCACAGGCCACTCACGCCGGCCGCCCACGCCGGACGCCGGAGCGCGCGGGCGCTGGTCGGCCCGGACCTACTTGTCGTGCACCTCGGGACAGGACGTGGGCCGGGTGGCCGGAGCCGGCTGGGGCGTCGCGTAGATCACGCCGCCCGCGGCCATGAGACTGCCCACCGCGACGAGGGCGCCGAAGAGCAGTTTCGTGACCCTTGGTGAAAAGCTCCTCACATTTCGGTATCACAGCACACATTGCCGCGCCGCATGGCTCATTTGGCGGAAAGCGCTCCCCAAGCGTCCGACACGATGTCGCGCAGCGACGCGCGCTCGGCCTTCCACCCCAGTTCGTTCTGGATCTTGGCGGACGAGGCGACCAGCACGGCCGGGTCGCCGGCCCGCCGGTCCCCGAACTCGGCGGGGATCGCGTGCCCGGTGACCTCGCGGCAGACCGAGATCACCTCCTGCACGGAGAAGCCGGTGCCGCTGCCCAGGTTGTAGATCCGGTGCTCGCCGGGGGTGATCGCGTCCAGCGCCAGCAGGTGGGCCCTGGCCAGGTCGGAGACGTGGACGTAGTCGCGCACGCAGGTGCCGTCGGGCGTCGGGTAGTCGGTGCCGAACACGCTCACGGACGGGCGCTCGCCGGTGGCCACCTTCAGCACGTTGGGGACGAGGTGGGTCTCGATCGTGTGCCGCTCACGGAAACGCCCGTACGCGCCCGCCACGTTGAAGTAGCGCAGGCTCACCGCGCCGAGCCCCCGCAGCCCCGCGTACGCGGTCAGAGCCGTGTCCACGGCCAGTTTGGAGGCGCCGTAGGGGTTGGTCGGCCGGGTCGGGTCGCTCTCCTGGATCGGCGAGCGCTCGGGCTCCCCGTACGTGGCCGCCGTCGAGGAGAACACGATCCTGCCCACGCCCTTGTCCCGCATGGCGTCGAGCAGCGCCAGCGTGCCCCCCAGGTTGTGGGACCAGTAGAGCCCCGGATTCTCCACCGACTCGCCCACCAGGGACTTGGCCGCGAAGTGCAGCACCGCGTCCACGCCGTCCAGCGCGTCGTGCGCCTCGGTGATGCCGCCCCGCACGAACCGCGCCCCCTCCGGCACCGCGTCCTCGTGCCCGGTCGACAGGTCGTCGAGTACGGTCACCTCGTGGCCCGCCTCCACGAGCTGGGCCGCGACGACACTGCCGACATATCCGGCACCACCCGTGACCAGCAGCCTCATGTTCACTCCTGTTCAAATATGTTTGATTTTGTACGGCTCGCCGTTCAGCATACGCGGGAAAACGGACGAGTACGCTGCCAACCACCATGTTTGACACCGTCGCGGCCAACATCGCCCTGGTCCTGCTGTTCATCTTGATCGGTGGCTTCTTCGCCGCCGCCGAAATGGCCATGGTCTCCCTGAGGGACAGTCAGCTCCGCAAGATCGCGCAGAACGGCCGCCGAGGTGAGCGGGTGGCCAAGCTGGCCCGCGACCCCAACCGGTTCCTGTCGGCCGTGCAGATCGGCGTGACCGTGGCGACCATGCTGTCGGCCGCGTTCGGCGCCGACCGGCTCGCCGCGCAGCTCGTACCCGTCCTGGAGGGCTGGCGGGTGCCCGCGGCCGTGTCGCCCGTGCTGGCGCTCGTGCTGGTGACGCTGGCGATCTCGTACGTGTCGCTGGTGCTCGGGGAGCTGGCGCCCAAGCGCCTGGCGCTGCAGCGGGCCGAGGGCCTGTCGCTGTTCGTGGCCCCGTTCCTGGACCGGATCGCCTCCCTGTCGCGCCCGATCATCTGGATGTTGTCGAAGTCCACCGACGGCGTGGTCAGGCTGCTCGGCGGCAACCCCAAGGCCGACAGGGAAGAGGTCACCACCGAGGAGCTGCGCGACATGGTGGTCGGGCACACCGACCTGACCGCCGACGAGCGCAAGCTCATCGGCGAGGTCTTCGCCGCCGGGAAACGGCAGCTCAGGGAGGTGATGCTGCCGCGTACGGAGGTGGAGTTCATGGACGCCGACACGCCGCTGAACGACGCGGCGCGCCTGGCCGCCCAGTTGCCGCACTCGCGCTTCCCGGTCTACCGGGAGTCCTATGACGAGGTCATCGGGTTCGTCCACGTACGCGACCTGCTGGAGCCCGAGCTCGTCGGCCGTACCGAGCCGATCAGCGCGGTCGTGCCGATCAGGGCCGCCAAGTTCGTGCCCGCGTCCAAACGCCTGCTCACCACGCTCAACGAGATGCGCGACGAGGGCCAGCACCTGGCGATCGTGGTGGACGAGTACGGCGGCACGGCCGGCATCGTCACCATGGAGGACCTCGTCGAGGAGCTGATCGGGGACATCAGGGACGAGTACGACGTCGAGGAGGACGTCGTGATCCTGCCCGCCGGCGAGATCGAGATCGAGGGCCTGACGAACCTCAACGACATCGTCACCGAGACCGGCATCCGGCTGCCCGACGGCCCCTACGAGACGCTGGGCGGCTTCGTCATGGCCATGCTGGGCCACGTGCCGGCGGTCGGGGAGCGGGTCGAGTTCTCGGGCTTCGAGCTCACGGTGACCGAGCTGGACGGCCGCCGTATCGCACGGGTGAGGGTGAAACGCCGAGCGGTCGCCGAGTCGCCTCCTGAGCAGGATTCCTGACACAATTGCCTGCTATGGCCAGACCTCGTGTACTCTCCGGCATCCAGCCCACAGCGGACTCCTTCCACCTGGGCAACTACCTGGGTGCGGTCCGCCAGTGGGTCACCTTGCAGGAGACCCACGACGCCTTCTACTGCGTGGTCGATCTGCACGCGATCACCGTGCCTACCGAGCCCGCCGCGCTCCGCCGCCGCAGCCGGGTGGCCGCCGCCCAGCTCTTCGCCGCCGGGCTCGATCCCGAGCGGTCCACGGTCTTCGTGCAGTCGCACGTGCGTGAGCACACCGAGCTGGCCTGGGTGCTGATCTGCCTCACCGGCATGGGCGAGGCGGCGCGGATGACGCAGTTCAAGGACAAGTCGGCCAAATTCGGCGAGAGCGCGGCCAGCGTCGGGCTGTTCACCTACCCGATCCTCCAGGCCGCCGACATCCTGATCTACCAGGCCAACCGGGTTCCCGTCGGGGCCGACCAGAAGCAGCACCTCGAGCTCACGCGCGACCTGGGCCAGCGCTTCAACCACCGCTTCGGCGACACGTTCACGCTGCCCGAGCCGTACATCCTGAAGGAGGTCGAGAAGATCACCGACCTCCAGGAGCCGACGGCGAAGATGTCGAAGTCGTCCTCGAGCCCCGCGGGCATCCTCGACGTGCTCGAGCAGCCGGGGCCGCTGCGCAAGAAGGTCATGCGGGCGGTCACGGACACGGGCTCGGAGGTCCTGTTCGACGAGGAGAACAAGCCCGGCATCTCCAATCTGCTGCGCATCCAGTCGGCGCTGACCGGCACGCCCATCCCCGAGCTGGTGGCCCGCTACGAGGGTCAGGGCTACGGCACGTTCAAGAAGGACGTGGCGGAGGCGGTGGTCGACACGTTCGCGCCGATCAGGGAGCGCACGGAGAAGCTGCTGTCCGACGAGGCGGAGCTCGACCGCCTGCTGGCCATCGGCGCGGAGCGCGCGTCGGCGGTGGCCAAGGAGACGATGGCGCAGGTCCGCGACCGGGTGGGGTTCCTGCCCACGCGATAGATCCGCCGACCTGAGGACCGGGCACGCCGAGGCGTGCCCGGTCTTTTTCTTCGCCTGCTCTGCGTACGACGTCCAGGGTTGCGTACAACAATCTCTTGTGCGTACAGTGTTCGCATCTACGGAACATCGTATGCGAAGGAAGGTGAGGAGGATGACGGATCTGCGTCACCCGCGACGCTGGCTGATCCTGGTCGTGCTGTGCCTGAGCACGGCCGTGCTGGTCATCGACAACATGGTGCTCAATGTGGCGATTCCGCCGCTGGCCGAGGACCTGGGGGCGAGCGCCCAGGACATCCAGTGGATCATGGAGTCGTACATGCTGGTGTTCGCCGGTCTGCTGCTCACCGCCGGCGGGTTGTCGGACCGGTTCGGCCGCCGCCGGGTCCTGATCATCGGGCTGGCGCTGTTCGGGCTCGCCTCGCTGGCCGCCACCTTCGCCACCGATCCCGCCCAGCTCATCGTGGCCCGCGCCGTCATGGGCGTCGGCGGGGCGCTGATCATGCCGAGCACGTTGTCGATCCTGATCACGGTGTTCGACGAGGACGAGCGGCGCAAGGCCATGTCGGCGTGGAGCGCGGTCGCGATGACCGGGTTGATCGGCGGGCCCGTGCTGGGCGGGGTGCTCATCGCCTGGTTCTGGTGGGGCGCGGTGTTCCTGATCAACGTGCCGATCGCGATCGGGGCGATCATCGCGGCCCTCGTGCTGATGCCCGAGTCGAAGGGGCCCTGGAGCAAGCCCGACCCGCTGGGCGCGATCCTGTCCATCGTCGGCATGACCGCGCTGGTCTGGACGATCATCGAGCTGCCCGCGCACGGCGTCTTCCAGATGAGCACGCTGATCACGGTCGTGGCGCTGGGCGGGTTCGTGGCCTGGGAACTGCGCACGTCCTCGCCGATGGTCCCGCTCGACCTGTTCAGGAACCGGAACTTCAGCGGCGCCAGCCTGTCGCTCACCCTGGTCCAGATCGGCAACGGCGGCCTGCTCCTGGTGCTGACGCAGTACCTGCAGTTCGTGCTCGGCTACACGCCGACGCAGGCCGGCCTGGCCTACCTCCCCATGGCGATCGCCTCCCTGGCCTGCAACGCCCTGGGCGCCGCGCTCGGCCCCAAGGTCGGCAACCGGGCTCTCGCCTCGGGCGGGCTGGTCGTGGTTGCGGGCGCGTTCGGGCTGCTGGCAACCGTGTCGGCCGGTGACGGGTTCCTGGTGACCGGCGCCGCGCTGTTCCTGCTGGGCGCCGGCGGCGGCCTGGCGATGCCGGCGGCCATCACGGCGCTGATGGGCGCCGTCCCCGCCGAGCAGGCCGGGGTCGGCTCCGCGCTCAACGACACCATCCAGCAACTGGGCGCCGCGCTCGGCGTGGCCATCCTGGGCAGCATCGTGGCGGGCGGCTTCACCGGCGCGATGCCGGCCTCGGCCCCCGAGCAGGCCCGGCGCTCCCTCCCCGACGCCCTCGGGGTGGCCGCGGGCAGCGGCGACACCGGCCTGGCCCAGACCGCCCGCGACGCCTTCACCTCCGCGATGTCCGCCGGCTTTCTCATCAGCGCGGCGGGTGTCCTGGCCGCGGCCGTGCTCGCCTTCGTGGTCATGCGCCGCCGTACGGACTCGGCCGTCCCCGCCGAGGAGCCCGTGCTGGTGTCCACCGGGCACTGACCGGGGCCGCCGACCGGGCGGCTGCCGCACCTCGCGACAGGACCGGGGACCCCGCCGAGGGGCCCCGGTCCTGTCGCGCAATCGTCCCGGCGGCCGAGGAGCCGCACCGCCGCGGCCCGCAGGCTGGAAGGGCAGGTCGCGGCCGGATCGGAGGGATCCCGTTGGTGTGGTCGGCATGGCGGACGTCACGCCGGCATCCGGGCAGCGAGTTCGTCACCCGGCGTTCCCCTCGTCATCGGCGCCGGCGGGGTCGCGGGGGCGATCCCGGCCGGGCTGGTGGCCGCCCTCAGGGCTCTGCCCGAGGCGGGGGCGGCGGTCCCGAGCTCACGTCGCGAGCCTCTCCTTGCGCGGGCGGCCGGTCGACGTGGCGCGTCCGCTCGCGTAAAGCCCCCGCGATCACGTCCCCCATGCACCACACGTCGGAGGGGCCTCGTAAATCCTCCTTAGCGGCGCTAAGGTTGACTTAGCATCGCTAAGGAGATGGCCATGGACATGACGGCGAGAGCGGCCGACGGGACCGAGGCGCGCGCGATCGACGAGGGTGGTGGCCCGCCCATCCTGGTCCTGCACCCCGGGCTCGACGACGGCGCTTCCTGGGCTCGGGTGGCCGCGCTGCTCGCCCCGCGCCACCGGGTCGTCCGCGTCCACCGCCGCCGCTACCGGCCGGACCTCACCGGACCGCCCTGCACGGTGGCCCAGGAGGTCGAGCACGTCCTCGCGGTGGCGTCGGCGGTCGGCGGGCCGATGGTGGTGGCCGGGCACTCCTCGGGCGCGGTCGTCGCCCTGGAGGCCCTGGTGGCGGCGCCGTCACTGTTCGCGGGCGCGGTCCTGTACGAGCCCCCGCTCGTCATCGGCCCACCACTCGGCGGCCCGGACGGCGCGGTCCACCGGCGGGCGCGGGCCGCCATCGCCGCCGGTCGGCCGGGCAGGGCGATGCGGATCTTCACGCGGGACACCGTGCGGCTGCCCGGGTGGGCGGCGCTGCTGGTCGGCCTGTTCGTGCCGCTCGTGCCGAGGATGCGGGCGCTGGCTCCCGGCCAGGTCGAGGACAACGCGGCCCTGGACGACCTGGGGGTCAGGCTCGACGCTTACGCGGGGATCGACGTGCCCGTGGTGCTGCTCGGCGGCGACCGCAGCCCCGCCCACCTGGGGGAACGCCTCGACGCGCTGGCCCGGGTGCTGCCGCGGGCCGAACGCGTGATCATGCGCGGCCAGGGCCACGCCGCTCACACCAAGGCCCCCGACCAGGTGGCCGCGGTCATCGGCACCCTCGCCGCCAAGGTCCTTCCCGCGCGGGACCCCCGCGCATGAGCCGTGCGTGGAAATGGGGGCCCGGCCTTCGGCCGTCGGGGGCCGGGCGAAGGCCGGGAGCGGGTCACTCCGGCCGGCGGCCGGAGGGGCGGTTGTGGAGCGTCGGTCCGGCCGGCGGCCGGAGGGCGGACGTGGAGCGTCAGTCCGGCCAGCGGCCGGAGCGGCGGTTGTGGAGGAGGGAGACCTGGTGGGCCAGGGCGCCGGCGAGAGTGATGGCATCGGGGCCGCAGATCCGCCGCCGCAGGCCCGCCGCCGCCATCTGCGCCGTGATCGGCCGCCGGAGCACGGCCGTCCACCGGGTGGCACCGGGCTCGTCCGTCCGGACCTGGATCTCCCATGCCGGATATGTGGTGCGCAGGACCTCGAGTTGCCGCCCCGCGAGCTGGGTCTCGCTCTCGGCGGACGATCCGGTCCGGCCCTCGAGCGGCATGGACGTCATCTCCTCCGCATGGCCCGGTGCACGCGCAGCAGAGCACGCAGAGCGGCCAGGCTGGGCCGGGTGACCCGGATCTCGTCGCGGATGGCGGTCCAGCCTTGATGATCTCGCTCGAAGGCCCAGCCGGGGAACTCCCGTGTCGCTTCCTGGAGCAGGCGTTCCATGACGAAATCAGCACTCGGCGCTCTGGTCATGGACGCAGAGTCGCATCCTCGCGCCTTTCCGTGACGAACTCGGGCGCAAGATCTCCCAGTTCGTGGTGACCGAACTCTCAGTTCGGGTCTCAGATCGGGATGTCGTGCCGCTCGGCGAGATAGCGCACCTCCGGCGCCCACGACGGCCGCGCCCGCCGTGCCAGCGACCGGACCATCTCCCTCAGCAGCAGCTTGTGGTCGAGCTCCTCCGGGCACTCGCGCTCGATGCGCAGCAGGTGGAGCAGGCTGGCGGCGTCGTCCCCGAGGTCCTCGCAGGCGCGGGCGACGTGACCGAGGTGGGTGGTGCGCCGCTCGATGGACGGCGTGCGGCGCAGGTCGATGTCGTCGGCGATCCGCAGCACCGCCTCCGGGCGGCCGGTGTCGTTCTCGATGCTGGCCATGTGGATGGCGACGTTGGTGGGCCCGAAGAAGGCCAGGTCGTAGACGCCGGAGGCGTCTTCGACGCGCTCGGCGAGCTGCGCGGCGGGCCCGCGTACGCGCTCTCTGGCCTCGTCGTCGTCGCCCATGCGGGCCGCGCCGATCGCGGCGAGCAGGTTCAGCGCGCCCAGCGCCTTGAGGTGACGGTCGTCGCCGTCGCCGGCGTGCGGCTCCAGGAGCTCGATGCCGCGCCGCGCGACGTCGTACGCGATCTGGTGCATGTCGTCCGACAACATCGACTGCCCCAGGCTCCAGTACGACCACGCGATCATCAGCGGATCGGCCGACTCCTCGGCGAAGCGCATGGCCCGGTCCGCCGCGAGATGCGCCAGATCCACCCGCCGCAGGTGCTTCAGCACCCCCCTGGCCAGCATGTACGCGTCTGTCGCCACGCTGTAGGCCGACGGCGTGCGATCGAGGGCGAGGCTCTCGGCGTCGGTGACCAGCGACGGCAGCGCCGCCATCAGGATCGAGTAGCGGCGCGTCGAGGTGAACCAGGCGTTGCGGGCCGCCGCCACCCGTTCGGAGAGCTGCTCGGCGTCGGGCGGCTCGATGTCGGGCGCCAGCGAGCGGGAGGCGAACAGGGCCCGCTCGATGTCGCTGATCTGCGGCCGGCTCGGCTCGTGGGAGTCGCGCGGGGCCTCTCCCAGCAGGATCGCGGTGCGGACGCCCAGCACCTTGGCGATCTCCCGCAGGAGGGGGAGCGACGGGGTGCGCTTGCCGTGCTCGATGAGCTCGATGTGCCTGGGGGTGCAGCCGGACTGGGTCGCCAGGGCGGTGGTGCTCATGCCCCGGCGCTCGCGCTGGAGCCGGACCATCTGCCCGGTGCTGATTTCGGCCATGGGCGCGCCGCCTCCTGGATCGTTCCCGACTCCCCACAGGCTAGGGCTCCTGTTGTGCCGCTGCCATGGTTTCCGCCCTGCTCAGGGAGCCTCGCGCCGCGAATGATGGGCCAGCAGGCGGGCCAGAAAACCGGTAAGGGTCTCACGTTCCGGTTGGGTCAAGGGCGCGAGCAGGCCGTCCTGGAGTTCCGCGATCAGCTTGTCCAGCCGTTCGAGGTGCCGGCGGCCCTGGGAGGTGATGGTGATGACGTTGCGGCGGCGGTCGTCGGGGTCCGGGGTGCGCTCGACGAAGCCCCGTCCGGCCAGTTCGTTGATGACGGAGACCATGTCGCTGCGGTAGACGCCGGTGCGCCTGCTCAGTTGTGCCTGGCTGACCGGGCCTGACTCGCGCAGCGCCACGAGGGCCGCGTAGTGCCACTTGCGGGCGTCGGCGCCCGCCAGCCCTTCGCTCACCAGCCGGTCGGCGTGCATCGCGACCAGCGACAACATCCGGCTGGGCAGGGCGCGCAGCGGCTCGGGGGTGTCCTGCTCGTCCATGGTGTCCGTCATGGCGGCGATCCTACCCATTGCGTTAGTGGCACTAACGATGTAATTTCGTTAGTGCCACGAACGTTAGTCAAACGAACGAAAGAAGGCTGACATGGCCGTCATCGACGTGCTCGGCTCGACGATGTACTACGAGGACTCCGGCGCGGGCGTCCCCTTC
This sequence comes from Nonomuraea sp. NPDC050643, assembly GCF_040654715.1. NCBI lineage: Bacteria > Bacillati > Actinomycetota > Actinomycetes > Streptosporangiales > Streptosporangiaceae > Nonomuraea > Nonomuraea sp. NPDC050643. Next base: position 205,571 of record NZ_JBFAIM010000005.1, on the reverse strand, counting down.
GTGTTCCTCCACGGCAATCCCTCCTCCTCCCGCGCGTGGCGGAACGTCGTGCCGGGGATCGCCGCTCCCGGGCGGCGGCTGCTCGCCCCCGACCTCATCGGCATGGGCCGCTCCGGCAAGCCGGACCTGCCGTACCGGTTCGCCGACCACGCCCGCCATCTCGACGCCTGGTTCGACGCGCTTGGGCTGGAGGAGGTGGTGCTGGTCGGCCACGACTGGGGTGGCGCGCTCGCGTTCGACTGGGCGGCCCGGCACCCGGGGCGGGCGCGCGGGGTGGCGTTCATGGAGACCATCGTCCGCGAGCTGAGCTGGGCCGAGCTGGGAGAGGCGCCCCGGGCCAGGTCCGAGGCCATCCGCGGGCCGGGTGGCGAGTCGCTGGTGCTCGACGGGAACTTCCTCGTGGAGACCGCGTTCACCGGCGGGGTGCTGACGCCGCTGGGCGCGGAGGAGCTGGGGCCGTATCTGGAGCCGTACCCGACGAGGGAGAGCCGGCGGCCGCTGCTGGAGTGGGCGCGCTCGTCGCCGCTCGACGGCGACCCCGCCGACGTGGTGGGGCGGGTCAGGGGCTACGGCGACTGGCTGGCGGGCAGCGGCGAGGTGCCCAAGCTGCTGCTCACGTTCGACTCCTCGCCGACGCTGCTGATCACCGAGAAAGTGGCGGCGTGGTGCGCGGAGCACATGGCCGCCCTGGAGACCGAGCACTGCGGCCCGGCCGGCCATCACGTGACGGAGGACCGTCCGCGGGAGATCGCCGCCGCGATCTCGGCCTGGGCCGACCGCCACGGCCTGCGGTAGCGGCGCCTCCCGGGGATCGTCAGCGGTAGCGGCGGCCGCTCAGGGGGAGGAGGACCTCGCGCAGGGCGTCGGCCGCCCGGCGTACGGTCTCCTCCTGGATCCCCGCCGTCACCCCCTCATACGCCCGGGACGACGCCTCCAGGGCCGCCACCGCCAGGCGCCGCCCCTCGGCCGTCAACTGGACCCAGCGGCTGCGCGCGTCGCCCGCGTTGGCCTCCCGCTCCACGTGCCCGGCGGACGCCATCCGCTGCAGCACGTTGCTAATGCCGCCCGAGGTGAGCAGCAGCGACTTGGCCAGCTCGCTGGGCTTCATCCGGTACGGCGGCGCCGCCCGGTTGAGCGTCATCAGCACGTCGAACTCGGCGTAGGTCAGCCCCAGCTCCGCCAGCTCGGTCTTGAGCGCCTGCTCGAACAACAGATGCAGGCGGGAGATCCGCTTGCCGAGCTCGAGTGTGGCGATGAGCGACGACGACATGCCCGACTCTTCCCAGCGGGGGACCAGCGCGTCGATCTCATCCTGTTTCACGTCAACGAGGATACCCAGCGCCAGATTGCTTTCTGAAAAGCTTCTTATTAAGCTTTTCGGTATGACAACTACCACGTTGATCAAGAACGGCGTCGTCATCGACACCGAGCCGGAGCCCGTCGTCCTGGGCCGCGCCGACGTGCGCGTCGAGGACGGCGTGATCGCCGAGGTGGGTCCGGACCTGCCCGGCGTCCCCGGCGCGGAGGTGATCGACGCGACCGGGCGGATCGTCCTGCCCGGTTTCGTCGACACCCACCGCCACACCTGGCAGGCGGCCATCAGGGCCGTCGCCCCCGACGTCGACTTCCCCGGCTACATGCGCCGCATCGTCGGCGAGCTGTCGGTCCGCTACCGCCCGGAGGACGTCCACATCGGCAACCTCGCGGGCGCGCTGGAATGTCTCGACACGGGCGTCACCACGCTGCTCGACTGGTCGCACATCCAGCGCAGCCCCGATCACACCGACGCCGCGGTCCTGGCGCTGCGCGAGTCAGGCGTCAGGGCCGTGTTCGGCTACTGCCACGGAGGCGACACGGCCGGGCTGGCGGGCGCGACCCGGCGGGTACGCGAGCTGCTCCCGGACGCCTCCGGCCTGGTCACGATGGCGCTCGCCGCCCGCGGCCCGGAGATCGCGGGGGAGGAGCACGCGCTGGCGGAGTGGCGGCTGGCCGAGGAGCTCGGCCTGCCGGTCACCTCGCACCTCGGGCACAGCCCGGACGGCGCCGGCGCCGGGCTCACGTTCCTCGAGTCCAACGGGCTGCTCGCCGTCCCCACGACGTTCGTGCACGCCCTCCACTACACCGACGAGGAGTTCAAGCGCATCGCGGGCAGCGGCGGCAGCGTCTCGCTCGCCCCGGTGGACGAGATGAACCTGGCGATGGGCTATCCGGCCACCGGGCGGGCCAGGGCGGCGGGGGTGCCCACCGGGCTCGGCGCCGACACCGTGGTCTGCGCGCCCGGCGACATGTTCTCCCTGATGCGCACCATCCACCTGCTCGAACGCGGCCGCCCCGACGGGGCCGGGCTCGGCTTCACCACCCGCGACGCGCTGCGCATGGCCACCATCGAGGGTGCCGAGGTGCTGGGGATGAGCGACGTGATCGGGTCGCTGCGGCCGGGCAAGCAGGCCGACCTCGTGCTCCTGCGTACGGACGCGCTCGGCATGTCGGCCGCCCACGACCCGATCGGCGCCGTCGTGCTCAACGCCGACACCGCTTCGGTGGACACCGTCCTCGTCGCGGGGCGTGTCGTCAAACGCGGTGGGCAGTTGCTCCACCACGACCTGGCGACGATCCTCACGACCCTGGCGGACTCCGCCGCCGCGGTGGTGGGAACCTGACCGTCGCCCCTGGGTAGGGGATGTGAATGGCGAGTCTGACGGAGCGCGTCGAGTCGGTGAAGGGCTGGGGGCGTCACAAGGTGGCCGACTGGCGGGTCCGCAGGCTGTCGTTCGACCACCTGCTCAGGGCGGTGCAGCGCTACCAGGCCCAGGCCGGCGACCGGCTGGCGGCGGCGGTGACGTACTTCACGTTCCTGTCCTTCTTCCCGCTGGTGGCGCTCTCGTACGCGCTGCTCGGCTTCGTGGTGGCGACCAGCGAGGCCACCAGGAAGGCGCTCCAGGCGGCGATCGAGGAACGCCTGCCCGGCATCGCCGGGCAGCTCAACCTGGAGAGCATCAGCGAGGCCAAGACGGCCGCCGGGATCATCGGCTTGCTCGGTCTCCTCTACGCGGGGCTCGGCGCGCTCGACGCGCTGCGCGGGGCGCTGCGGGAGATGACGATGACCACCGAGCCGCCGCTGAACTTCTTCGTCGGCAAGCTGCGCGACGTGGCCGCGCTGATCATGATCGGGGCGACGGCGATCTCGTCCGTCGTGGTCGCCGGGTTCGCCACGACGGCCACCGACAACATCCTGGGCTTCGTCTTCGGCGGCGAGTCGCCGGCGGTCAAGCTCGGGCTCCGCGTCGCCGGTGTGGCGGCGAGCGTCGGGGCCGACTGGCTGCTGTTCGTGATCCTGCTGGTGTGGGTGGCCCGGCCACACCAGCCGTTCAAGGTGATCGCCCAGGGCGCGCTGCTCGGCGCGATCGGGTTCGGGGTGCTCAAGCAGGTGGCCACGCTGCTGCTCGGCAGCACGCTGAGCAACCCGGTCTACGGGACGTTCGCCGTCATCGTGGGCCTGCTGATCTGGATGAACTTCTCCGCCAGGCTCGTCATGTACGTCGCCGCCTGGACGGCCACCGCCGGCTTCTGCCCGCCACCCGTCCCCACCCCGGTCCCGATCCCGCCCGCGAACACCGAGCCCGCGCCGTCACCCGATACGTCAGGAGCGTGAGCGGGCGCGCTTGCGGCGGATCCCGTAGCCGAGCCAGATCAGCCCGAACAGCAGCCCCCCGCCGATCACCGCCGAGCCCACCGTCTTGGTGGAGTCGTCCTGTTCGCGGGCGGCACGTTCCAGCAGCGGCGGCTGGGCGGCCGGCGTGACCGAGGCGGCCGGCGCGGCGGACGCCTGCTGCTGCGGCGCGGCCAGCGCCGTGACGGGCAGCGGGTCCACGAGCTGACCGACCGGCGCGGCCTTGCCCCTGACCGAGAAGCCCCAGTCGAGCAGCCCGGCCACCTCCTCCCAGAAGTAGCCCTCGTGCCGCATGATGCTCACCACGATCGTGTGCCCGCCCCGGGAGGCCGCGCCCACGAAGCTGGCCTGGGCCTTGGTGGTCCAGCCGTTCTTGACGCCGAGCATGCCCTCGTAGCGCCACAGCAGCTTGTTGTGGTTGCTGATCTCGTAGTGCTTGCCCTTGGGGGCCGGGAACTTGGTGGTCTTCGTGCTGATGTAGCGACGGAAGTCCGGGTTGGCCAGGCCGGCCCGGGCGATGAGCGCCAGGTCGTAGGCCGAGCTGCTCTGCCCCGGTTTGTCCAGGCCGCTGGGCGTCTTGGCCACCGTGTCGTTCGCCTGCAGCCGCCTGGCCTCGGCGTTCATGTCACGCATGGTCTGGGCCAGGCCGCCGTTCGTCTCGGCCAGGGCCATGGCGGCGTCGTTGCCCGACGACATCAGCAGCCCCTTGAACAGGTCGTCGACCTTGTACGTCACCTTGGGCGTCAGTCCCACCGCGCTGCCCTCTTGGTTGCAGGCGTTCTGGCTGGGCCGGATCTTGCGTTCCTTGTCCAGCTTGGGGATCAGGGTGAGGGCCGTCAGCGACTTGAGCGTGCTGGCGGGCAGGAAACGTCCGTGCGCGTTCTTGGCCGCGAGCACCTGACCCGTTTCGACGTCCGCGATGACGTACGACGTAGCCTTGCTCTTGGGCGGCTTCTTGACGCCTACGGGGGCGACAAGGCCGCGGCTGCCCAGCGCCTCGCCGCCGACCGGCGTCGTCGGTTCGGCGTGTGCGGTCCCGCCGGTGAGCGAGACCGAGGCGATGAGTGCCGTGACCGGCAGAATTTTCGTCCACATGGCGGTCTCAGCGTAGCTCCGTGTTCATACCCATGTGGCGACACATCCCCCGATGGTCCAGCTTCGATGCGAGAGAGGTACATGTGTCACGAAAGATCGCCGGATTCCTCATCATCCTCGGCGCGTTCATGATCTTCGAGTGGGTGAATCTCGGGTTTAACTTGGCCGATGGGCATCCGACCAGCTTCTACGTGGTGCACGGCATCCTGATCGCGGTGAACATCGTCCTCGCCATCGTGTTGGGGGTCATCGGCTGGCGCGGCCTGCGCGGCGCCCGGGTCAGGGGCCGCAAAGGAGACGCCGGGTGAGGGCGTGCAGCTCGTCGGCCTCCTCGCGTGAGTCGCCGATCGAGGTGAAGCCCAGCTTGCCGTGCTCGGGGACGGCCCCGAGCAGATGGAACACGTTTCCGGTACGCCGCCCGGTGTCGAAACCGATGCCCAGCCGCTCGGCCGTCCGCATCACCTCACCGGGAGTACGCCCGCGCAGGCACGAAGAGGCACAGTTGTCGGTGGCGGTGTAGAACTTCGGCTGATCTCCGGCCATGAGCAGGCCGGTGCCCGGATCGTACGTGGCCCCGGTCGTGAGCACGGCGGCGCCGAACGGATGCGTGGTGCCGCCGATCCGCAGGTTGATCTCGCACAGCAGCGCCGCGTACCCGGCGTCGGCCTTCAGCGCGAAGAAGTCCATGCCGAACAGCCCGACCACGCCCCGATCAGCCAGGATCCGCGCGATCCGGCCAGCCGAGGCGCCCACTTCGGCGCGGTATTCGGGCGCGGCCGGGAAGGTGCAGCCCTGGTAGACGTGCCCGTTGTTGCCGCCGAGCACCTGGTCGTGCGTGGCGAGCACCTGAGCCTGGCCTCCGGGCGTGATTTGAGCCAGCGCGCTCGGGTAGTAGAGCGGGCGATGCTCTATGAACTCTTCAACCACGGCCCCCCGGTCCCTGATCTTCGCGGTGAAGCTCCCCCAGTCCTCCCCGGCGGCGGAGAAGCTGGTCAGTGACCGGTCCGCCTTGGTGACGATCGCGTTGCCGAGGCCCGAATATCCGTCGTTCAGCTTGACGATCACCCGTTCGCCGGGCAGGGCCTCCATGGCCTCCTCGATCCCGGGCACCGTGCGCACGTCGCTGAAGCCACGCGCCATCGGCACGCCCGCCTCGTGTCCCACCTCCCTGGCCCCGCTCTTGGAGCCGTAATAGGAAAGGGACGTGGCGGGTCCGTAGAGGGGAACGTTGAGTAACGACGCGAGCTCCTCCTCCAGCTCGCTCAGGACGAACGGCACGAGCCAAGCGTCCCCGTCGATCACCGAGCGTAACTGCTCGATCGCGTCGGGACGGGACAGCAGCGTCCTGGTCAACGGCTGGGACCAGGGGTCGTCGAGGCTGATCAGCGTGAGACGCTTGGCGGCGTCATCCGGGTCGGGCAGGAACGCGAAGTAGTAGTCGATGATGTCGGGATCAATGGGGGCGGAGGAGAGGTAGACCACCTTGACGCCGGGTTCACGCAGCGTGAGCAGCAGGAACAGCAGGCGCTCCTCGTAGGACCTGGCTCCCGTGATCCGGCGGAGCTCATCCTGCGGAAGGGAGAGCGAGGGCACGACCACCAGGGTCCCCTCGCCCGGCTTGAAGATGCTCAACCCAGCATTCTTCTCCCCGAACGGGATATTAGTGATCATACAGCGAGTGAAACACGCATTCTTCCCAAATGCAGCCATCGCCAAAGTGTCATGACCATGACGGAAGGTGACAGGATTCGGAATCACTGACCACGTTTGGAAGTGGCGACATCGGGTCACCATCTAATGATCCCTTGTGACTATTTCCGGATCAGCCGTACCTGCACGGAACGTGACCACCTGGGGTTACGGCCCTGCAGTCGGCTAACTTTTGGTGTATCTGTCGGCGCGAAGCCGCACGCAGGCGATAAAGTCGAAGCATCGCCATCGGGCTCACGGCCGACCGCTGTGCTCCCGGGCTGCAGCGGCACTCGCGACCGATGAACGCAAGGCCCGTGCTGACGATCTCGCGCACCAAAACAATCGGGTGTGTTTTTTGATTCGCCGAGCGGCCGCTCAACCGGGTGGACGCCGCGGGATGGAGAGTTTTTTAGCGCACGAGCCGCGATGGCCAGCACCTGTGGGACGCGCGGCACTGGGACGGGACGGTGACATATGCGGGGACGTGAGCTGCGGGGGGAACTCGACGCGTTCCTGGCGGAGATCGAGCCGGATCTCGTGGCGTTCCGCCGCGACCTCCACAGGCACCCTGAGCTCGCCTTCGCCGAATATCGCACGACACAGCGGATCGCCGACCGGCTCACCGCCGCCGGCCTGTCCCCATCGGTGCTCCCCAGGGGCACGGGGCTGATCTGCGACGTGGGCAACGGCGACGGGCCGACCGTCGCGCTGCGCGCCGACATCGACGCGCTGCCCCTGCAGGACGAGAAGGACGCGGCCTACCGCTCGACCACGCCGGGGGCGTGCCACGCGTGCGGTCACGACGTGCACACCACGGTCCTGCTCGGCACCTCGCTCTTCCTCGCCCAGCAGGCCGCGGCCGGCCTGCTGCCCGGCCGCGTACGCCTGATCTTCCAGCCCGCCGAGGAGTTGCCCGGCGGGGCGCTCGAGGTGATGGCCCACGGCGGGATCAGCGGCGTCGACCGCATCTTCGGCCTGCACTGCGACCCGCGCGTCGACGTCGGCCAGGTCGGGCTCCGGTCCGGCCCGATCACCTCGGCCTGCGACAAGCTGGTCGTCAGGGTCTCGGGCCCCGGCGGCCACACCGCCCGTCCCCACCTGACGGCCGACCTGGTGTTCGCGCTGGCCAAGATCCTCACCGAGCTGCCCGCCGCGCTGTCGCGCCGCGTCGACCCGCGCTCCTCGCTCAGCCTCGTCTGGGGCAAGGTCGAGGCCGGTTCGGCCGCCAACGCGATCCCCGACGACGGCGTGGCCGAGGGAACGGTCCGCTGCCTCGACGAGAACGCCTGGCACGCCGCCCCCGACCTGATCAAGTCGCTGCTGGAGTCGGTGGCCGGCGCGTACGGCGTCGAGGCCACGATGGACTACACGCGCGGCGTGCCGCCGGTGGTCAACGACGAGGTCAGCGTCGAGATGCTGGCCGAGGCCACCGAGCGCGCGCTGGGCGCGGGCGCGGTCGTCCCGACCCAGCAGTCGCTCGGCGGCGAGGACTTCGCCTGGTACCTCGAGTCGATCCCCGGCGCGTTCGCCCGCCTGGGCACGCGCTCGCCCGACGGCATCACCTACGACATCCACCAGGGCACGTTCGACGTGGACGAGAAGGCGATCTCGATGGGCGTGCGGGTCATGGCCACCACCGCGCTGACCGCGCTGTGGGAGGTCGGCCCGCTCGACTCGATCACCAGCGCCATGGCGTGACGGCCCGCCGCGTGCGGCGGGCCGTCAGGTCCTAGAGCAGTCTGCCGAACACCACGGGCAGCCGCAGCGCCGACTGTCCGGGCGCGACCGTGACCTTCGTGCCCGGCGGGTAGCGCAGGGTGTAGTCGTAGTCGGTCGAGATGATCACCAGGCCCAGCCGGTGGCCCTTCTTGAACACATAGTCCGTCGGCTGGAAGTCCCAGGTGAAGGTGTACTCCCGGCCCGGCCGCAGCGGCTCGGTCCGGTCGGGGCGGTGCCGGTTGCGGACGTCCAGCCAGCCCCTGGTGACGATCTTGTACGGGGTGCCGGCGGTGCCGAGCGTCCTGAGCGTCGTGCAGCCCGTGTCACCAGGGATGCCCTGGCCGTAACAGTAGGTCTGGCCCGTCGAGAGCAGCGTGCCGTTCGGCCGCACATCGGTGCCGTAGTCCACCAGCAGGGCCGTCAGGTACGGCGACGCGCCGTCCTTCATCGAGGCCCGCACCGAGATCGTCGGCGTCCCCGAGATCCGCACGTCGGCGGGCAGCGCTCCCGTCGTGTACGCCAGCCGGTTCGCGTCCGCCCCCGTAGCCTCCACGAGCTGCTCGGCCGTCCTGGCCTTCTGGTCGGTGAACGACTCCCGGGGCGACTGCGGGCGCGGGAACAGGTTGAGCTTCGAGCCCGGCCCCGGATAGACGGGCACGGTGGCGGTGCCGGGCAGCGGCCACGAGGCGTGCCGGCCCCACTGGCCGGCCGCGATCTCCACGTCGGCCTGCGGCTCGCGCATGATGCCCGAGTCGATGCGGTACAGCCAGTGGTCGAACCAGCCGTGCAACTGGCGCAGCCACTCGGCCGTACGCAGGTTGAAGGGGTTCATGTGGGTGCCCTGGTGCAGCCAGATCTTGCGCGGCACGTGCCGCTTGGCCAGGGCGTACCACCATTGGGCGAACTGCTTGGTCTTGACGTTCCAGTCGTTGAGCCCGTGCACCACGAACACGCTGGCCTTGACCTTGTTCACGTCGTTCAGGTAGTTGCGGGCGTCCCAGAGGGGGCTGTAGTCGCCGGTGACCCGGTCCTGGGTGGCGGTGAGCTGATCCATCAGGGCGCCGCAGACCTCTTGGCCGTTCTCCCTGGTCAGCACGTATTTGGCGAGCACGTCGAGGTCCTCGCCCTGGAAGCCGCCGGGGGCCAGGACGCCGCCGTTGGCGCGGTAGTAGTCGTACCAGCTCGAGATCGCGGCGATCGGCACGATCGTCTCCAGGCCCTTGACGCCCGTGGCGGCGACCGCGTTCGGCAGCGTGCCGTTGTACGAGACGCCGATCATGCCGACCTTGCCGGTGGACCACGTGGCCCCCACCGGGTTGCCCTCGGCGTCGAAGCCTCTGGCGCGGCCGTTCAGCCAGTCGATCGCGGCCTTCGGGCCCGCCGTCTCGTTGCGGTCGCCGGAGGTCGGGCAGCCGGTGGCGCGGCCGCTGCCCAGGTTCTCCACCAGCGCGATGGCGTAGCCGCGGGGTACGAAGTAGTTGTCGTAGTAGCCGTCGAAGGGCTCGGCGGCCAGCTTGCTCGAATTCGCCCTGAGCGCGGGCAGCGGGTTGCCGTTCTCGTCCACGTCCACGGGGTGGTTGGAGACGTCGTTGCCGCCCGCGTAGTACGGGCTCGCCTCCATGATCACCGGGACCTTCAGGCCCTGGTCGGTCTCCTTGGGCCGCAGGATGTCCACGGCGACCCGGTCGGGGGCGCCGTCGTTGTCGCTGTCGGTGCCGGCCACCTCGACGAACACCGTCTGCTGGATGGCGTCCGCCCGGGAGAAGATCGGCTGGGTGGCGTTGTTCTCGACCCTGATGGCGGGTGTGTCTGCTGTGGCGGGTGCCGTGCCGGCCAAGGTCGCGACGAGTAACGCGGCCAGCGGCACGGTGAGGGCCTTCCAAGGGTGCATGCGGGACTCCGATACGAAAATTCCACCGTCTGTGGGAATCTGCGCCACGATCGCCGCGCGGGCAAGGGGTGATCGAGGCCCAAAGTTGGGCAAAACTTTCCACGGCCGGCCGGAGTGCCTGAAGCAGGGTTCAGGTCACGGACACGAGTGATGTCGATAACGGAGCGGTTGCGACCCTGTGTGCCGGTTTGGTTCGCCCTGGTCAAGCAACTATCTTCCGTGCAGGTGCCGTACGTTTCTTCACGCCTGCGTTGAAGTTCTCGACTGCGGCGGAAGACGGCGGGGAAAGGGAAGGGAGTCGCCTTGCTCGGCAAGCGATTCAACAAGCTGGCGCTCGGCTCGGTAGCCGGTGTCATGCTCATGGCAGCCGCCGCCTGTGGCGGCGGCGGTGGGGGAACCACGGCCAGCGAGGCGCCGACCGGCGCCGCGAGCAGCGAGGCGCCGAAGGGCGGGCTCAAGGTCGGGCTCGCGTTCGACGTCGGCGGACGTGGCGACAAGTCCTTCAACGACGCGGCTTACGCCGGCCTGGAGAAGGCCAAGACGGACCTGAGCGCGGAGATCAAGGAGCTGAGCCCGTCGGCCGACGGCTCCAACCGCGGCGACCTGCTGCGTCAGCTCGCTGACGCGGGCTACAACCCGATCATCGGCGTGGGTTTCGCCTACGCCGAGGACATCAAGAACGCGGCCACCGAATACCCGGACATCCAGTTCGCGGTCGTCGACTCCGCCTCCAACGCGCCCAACGTGACCGGCCTGCTGTTCGCCGAGGAGCAGGGCTCCTACCTGGCGGGTGTCGCCGCGGCGACCAAGTCGGAGAGCGGCCACGTCGGCTTCGTCGGCGGCGTGGAGAGCGACCTGATCAAGAAGTTCGAGGCGGGCTTCGTGGCCGGCGTGAAGTCGGTCAAGGCGGACGCCAAGATCGATATCAAGTACCTCACGCCCGACGGGGACTTCACCGGCTTCAAGGCTCCCGACAAGGGCAAGGTCGCGGCCGAGAAGATGTACCAGGACGGCGCGGACATCGTCTACCACGCCTCCGGTGACTCCGGCCTCGGCGTGTTCCAGGCGGCGGCCGCGGCCAAGAAGAAGGCCATCGGCGTCGACTCCGACCAGCGGCAGACGGTCAAGGAGACCGACCTGCAGTCGGTCATCCTGACCTCGATGCTCAAGCGCGTCGACGTCGGCGTGTTCGAGTTCATCAAGGCCTTCCAGGGTGGTGCCAAGGGCGGCGCGAACGTCACGTACGACCTGAAGGTCGACGGCGTCGGCCTGTCCACCACCGGTGGCGAGATCGACGACATCAAGGACAAGCTCGACGCTGCGAAGAAGGACATCGTCGACGGCAAGATCACGGTTCCTGCCAAGCCGTAGTCGGGGTAGAAGTGACATCTGAGGGCCCGGAGTCCGCAAACTTCGGGCCTTCTGTCTATGCCGCCCCTGTGTAGGAGAGGCGAAATGAGTGCTGACACCCTGGCCACGGCGAAACCCGCCGTAGAGCTGGAGGGCATCACTAAGCGTTTCCCCGGTGTCGTCGCGAACCACGACATCCGCATCACCGTCCGGCCCGGCACGGTGCACGCCATCGTCGGGGAGAACGGCGCGGGCAAGTCAACGCTGATGAAGATCCTCTACGGCATGCAGAAGCCGGACGAGGGGACGATCAAGGTCAACGGCACGGAGGTCGGCTTCCGCACGCCGAGCGACGCCATCGAGGTCGGGATCGGCATGGTGCACCAGCACTTCATGCTCGCCGACAACTTCACCGTCCTGGAGAACATCGTCCTCGGCGCCGAGCCGACGAACGTCGGCATGCTCGACACCGGCAGGGCACGCAGGCGCATCACCGAGCTGGCCGTCGCCCACGGCCTGCGCGTCGACCCCGACGCGCTGGTGGAGGACCTCGGCGTCGGCGACCGGCAGCGCGTGGAGATCCTCAAGGTCCTCTACCGCGGCGCCCGCATCCTCATCCTCGACGAGCCGACGGCCGTGCTGGTCCCCCAGGAGGTCGAAGAGCTCTTCCAGAACCTGCGTGAGCTCAAGGCCGAGGGCCTGACCGTCATCTTCATCTCCCACAAGCTCGACGAGGTCCTCGACATCGCCGACGCGATCACCGTGATCCGGCGCGGCACCACGGTCGCCAGCGTCGACCCGGGCGACGTCACCGCACGTCAGCTCGCCGAGCTGATGGTCGGCAGCGAGCTGCCCACGCCGGAGACCCGCGAGTCCACCGTGACCGACACCGTGGCGCTCAAGGTCGCGAACCTGACCATGGAGGCCGACGGCCACCGCCCCCTGCCGAAGGGCACGCCGCTCAGCACGTACGTGGCCAAACTCCACGAGGAGGGCGCCCGCCTGCTGCTCGACGACGTGTCGTTCGAGATCCGCAAGGGCGAGATCCTCGGCATCGCCGGCGTCGAGGGCAACGGCCAGTCCGAGCTCATCGAGGCCATCATGGGCATCCGCCCGGCGCACGGCACCATTGAGCTGGCCGGCCAGGACATCTCCGGCTGGTCCACGCTCAAGCGCCGGGAGTCCGGCGTCGGCTACATCCCCGAGGACCGTCACCGCCAGGGCCTGCTCCTGGAGGCGTCGCTGTGGGAGAACCGGGTGCTCGGCCACCAGACCAGGGCGCCCGCCCGCAAGGGCATCTGGATCGACCGGCGCGCGTCGAGGGCCGACACCGAGCGCATCGTCAAGGACTACGACGTGCGTACCCCTGGCGTGGAGACCCTGGCTCTGGCCCTGTCCGGCGGCAACCAGCAGAAGCTGATCGTCGGTCGCGAGATGAGCGGCGAACCCGCGTTCCTCATCGCCGCCCACCCGACCCGCGGCGTGGACGTCGGCGCCCAGGCCGCCATCTGGGACCATCTTCGTAACGCCCGCGCGGCCGGCCTCGCCGTGCTGCTCATCTCCGCCGACCTCGACGAGCTGATCGGTCTGTCCGACTCGCTCCAGGTCGTCTACCGGGGGCGGCTCGTGGCCGCGCTCGATCCTTCCGACGTCACGCCCGAGCGGCTGGGCGGCTACATGACCGGCGCGATCGCCGGCACTGAGGAGACGTGATGCCCGCCGGGCTCAACCGGGCGCTGCTCACCGTCGCCGGTGTCATCGTCGCCATCGTCCTGGCGATCGCGATCTGCAGCGTGGCGATCATCATCGCGGGCGCCAGCCCGCTCGACGCGATGGGCGCCTTCTTCGACTTCGGCGCCACCGCGCGGACCCAGTCCAACGGCATCGCCGCCTTCCTCAACCGCGCGGTGCCGCTGTTCATCGCCGGTCTGGCGGTGGCCGTCGGCTTCCGCATGAACCTCTTCAACATCGGCGTCGAGGGCCAGTACCGGATCGCCGCCATCTGCGCGGCGTACGTGGGCTCGACGTTCACGGCGCCCGCGCCGATCCAGATCGCGGTGATCATCGTGGTCGCCGCCGCGGTCGGCGGCCTGTACGCGCTCATCCCCGCCGTCATGAAGGTGACCAGGGGCGTGAACGAGGTCATCTCCACGATCATGCTGAACTACATCGCGATCAACCTGGCGGCCTTCCTCGTCCGTGGCCCCTTCGCCGGTGAGCGGGCGGAGGGCCAGCTCTCGACGACCACGCCGGAGCTGTCCGAGTCGGCCATGTTCCCCGACCTGAACTTCGTGTTCGACGGGTTCGGCCTGCCGGCGCCCACCCGCAACGGCGGCCTGTGGGGCTTCCTCATCGTGGCCGCCGTGCTCGGCGTGGTCATCTGGGTCGTGCTCGAACGCACCCGGTTCGGCTTCGACGTCAAGGCCAGCGGCCTCAACGGCCCGGCCGCGCTCGCCTCGGGCGTCAACCCGAAGCGCATGGTGATCGCGGCCATGGTGCTGTCCGGCGCGATCGCCGGGCTCATCGGCCTGCCCGAGATCCTCGGCGACAAGGGCGCCTACAACTCCAACTTCACCGCCGGACTGGGCTTCCTCGGCATCGCGGTGGCGCTGCTCGGCCGGAACAAGCCGGTCGGCATCGCGGTCGCCGCGCTGCTGTTCGCCTTCCTCGACCGGGCGCAGGGGCCACTGCAGTTCGCGGACATCCCCCCGTCCGTGATCACGATCATCCAGGGCACCATCGTGCTGCTGGTGGTGGTGGCCAACGAGGTGACGAAGCGGATCGCGCTCAGGCTCGAAGAGCGGCGGGCCGCCCAGGAGCTCGGCAGGAACACTCCCGTTGAGGTGACGGCATGACCAGGGTCGGCAAATACCATGTGGTGCTGCTCGGTATCGCCGCGCTCATCCTGCTGATGTCGCTGGTCCGTTACGTGTCGGGCCAGAACGACATCACCTCCTCCGGTACGTTCGCCGCCGCCCTCGGGTTCGCGGTGCCGATCGGCCTGGCCGGGCTCGGCGGCCTGTGGGCCGAGCGGGCCGGCGTGGTCAACATCGGTCTCGAAGGCATGATGGTGCTCGGCACCTGGATGGCCGGCTGGGCCGGATACCAGTGGGGCCCCTTGGCCGCGCTGATCGCCGGGCTGCTCGGTGGCGCGCTCGGCGGGCTCCTGCACGCGATCGCGACCGTGTCGTTCGGCGTGGACCACATCATCAGCGGCGTCGCCATCAACCTGCTGGGCCCCGGCATCACCCGCTTCCTGTCGGAGGTCCTGTACAAGGAGGGCACCCAGGCGGCCGAGGCGGGCGCGGGCATCACCACCTCGCCCGCGATCGGGGAGAAGTGGGAGATCAGCCTTCCCGTGTTCTCGTCCGGGCCCGACCTGTTCGGCAAGCTCGAGTCCCTGCACTGGTTCCTGCTGTCCGACCTGGCGGGCATCCTGCGCGGGCTCACCCACAACGTCAACGTGCTGACGGTCCTGGCCGTCCTGATGCTGCCGCTGACGTTCTTCGTGCTCTGGCACACGGCCTTCGGCCTGCGGCTGCGCTCCGCGGGCGAGAACCCGTGGGCGGCCGAGTCGCTGGGCGTCAACGTCTACTTCATCAAGTACGTCGCCGTCGTCATCTCGGGCGCCTTCGCCGGGCTCGGCGGCGTGTTCCTGGTCTTCGTCTCCAGCAAGTACGTGGAGGGCCAGACGGCCGGGCGCGGCTTCATCGGCCTGGCCGCCATGATCTTCGGCAACTGGCGGCCCGGCGGCCTCGCGGCCGGCGCCTCGCTGTTCGGCTATGCCGACGGCCTGCAACTGCGCAACCAGCGGGCCGTCACCTCGTTCTTCCTGTTCGGCGCGGTGCTGCTGCTGATCTTCCTCGCCCTTCAGGTCCGCCGCCTGCTCTCCTCCACCCAGCCCGCCGAGCTGGTGGTCAGGAGCACCAGGCAGTACACCCTGATGGCCGCCGCCGCTCTGGGCATGGTCATCCTGTTCTGGCTCTGGCTGACCGTGGACCAGTTGCCGAACGAGTTCGTCTTCATCACGCCACACGTGCTCACGCTGCTCGTGCTCCTGGTCGCTTCGCAACGTCTGCGGATGCCCAAGGCCGACGGCGTCAGCTATCGCCGGGGGGAACAGCATTGAGCATCGACTGGAACGGCCTGCGTACCGAGGCCGCGGAAGCCATGCGGAACGCGTACGCGCCGTACTCGAAGTTCCCCGTGGGGGCGGCGGCGCTCGTCGATGACGGCCGGATCGTCACGGGGTGCAACGTGGAGAACGCCTCCTACGGCCTCGGGCTGTGCGCCGAGTGCGGCCTGGTCTCGGCGCTGCAGCTCTCCGGCGGCGGCCGCCTGGTGGCCTTCACCTGCGTGGACGGCCACGGCGAGCTGCTGATGCCGTGCGGGCGCTGCCGTCAGCTCCTGTACGAGTTCGGCGGCGAGGACCTGCTGATCGAGACCGAGGACGGGCCCAAGCGCATGGCCGAGATCCTGCCGTACGCGTTCGGGCCGCAGGACCTCAGCAGGAGTGCCTGATGGACGCCATCGAGGTCATCCGCGCCAAGCGTGACCGGGGCGAGCTGACCACGGCCCAGATCGACTGGGTGATCGACGCCTACACGCGCGGCGACGTGGCCGACGAGCAGATGGCGGCGCTGGCCATGGCGATCCTGCTGAACGGCATGGACCGCCGTGAGATCGCCGGCTGGACGCAGGCCATGATCCGCTCGGGCGAGCGCATGGACTGGTCGGCCCTCGACCGGCCCACCGCCGACAAGCACTCGACGGGCGGGGTCGGCGACAAGATCACGCTGCCGCTGGCGCCACTGGTGGCGGCCTGCGGGGCGTACGTGCCGCAGCTCTCGGGCCGCGGCCTCGGCCACACCGGCGGCACCCTGGACAAGCTGGAGTCGATCCCCGGTTGGCGGGCCTCGCTCTCGAACGACGAGATGCTGCACGTCCTGCGGACGGCGGGCGCCGTTGTGTGCGCGGCCGGCTCCGGCCTCGCCCCCGCCGACAAGAAGCTGTACGCCCTGCGCGACGTCACCGGCACCGTCGAGTCGATCCCGCTCATCGCCTCGTCGATCATGTCGAAGAAGATCGCCGAAGGCACCGGGTCGCTCGTCCTGGACGTCAAGGTGGGCTCCGGGGCGTTCATGAAGACGGTCCCGGCGGCCAGGGAACTGGCCGAGACCATGGTGGCGCTCGGGACGGACGCGGGGGTGCGCACGGTCGCCCTGCTGACGGCCATGGACCGGCCGCTGGGCCGGGCCGTGGGCAACGCCCTGGAGGTCGAGGAGTCCGTCGAGGTGCTCGCCGGCGGCGGGCCCGCCGACGTGGTGGAGCTGACCGTACGGCTGGCGCGGGAGATGCTGGAGGCCGCTGGGGTGCCCGCCGGGAAGGACCCGGCCAAGGCGCTGGAGGACGGCTCGGCCATGGACGCCTGGCGGCGCATGATCTCGGCCCAGGGCGGGGATCCGGACGCGCTGCTGCCCAGGGCGGCCGAGACGATGACCGTGGAGGTGCCCTCGTCCGGGGTGCTGACGCGGCTGGACGCGTACGCGGTGGGCCTGGCCGCCTGGCGGCTCGGTGCCGGGCGGGCGCGTAAGGAGGATCCGGTCTCTTTCGGGGCCGGGGTGATGCTGCACGCCAAGCCCGGGGATCTGGTGCGGGCGGGGCAGCCGCTGATGACGCTGCACGCTGATGAGACCTGGCGGTTCGAGCGGGCGCTCGAGGCGCTGGAGGGCGGCTACGCGGTGGGGGCGGCGGCCGAGGAGCACCTGCCGCTGGTCATCGACCGCGTCACGGCCCTGTAGCCCCCCGGGCGCGTCCCGCCGGGCGGGCCGCGGCCCCCGGGGAGGCCGCCGTCCCCTGGACGCGCTCAGACCGCCTGGGGCGGCGCGGACCAGTGGTCGGCACGCTCGGGCGGCCCGGAGTCAGCGGGTCGGGGTCGGCCGGGTCAGCGGGTCAGGGCCGGGGCGTCGGCGAAGATCTCGGTGAGGACCGCGCGCTGGGTGGGCAGGGCCTCGGCGTGGCGGGTGCGGCCCTCGTCGGTGATGCAGACGAAGACGCCGCGCCGGTCGGCGTCGCACACTCCGCGTGAGACCAGTGCCGCCTTCTCCAGGCGGGCCACGACCCGGGACAGCGCGCTCTGGCTCAGATGGACCTCGTCGCAGAGCTCCTGGATGCGCAGCTTCCTGTCATGGTGAACGATCCGATCCAGCACCTCGAACTCGCTCGGCCCCAGACCGTGCCGATCGCCCAGCTCGCGCTCCAGCGCGCACATGGCCTTGGCGTGTTTGGCCAGGACGTAATGCCAGGTGTCCACCACGAACTGCTCGTCCATGTCGCGGAGGTTACCACTTCGCTAAAACTCATGCAACGGCATTAAATGCGTTTGCATTAGATGCGCCTGCATGTAGTGTTCTCATCCATGTCCTCTTCCTCATCCCGTTGGGGCGCGCTCGCCGTGCTCTGCGCAGTGATCTTCCTGGACGCCCTTGACGTCTCGATGGTCGGTGTCGCCCTGCCCGCCATCCAGCACGATCTGGGCCTTACTACGTCTTCTCTGCAGTGGGTGGTCAGCGGCTACGTGCTCGGTTATGGCGGTCTTCTGTTGCTCGGGGGCAGGACCGCCGATCTGCTCGGGCGGCGCAGGGTCTTCCTGGTCGCGCTGGGTGTCTTTGCCGTGGCGTCGTTGCTCGGTGGTGTTGTGGACGACGGGGGATTGCTGATCGCGGCCCGGTTCGTCAAGGGCGTGGCCGCCGCGTTCACCGCGCCCGCGGCGTTGTCGATCATCACGACGACCTTTCCCGAGGGACCTGAGCGCAACAAGGCGTTGAGCATCTTCACCGCCTGCGGCGCCAGCGGCTACTCGCTCGGCCTTGTGCTCTCCGGCCTGCTGACCGAGATCGGCTGGCGGTGGACGCTCCTCATGCCGGTGCCCGTCGCGGTCATCGCGCTGGTCGCCGCGCTGAAGATGCTGCCGCGGGGCCGCGAGGAGCGGGCCGAGGGCGGTCACGACCTGGTCGGCGCCGTGACCATCACGGCCTCGATGCTGCTGCTGGTGTTCACGGTCGTCCAGGCGCCCGAGGTCGGCTGGGCCTCGCTGCAGACGATCGGCTCCCTGGCGGGCGTGGCCGCGCTGCTCGGCCTGTTCGTCTTCGCCGAGTTGCGGATGCGCCACCCGCTGGTGCGGCTGGGCATCCTGCGCTCCGGCCACCTCGTGCGGGCCAACCTGGGGCTGCTCATCCTGATGGGCTCGTACGTGTCGTTCCAGTTCGTGGCCATGCAGTACTTCCAGAACCTGCTGGGCTGGTCGGCTCTCGGCACCGCCATGGCGTTCCTCCCCGCCGGCCTGCTGGTCGCGGTCAGCTCGACCAAGATGGGCGACTTCGCCGACCGGTTCGGCACCGGCAAACTGATCGTCATCGGCGCCGCGGCCCTGGCCGGCGGGTACGCCGTCTTCCTCGGCATCGACCGCACCCCCAGCGTGGGCGGCATGGTGATCCCCGGCATGATCCTGCTGGGCATCGCGTTCGCCCTGTCGTTCCCCTCGCTGAACATCCAGGCCACCAACGGCGTGGACGACGACGAGCAGGGGCTGGCCTCCGGCCTGCTCAACACCTCCGGGCAGGTGGGCGGCGCGATCGTGCTGGCCGTGGTGACCGCCGTGCTCACCTCCGGCGGTGAGACCCTCTCCATCGGCTCGCTGCGTGCGGCCATCGTCGTGTCGCTGGTGCTGGCCCTGGTCGGGCTGGCGATCTCGGCGACCGGCCTGCGCGCCCGCAAGCCGGCGGTGGCCGCCGAGCCGGCGGACCCGAAGGTCTACGAGACCGTCTGATCGGTAACCGGTCAGGGCCTCGCCGCGACGGCGGCGGGGCCCTGACGGGTCTGCTCGCCCAGCGCCGGTGCCGCCGGCCGGGAATCCCGTGCCGACGCCGCTTGCGGGGCTGTGAGCTGGGCATCTACCGGTCATGCGCTCGCTGTCCCCGCGCGCCCGCGTGGCCCTTTCCGTCGTCTTCCTCGCCGTGCTCGCCGCCTGCGGCCCGGCCCGGCAGACCGCCCTGCCCGGAACAGGACCCGAGACAGGGCCCGAAACCCAGCACGAAAGCCCGCCCGCCAGTGGGCCGGCTTCCGACACCCCGACGAGCACCGCCGAGGTGGAGGTCGACCGCGCCGGCATCGAGCCCGCCGTCGTGACGGCCGTGCGGTACGCCGCCCACGAGACCTACGACCGCCTGGTCATCGACCTCAAGGGCGCCATCCCCGGCTACAGCGTGAAATGGGTGGACGAGTTCGTCCAGGACGGCTCCGGCAAGCCCATCGACGTCCGCGGCGGCGCCTACCTCCAGGTCACGCTCTTCCCGGCCAACGCCCATGACGACGAGGGCGCGCCCACCTGGCACGGCGGTCCCGTCTACGCGGCCGACCTGGGCAACCTCACCGACGTCGTCAGGACCGGGGACTTCGAGGGGCGCGTCGGCATCGGGCTGGCGCTGGACAAGCAGGCGCCGTTCCAGGTCAAGGAGCAGGGCACGCCCAACCGGCTGATAGTCGACGTGGCACACTGACGTCGTGGTGAGAAAGATCGAGGCTCCGGCCCGCATTCCCGTACCCGGCGGCAAGCTCATCGACGAGCACGTGGGCCGCGTCAGCAGTGGCGACGAGGCGATCTCCATCGCCCACATGAGCGCGCCCCCGGGCTGGGAGGAGCCGGCCCAGACGCCGTCGTTCACCGAGTACACCGTGGTCCTGCGCGGCACGGTGATCGTCGAGCACGCCGAGGGCACGACCGAGGTCGGGGCCGGGCAGTCGCTGGTGACCTACCCCGGAGAGAAGGTGCGTTACAGCACCGGGCCCGAGGGCGCCGACTACGTCGCCGTGTGCCTGCCCGCCTTCACCCCGGAAAGCGCCGGACGCGACTGAGCAGGCGCGGCCCGGGTGCTCATATCATGGCCAGATGAGCCCCACGCTTGACGAGATCCGGCGGGCTCCCAAGGTGTTGCTGCACGATCACCTCGACGGCGGGCTCCGCGCCGAGACGATCGTCGAGCTGGCCCGGGAGACCGACTACGGCCGGCTGCCCACGACCGATCCCGACGCTCTGCGCCACTGGTTCGAGGAGGCGGCCGACTCGGGATCACTCGAACGCTACCTGGAGACCTTCGACCACACGGTCGCGGTCATGCAGACCCGCGAGTCGCTCGTCCGGGTGGCCGCCGAGTGCGCCGAAGACCTGGCCGCCGACGGCGTGGTCTACGCGGAGGTGCGTTTCGCGCCCG
The DNA here is from genome assembly GCF_040654715.1 of Nonomuraea sp. NPDC050643. NCBI lineage: Bacteria > Bacillati > Actinomycetota > Actinomycetes > Streptosporangiales > Streptosporangiaceae > Nonomuraea > Nonomuraea sp. NPDC050643. The sequence continues at coordinate 184,885 of NZ_JBFAIM010000005.1, read as the reverse complement.
AGCAGCACACCACCAGGGGGCTGAGCCTCGACCAGGTGGTGGAGGCGGTGCTCGACGGGTTCAGGCAGGGCTCCGAGGGGCGCGGCGTCCGCGTCGGCACGCTGCTGACGGCCATGCGGCACCAGGCGCGTTCCCGGGAGATCGCCGAGCTCGCGGTGCGCTACCGCGACGGCGGCGTCGTGGGGTTCGACATCGCCGGGGCCGAGGCCGGCTACCCGCCCACCCGCCACCTCGACGCGTTCGAATACTTGCAGCGGGAGAACGCCCACTTCACCATCCACGCCGGCGAGGCGTTCGGGCTGCCGTCGATCTGGCAGGCCATCCAGTGGTGCGGCGCCGACCGGCTCGGGCACGGCGTGCGCATCATCGACGACATCTCCGTGGCCGGCGACGGGTCGGCGAAGCTGGGGCGGCTGGCCGCCTACGTACGCGACAAGCGCATCCCGCTGGAGATGTGCCCCACCTCCAACCTGCAGACCGGCGCCGCCGACTCGATCGCCGACCATCCCATCGGGCTGCTGCGCCGGCTGCACTTCCGGGTCACCGTCAACACCGACAACCGGCTGATGAGCGCGACCAACCTGTCGCTGGAGTTCCACAAGCTGGTCGAGGCGTTCGGCTACGGCTGGGACGACCTGCAGTGGTTCACCGTCAACGCGATGAAGTCGGCGTTCCTCCCGTTCGACGAGCGGCTGGCGCTCATCAACGGCGTGATCAAGCCCGGGTTCGCCCGGCTCAAGTGGCAGCCGTGAAGCAGGTCTACCGCTCCAGGACCGCGTTCGTGCTCGGGTGGGTGTGGCTGGCGTTCGTGGCGTTCAACGTCTACGACCTGATCGCCCGCTTCAGCGGCAAGTCGTCGCTGGTGGCGCTGGCCGTGCTCGGGGCGCTGACGGCGCTCGTCTACGCGGTCGCGCTGCGCCCCGCCACCGTGTTCACGGAGGAGGGGCTGGTAGGGCGCAACCCGTTCCGCACGACGTTCGTGCCGTGGGCCGCCATCGACGACGTGACCGTGTCCCACTCCATCAACGTCCAGCACGGCGACGGGCGGGAGCTGCGGCTGTGGACGCCGATGAGCAGCGCCAGAGAGCGGGCCAAGGCGCAGCGGCGCGGCGCGCCCCGGGTCGAGCGCGGGCGCTTCAAGACCGAGCCGACGCTGTCGAAGTCCGAGCAGGCGGCGGTGGAGGCGTTCGCGGGCAAGACGCACGCCGACTGGGTGGGCGACCAGATCCGCGATCGCGCCGAGTCGGCCCGGCGCCGCGACGAGGCGGCGGCGCCGGTCCGGGTCACCTGGTCCTACGACTCGATCGCGGTGCTGGTGGCCGCGGTGGCGCTGATCGTGGCGGCCGTCGTCTTCACCTGATCGTCACCCCCTGGCCCTGTTGACGAATCTGGACATCCCCGCCTGGGCGATGCCCGACGCCTCCACCCGCCCGGCCGCCTCCGTCTCCACCGCGAAGGCGCGTTCGACCTCCGCCGGTGACGGGCGCAGCAGGGCGAGGTGGACCGCGGTGGCGGCGCCGGGGGCGCTCCAGTGGTGGATCCGGGCGATGGCCGCCTCCACCAGCCTCTCCGGGGCGACGATCTCGTCCAGCAGGCCGAGGGCCAGGGCCTCCTCGGCGCTGACGCGGGCCGAGTCGAGCACCAGCCGCAGCGCCCTGGCGCCCACCAGGCGGGGGAGCAGGTAGCTGGAGGCGTTCGAGATCGACAGGCCGATGTGGTTCTCCGGGAGGAAATACTCGGCCGCCGGCGTGCCGATCCGGGCGTCGAAGCAGAGCGTCCACTCGGCGGCGCCGCCCACGGCCAGGCCGTTGACCGCCCCCACCACCGGGACCGTGGTCTCGAGCACGGCCCTGGTCATGTCGTGGAAGGTCTCCACCTCCTCGACCAGCGATCGGCCGACGGCCTGGTGGATGTCCTCGCCGGCCGAGAACGCCCGGCCCGTGCCGGTGACCACGATGCCCCTGGTGTGCCGCCCGTGCTCGCGTACGGCCGTGGCCAGGTCCGCGCGCATGGCGGAGGTGAGGGCGTTGAGCTTCTCGGGGCGGGCGAGCGTGATCACGGCCACGTCGTCGCGTACTGCTACGTCGATCATCTCTGCTCCTTCTCGACGGGGATGGCCGGGGCGGCGCGCTGGTCGCGTTCGGGGTTGAGGAGGTGGCGTTTCTCGATGCGGGCCGACGGGGTCAGGGCGAACTCCTCGACGAACTCCACGTACGCCGGGACCTTGAAGCGGGCCAGGCGCTCCCGCGCGTGCTCGATCACGCTCATGGCGGTGTCACGGGTGGCCTCGTAGCCGGGGCGGAGCTGCAGGAACGCCTTGGGCAGCTCGCCGAACAGGTCGTCGGGGATCGGCACCAGGGCCGCCGACATGACCGCCGGGTGCCGCGCGAGCACGCTCTCGACCTCCGCGCACGAGATGTTCTCGCCGCCCCTGCGGACCATGTCCTTGATCCGCCCGGCGTGGCGGATGTGGCCGTGGTCGTCGCGGACGCCCAGGTCGCCGGTGTGGTACCAGCCGCCTCTGAACGCGTGGGCGGTCGCCTCGGGGTGGTTCCAGTAGCCCTTCATCATGGGGACGCCCCTGACCAGGATCTCGCCGCTCTCCTCGTCGATGACCACCTCCTTGCCCGGCGGCGCCACGCCCAAGGCGCCGGTGCCGACCGTCTCGCCCGCGTCCACGGGCACGACCAGGTCGGGGCCGGTCTCCGTGGAGCCGTACAGCTCCCGCCAGGGCACGTCCCAGCGCTCCTCGAACGTGCGGTGCAGGTCGGGCTGGATGCCCGAGCAGAGCACCAGGCGCATGCGGTTGTCGCGGTCATGGGGGTGGGGCGGCTGTTTGTGCATGAGGAGGGGCATCGTGCCGAGCACGTACGTGAGCGTCGCGCCGTGCTCCCTGGCCGAGGGCCAGAAGCCGGAGGCGGAGAAGCGGGGGAGCACGACGAGGGGGATGCCGCCCGTCAGGCACAGGAGCGTGACCCACTGGGGATCCATGTACGAGTACGCTTGCGCGATCATGAAGACGTCGTCGTCGCGGAGCCCGATCTGGTCCACGACGACCTGGGCGGTCCTGAGCCAGTAGTCGTGGGTGAGCATGCAGGCCTTGGGGAATCCGGTTGTCCCCGACGTGTACTGAAAATTCGCGACATCGTCGCTCTTGATCGGTACGGTCGGGCCGGTTCCGCCGTCGAGGTCGTCGAGGTCGTACACCGGGCCCGGGATGTGCGCGGCGTGCTCGGGCGTGCTGATGGTCGCGACGGCGCCCGAGTCGGTCAGGACGTGCTCCAGGTCGGCCGCCCGGTAGCGGACGTTCACCGGCACGGTGATCGCGCCGGACTTGAGTATCCCCAGCCAGCTCAGCGGCCAGCCGGGCACGTTGTCCATCATGACGGCCACCCGGTCGCCGGGCCGTACGCCCCTGCCGGTCAGGGCCGCGGCCAGGCGGTCGGACCGCGCGTCGGCGTCGGCGAAGGTCACGCGGGCGCCGGGGCGGGTCGGGCCGGCGTCGGGGAAGCGGAGGAACTCACGCGTGCCGTAGGTGGCGGCGGCGTGCCTCATCAGGTCGGGGATCGTCTCATGCATCCGGCGGCTCCCAGGGGTACTCGGGCAGCAGGGAGAAATCGGCGGTGGCGACGCTCTGGGCGGGGGCGCGGACGGCGGCCAGGCCGATCGTGACGAACTCGGCGCACACCTGCTCCAGCGAGGAGTCCCCGTCGGGGCGGTACCACTCGCTGGTGCCGGTGCACATGGACATCAGCGCGAGCCGGGTCAGCCGCTGGTCGGCGCAGTGGAACACGCCCTCGGCGACCCCGTCGGCGAGCGCGCTCTTCCAGTGGTCCTCGTAGGCGTCGCGGAGGGCGATGATCTCGTCGTGGGCGGCGGAGCCGGGCGTCAGGGAGCGCAGTTCGCCGTCCATGACGCGGGTGGTCATCGGGTTGCGGGCGTGGATGGCGGTGAGTGAGCCGATCAGCAGGGAGAGGCGGTCCGCGGGACGGTCGTAGGGGCCGAGCATGCGCTCGGTGGTCTCGATCAGCCCGCGCTGGGCGACGCGCATGAGGTCGGCCAGCAGGGCCTCCTTGCTCGTCACGTGGTGGTAGATCCCGGCGTTGGTCATGTTCACGGCCTTGCCGAGGTCTCTGATGCTCGTGCCGGCGTACCCGTGACGGGCGAACAGCAGCACCGCCGCCGTACGGATCCGCACACTGGCATCTGTGGTCATCTGGATTCCTACCGAACGTTCGGTCGCCCTTTGAAGCGGAAAATACCCCAACTCCACAGGAATCGCCATAGGTTGACTCTGACACCGTGTCAGCCCCTACCTCTGGAGGTGACATGTTCGGCATCGGAGACTTCGCCAGACTGGGGCTGGTGTCCGTACGGATGCTCCGGCACTACGACGCGATCGGCCTACTGCGGCCCGCGCACGTGGACCCGGTCAGCGGATACCGGTCCTACCAGGCCGCGCAGCTCGCCAGGCTCAACCGCATCGTCGCGATCAAGGACCTCGGCTTCACGTTGGAGCAGGTCAGGGCGATCCTCGACGAGAAGGTGAGCACGGAGGAGCTGCACGGCATGGTGCGCCTGCGCCGTGCCCAGCTCGAAGCGCAGATCAGCGCCGACCTGGCCAGGTTGCGCAGCGTCGAGGCGCGGCTTCGTACGATCGAGACGGAGGGGCACATGAGGACCGCGGAGGTCGTGCTGAAGACGGTGAGCCCGATCAGGGTCGCCCGGCTCAGCGCCAGGGCGGCCAGCTACGAGGGAGAGGACATCGGCCCGGTCATCGGCCCCCTCTTCGAGGAGATCTGCCGGCGCGTGGAGGCCGCCGCCATCCGGATCACCGGCCCCGGCCTGGCCTACTACGTGCCCGAGGACGACGGCTCGATCATGGTGCACGCCTGCCTGCCGGTGAACGCCGAACCCGGCACGCACGACGTCGAGGTGGTGGACCTGCCGGGCATCGACACGGCGGCCACGATCATCCACCACGGGCCGATGGAGGCGGTGGGGCCGACGTTCCAGGCGCTGGCCCACTGGATCGAGGAGCACGGCTACCGCTCCCGCGACCTGGCCAGGGAGATCTCCCTGCACTGCCCGCCGAACCGGGACGAATGGGTGACGGAGCTGCAGATCGAGGTGATCCCCGTCCCATGACGGAGCTGGAACTGGAGCCGCACCGGGCCGAGCTGACCGGCTACTGCTACCGCATGCTCGGCTCCGGCTTCGAGGCCGAGGACGCGGTGCAGGAGGCGTTCGTCCGGGCGTGGCGCACCTACGACCCCGGCCGCGGACCGCTGCGCCCGTGGCTGTTCCACCTGGCCACCAACATCTGCCTCGACATGCTCAAGGGCCCGCAGCGCCGCGCCCGCGCCATGGACCTGGGCCCCGCCGCGGTCCCCGGCGCCGCCCTGGGCGAGCCGCTCCCGCCCGACCGCTGGATCCAGCCCGTCCCCGACCACCGCGTCCTCGACCCGGCGGACGTGGCGGTGGGCAGGGAGACGGTACGCCTGGCGTTCGTGGCCGCCCTGCAGCACCTGCCGCCCCGGCAGCGGGCCGTGCTCATCCTGCGGGACGTGCTGCGGTGGAGCGCCGCCGAGACGGCCACCCTCCTGGAGAGCACGGTCGCCTCGGTCAACAGCGCCCTGCAACGCGCCAGGGCCGGCCTTCCGGCGACGGCGCCCCTCGACCCGGAGGTGGACGAGGAACTCCTGGCCCGCTACGTCTCGGCATTCGAGCGCTATGACGTGGACACGCTGGTGTCGCTGCTGCACGAGGACGCGACGTCGTCGATGCCGCCGTTCACGTGGTGGCTGCGGGGACGGGAGGCCATCCGCGCGGTCCTGCTCGCCTCGGACGCGCCGTGCGCCGGCTCCCGCCTCGTCGCGACGCGGGCCAACGGCTGCCCGGCCTTCGGCCAGTATCTCAACGGCGAGCCGTTCGCCCTGGTCGTGGTAGAGGTGGCCGGCGGGCTGATCGTGGGGGCGAGCACCTATCTCGACCCGGGATTGTTCCCTTTCTTCGATCTGCCGATGAGTTCGGTGCCCGCGTCTCGTACTGAGGGGTGAAGGAGGAAACATCACATGCCAGAAATCGTCGAGTTCCCCGAGCGTCCGTACGTCGGGGTGCGCGCAACCATCACCATGACCACCTTCGGCGTCGTCGGGGACCGCATCGGAGAGATCATCGGCTGGCTCGCCGAACGCGGCGCGTACCCGGCCGGGGCGCCGTTCTTCCGTTACGACAGCATCGACATGGCCGGTGACCGGCTGGTGGTGCAGGCGGGCGTCCCGGTGGCCGCACCGGTGGAGGCCGAGGGCGACCTCTTCGCCGGCACCCTGCCCGCGGGCCGCTACGTCACCGTCTCCCACCACGGCCACCCCGACGGGCTCATGAAGGTGACCGCCGATCTCCTGCGGTGGGCACAGGAGCAGAGGCTTTCGTGGGACATGACGGAGAAGGACGGGGCCGAGCACTGGGCGGGCCGGCTGGAGCTGTACAAGACCAACCCGATGGAGGAGCCCGACCTCGACAACTGGGACGTCGACCTGCAGTTCAAGCTGGCCTGACAGCCGGGGTCGGACCTGGGGCCCAGGTCCGCCACCCGCCGCCGGCCGGGCACACTGTCGCGGATGCTCGTCTCCCCTCCGCGTAGCCCGGCCGTGCGGCCCTTCCTCGTCGGCATGTTCGTCGACGCCCTCGGCAGCGGCCTCTACCTGCCGCTGACGTCGCTGTTCGCCCAGCAGGTGACCGGACTGCGCGCAACGTCGCCTTCGGCCTCGGCGGCCTGCTGCCGACGGGACTACCGCCAGGTGTTTCGGGTGGAAAGGGGTGACTCCGGTTACGGCTGCCCGGCTCCCTCTCGCGTCGACCCCGCGCGAGATGCTTCGGTCCATGGGTCCACATTTGGTCCTACCGGATGTGGACCCACCAACTTTGGTCCCATACGGTGGCCCGGGCAAGCGGAATGCGCTAAAAGCCCAGGTGAACCGTCAGGTCGGCGCTCAAGGAGTCGAGCTCACGGGTCGCCTGGGCGCGGGCCTGTGGGACCTCGTCCGTCACCGGGACGACGACCTCCAGGTAGCACTTCAGCTTCGGTTCCGTGCCCGAAGGGCGGACCACCACCCGGGCGTTGCCCACCAGCCGGTAGCGCAGGCCGTCGGTGGGGGGCAGGCCGCCGTCGCCCTGGTTCAGGTCGTCCGCCCGTTCGACCGCCCGCCCGCCGAGCGAGGCCGGCGGGTTCGTGCGCAGGCGGTCCATGGCGTCGGCGATCAACGACAGGTCGTCCACCCGGAACGAGAGCTGGGACGTGGCGTGCAGGCCGTAGCGGCGGGCCTGGTCGTCCAGGAGGTCCAGGAGCGTACGGCCCGCCCGCTTGGCCGTCGCGGCGATGGCGGCCACCGTCAGGGCCGCGCCGATGCCGTCCTTGTCCCTGACCGGGAGGCCGGCGTCCGAGCCGACGCTGTAGCCGATGGCCTCCTCGTAGCCGAACACCAGCCCCGCGCCCGCCTTGATGATCCATTTGAAGCCGGTCAGCGTTTCGCCGTAGCGCACGCCGTGGGCCCCGGCGATCTTGCCCAGGAGGGTGGAGGAGACGATCGTGGTGGCCACCAGGCGGTCGCCGGTGGTGTGGGTGATCACGTGCTCGGCCAGCAGGCCGCCCACCTCGTCGCCCGTGAGCATGCGGACGTCCCCGCCCGGCAGCGGGACCCCGACCGCGCACCTGTCGGCGTCGGGGTCGTTGGCCAGGATCAGGTCGGCGTTCAGCTTGGCGGCCAGGGCGGCGGCTAGGTCCATCGCCCCCGGCTCCTCCGGGTTCGGGAAGGAGACCGTGGGGAAGTCGGGGTCGGGGTTGCGCTGCTCCTCGACCGCCATCGGGGTCTCGAAGCCCGCCGCCAGGAAGGCGCCGGTCAGGGTGGCCGCGCCGACCCCGTGCAGCGGGGTGTAGGCGACACGGAGGTCACGCGCCTCGCCCAGGGGCAGGGACGTCACGGCCTCGATGTAGTCGTCGACGATGTCCTCGCCCAGCTCGGTCAGCGTGCCGGGGCCGTTCAGCGGGAGTTCGTCCACGCGGCCCACCTCGTCGATGGCGGCCGAGATCTCGCTGTCGATCGGCGGCACGATCTGGGAGCCGTCGCCCCAGTAGACCTTGTAGCCGTTGTCGCGGGGCGGGTTGTGGCTGGCGGTGACCGTGACCCCGGCGTCGGCGCCGAGCTGGCGTACGGCGAAGGCCAGCACGGGCGTCGGCAGCGGCGCGGGCAGGATCGAGGCGTGCAGCCCCGCGCCCGTCAGCACGGCGGCGGTGTCGCGGGCGAACACGTCGGACTTGTGCCTGGCGTCGTAGCCGATGACCACGTGCCGGCCCGGCCCGAGCACCTTGGCCAGGCCGGCGGCGGCGCGCATGACGGTGACGCGGTTCATGCGGTTGGGGCCCGCGCCCAGCTCGCCGCGCAGGCCCGCCGTGCCGAACTCCAGCTTGGCCCCGAACCGGTCGTCCAGGGCGGCCAGGTCCTCGCGCTCGATCAGGCCGGAGAGCTCGGTGCGGGTGTCGGGGTCGGGGTCCTGCGCCAGCCACCGCCCGGCCTCCTGGAGCAGGAGCGCCGTGGCGGGCACGTCGTTCCCGCTCGCCGCCGGCGCCTTCGCGTCGTCGTTCACAGCCGGTCCACCACCTTGGCCAGCAGCACGCCCATGCGGGCGGCCGTGGCGCGCCCGACCTCGAGGACCTCCTCGTGGTTGAGCGGCTCGCCGGACAGGCCCGCGCCCGGGTTGGTGACCAGGGAGAGGCCGAGCACGTCGAGCTTGGCCTCGCGGGCCGCGATGGCCTCCAGGACGGTGGACATGCCGATCATGTCGCCGCCGAGCGTGCGCAGCATGCGGATCTCGGCCGGCGTCTCGTACGTGGGCCCGCGGAAGGCGACGTAGACGCCCTCGGCGAGGCTCGGGTCGATCTCGCGGACCAGCGCGCGCAGGCGGCGCGAGTAGACCTCGGTGAGGTCGATGAACGTGGTGCCGGTGATCGGGTTGGCCCCGGTCAGGTTGATGTGGTCGCTGATCAGGACCGGGTCGCCGACGTTCTGCGTCTCGGGGCGCAGGCCGCCGGCCGCGTTGGTCAGCACGAGCGTGCGTACGCCGGCCGCGGCCGCCGTCCGTACGCCGTGTACGACCGGGTCGACCCCGAGCCCCTCGTACAGGTGCGTGCGGCCGAGGAAGATCAGCGCGTGCCGCCCCGCCGGGGTGCGCACGACGCGGATCTTGCCGCTGTGCCCGGCCACGGCGGGCGCCCGGAAGCCCGGCAGGCCGGTGAACGGGATCTCGCTCACCGTCTCGCCGATCGCGTCGGCGGCGGGCACCCACCCCGACCCCATGACGAGGGCCACGTCGAAGGTGTCGAGGCCGGCGGCGTCACGCAGTGCCGCGGCGGCCTCGTCGGCCAGGGTATATGCGTCTTTGGTCACCTTCAGTAGTTTAGAAGCAGCCTGTCCAGGACCCGTACGCCGAACTGCAGCGCGTCGACCGGCACCCGCTCGTCCACGCCGTGGAACATCGACGCGAAGTCCATGTCGCCGGGCAGCCGCAGCGGCACGAACCCGAACCCGCGCACCCCGAGATCGGCGAAGAACGTCTTGTTGTCGGTGCCGCCCGACATGCAGTACGGGATCGCCCGCGCCGCCGGGTCCTCGGCCTTGAGCGCCGCGATCATCGACTCCACCAGCGCCCCGTCGAACGAGGTCTCCAGCGCGATGTCGTGGTGCACGAACTCGCGGCGCACCTTCGGCCCGAGCAGCCCGTCCACGGTCTTGAAGAACTCCTCCTCGAAGCCCGGCAGGAACCGCCCGTCGACCACGGCCGTGGCCTGGCCGGGGATCACGTTCGACTTGTAGCCGGCGTTGAGCTGGGTCGGATTGGCGGTGTTGCGCAGCGTCGCGCCCACGAACCGCACCAGGGGCCCGATCGTGTCCAGGACCGGCTTGGGGTCGCTCTCGTCGAACGGGATGCCGAAGGCGTCGGCCACCTCGGTGAGGAAGCGGCGGACCGTCGGCGTGTACGTCAGGGGCCAGTCGTGCTCGCCGATCCTGGCGACGGCCCTGGCGATCTCGGTGACGGCGTTGTCGTCGTTGAGCATCGAGCCGTGCCCGGCCGTGCCGTCGGCGGTCAGCTTCATCCAGGCCAGGCCCTTCTGGGCCGTCTCGATCAGGTAGAGCCGCAGGGACGGGTCGACCTCCAGCGAGTAGCCGCCGACCTCGCTGATCGACTCGGTGACGCCCTCGAACAGCTCGGGGTGGTGGGCGGTGAGGTATTTGGCGCCGTACACGCCGCCGGCCTCCTCGTCGGCCACCCAGGCGAAGACGATGTCGCGCCGCGGCCTGCGCCCCTCGCGCTTGAGCTGGCGCAGCACGGCCAGCATCATCGCGTCCATGTCCTTCATGTCCACGGCGCCGCGGCCCCAGATGTAGCCGTCGCGCACCTCGCCCGCGAACGGGTCCACCGACCAGTCGGCCGCGTTGGCCGGGACGACGTCGAGGTGGCCGTGGACGAGCAGGGCGGGCAGGGAGGAGTCGGTGCCCTCGACCCGGGTGATCACGTTGCCGCGGCCCGGCTCGCTCTCGATGTAGGTGGACTCGATGCCGACCTCGGACAGCCGGGCCATGACGACCTCGGCCGCGGCCCGCTCGCCGGGGCCGCTGCCGTCCCCGTAGTTGCTGCTGTCGACGCGGATCAGCTCCACGCAGAGGTCGGCGACTTCCTTCTCGGCAGGTGTCATGGCGTTGTCTCCCAATGGTGATCCAGCGTGAGCAGTCCGGACTTGTGGAGGTGCCCGCGCTTGTAGGCGCGGGTGATGAGGGTCAGATCGACGTCGGTGATCTCGTCGTGCCGGCCGACGACGCCGGTCATGAAACGGTAGAGGTCCGCCTCGTGCGCCGCGACGACCTGCACGATAAGGGAATGCGTGCCCGTGGTGGCGGCGCAGTAACGGACCTGGGGGTGCGCGGCCAGTCGCTGGCCGACCAGGTCCAGCCCGTACGGGCGCACCTTGAGCCAGAGCATGGCCTCCACCTCCAGACCGAGCAGCGCGGGCTCCACCTCGGCCCGCGGCAGCAGCAGCCGCCGCTCGATCAGCGAGGCCACCCGCCGCCGCGCGGTCGGCACGGAGACGTCCAGCCGCTCGGCCATCGCGGTGAAGGCGATGCGGCCGTCGGCGGCGAGCAACTCGGCGATCTCCTGCTCCAAGGGTGACAGGCCCTCCTCGTCAGGCAGGAGCTCGGGCGGCGGGTCCGGCCGCAGCTCGGCCACCTCCTGCTCGCTGAGGTAGGGCGCGTGCCACTCGGCGACGGTCCTGAACGTGTGGAGCACGACCTGCGTCTGCGTCTGCGACACCCCGTCGATGTCGGAGAGCTGCGTGGACAGGACGTGGTGCAGATCCTCCCTGGAGGGGGAGACCAGCTCGCAGCCGATGTCCGCGGCCCCGGTCAGCGCGTAGACCGAGCGCGTGTCGCGCCGGTCGGCCAGCGCCCTGGCCACCTGTCCCGCCGTCCCCGGCCGTACGTGGACGTGCAGGTGCACCGGGCGCCCATGCCCGGTGCGCAGGTCGTCGTAGATGGCCGTGACCCGGACGAAGCCGTCGGCGATCAGGCGCTGCAGCCGCCTGGCCACCGTGCGTTCGTGCTCGCCCACCGCCCGGCCGATCTCGCCCCACGAGGCACGTGGGCTGACTTGCAGCGCGGCGACGAGCCGCCGGTCGAGAACATCCACTCGGACCCGTTTCTGTGTCGGGTTTGTAAATATATGACGAGAAATTTGACTGTTTCGGTCGCCCGAATGCACAGTAAGCCATCACCGCTCTTGCAAGCAAAGGAGCCCACGTGGCCAAGTCCCCTGTGGCCCAATCCCCCCTCGGCATCCCCAAGAGCCGGGTACGTCAGCTCATGGCGGCCAGCATCGGCAACGTGGTCGAGTGGTACGACTGGTACGCCTACACCTTCTTGGCGACGTACTTCGCCGCGCAGGTCTTCCCGAAGAGCGCGGGCAACAGCCTGGTGCCGCTGCTGAGCTCGTTCGCGGTCTTCGCGGTGGGCTTCTTCATGCGCCCCCTGGGCGGCCTCCTGGTCGGCGCGTTCGCCGACCGGTACGGCCGCAAGGCCGCCATGACGTTCACCATCGTGCTGATGGGCGCCGGCTCCCTGCTCGTCGGCCTGACGCCCACCTACGCGGCGGTCGGCGTCCTGGCGCCGATCATCCTGACCCTGGCCAGGCTCATCCAGGGCCTGTCGGTGGGCGGTGAGTTCGCCGCCGCGACCACCTTCCTGGTGGAGTCGGCCCCGCCCAACCGCCGCGGCCTGTTCTCGAGCTTCCAGTACGTCAGCACCACCATCGGCCAGCTCCTGGCCTCCGGGCTGGCGGCGCTGCTGGCCACCTCGCTCGTCAAGGCCGACATGGACTCCTACGGCTGGCGCATCCCGTTCATCGTGGGCGCCGTGCTGAGCCTCGTGGGCCTGTGGATCCGCAAGGGCGCCGACGAGACCTCGGCCGTGGCGGAGGAGATCCGCCGGGGCGAGGCCCAGCGGCCCAAGCTGTTCGACTTCCTCAAGCACCACCCGAGGTCGGCGGCCACGATCGTGGGCATCACCATCGCCGGCACGGTCGCCTACTACACGTGGACCAGCTTCCTGCCCACGTACGCCCAGATCACCGTGAACTTCGACAAGGCGGACTCGCTCCAGATCGGCACGATCTCGCTGGTCTTCTTCATGATCCTGCAGCCGCTGCTCGGGATGCTGTCGGACCGGATCGGGCGCAGGCCGATGCTGATCACGTTCGGGCTCGGGTTCCTGGTCCTGCCCGTGCCGCTGCTGGGGCTGCTGACCGACTCCTACGGGAGCCTGCTGGTCGTGCAACTCGTCGGCATGGTGTTCCTGGGCTGCTTCACCTCGATCTCGGCCGCGGTGAACTCCGAGCTCTTCCCGACCCGGGTGCGGGCGGCGGGGGCCGGGTTCCCGTACTCGCTGACCGTGGCGCTCTTCGGCGGCACCGCCCCGCTGATCGGCACCGCGCTGCAGGAGGCCAAGATGCCCGAGCTCTTCCCGTGGTACATGTCCGCACTGGCGCTGATCTCCACCCTGGTCTACCTCTTCGTCCTCAAGGAGACCAAGGACCAGCCGCTGCGCTAACCGCCGTATGAGGTGCAGGGGCGCTCCCGCAGCTCCTTGACGTAGTCGTCGGGGGCGCCCGCCCGCTCGGCCGCCTCGGCCAGGCTGCCCAGGTAGCGGGCCGACGGCAGACCGCCCTCATAGCCGTCGAGCACGTAGAACCAGGCCACGACCTCGCCCTCCAGCGTCTGCACCCGCATCCGCACCTTGTGGTAGGCGCCGCGGACCGCGCCCTCCCACTGGTCGAGCGAGGTCTCCTCCCAGTCGGGCACGTCATAGAGGACCACGAACACATGCTCGTCGGGGTCTTCGACGATCGTGGCGATGGCGCCCTCCCACGCGAGGTCCATGCCCCCGAACGTCAGACGCCAGCCGGGCAGCCAGCCCACACCCCAGATCGGTGAGTGGGGGGCACGCATGGCCATCTGCTCCGGGTCCATGTTCGTGCCATACGCGCCATAGAGTCTGAGATCACTGGGCTTGCCCGAACGATCTGAAGACCACGCCACGATCCACCCCTCTCGCCGGGTGCCGCTCATCATCCAGCTACCGCGCCATCCTGCCACGCTGGACGGCCGCGCCGGTCCATCGGATCGGGGCGGCGCGACGTCGTGTCCCGACCGGTTCATGGCCCCGTTGCAGCTTGGTCCGCCTCGTGCGGGAGAATGGGACATGTGACGAGGATCGTGATCATCGGTGGCGGACCAGGTGGCTATGAGGCGGCGCTGGTCGCCGCCCAACTAGGCGCGCAAGTCACGATGGTCGAACAGGACGGCCCGGGAGGCGCATGCGTGCTGACCGACTGCGTGCCCTCCAAGACCCTTATCGCCACCTCCGTGCGTAAACAGGCGCTGCTCGACGCCTCCTCGCTCGGCGTGGCCTTCTCCGGCGGGCCCGACGGCGACGCCGGGGTGGTGGGCGTCGATCTGCCGCTGGTCAACAAGCGGGTCAAGGAGCTGGCCCAGGCGCAGTCGGCCGACATCGCCACGCGGGTCGAAGCCGAGGGCGTCGAGATCGTCAAGGCGACCGGGCGGCTGGTGGATCCGCAGGTGGTGCGGGCCGGCGACCGGACGATCAGGGCCGACGTCGTGCTGCTCGCCACCGGCGCCACGCCGCGCGTGCTGCCCGGGGCCGAGCCCGACGGAGAGCGCATTCTCAACTGGCGCCAGCTCTACGACCTGGAGGAGCTGCCCGAGCACCTGATCGTGGTCGGGTCCGGGGTGACGGGGGCCGAGTTCGCGGGCGCCTACCGCTCGCTCGGGGCCGAGGTCACCCTGGTCTCCAGCCGCGACCGGATGATGCCCAACGAAGACGCCGACGGCGCCGAGGTGCTCGAAGAGGTCTACCGGCGGCGCGGGATGAACGTCATGGGCCGCTCCCGGGCCTCGTCCGTGAAGCGCACGGCCGACGGCGTGGTCGTCACGCTGGAAGACGGGCGCACCGCCGAGGGGTCGCACGCGCTGATGACGGTCGGCATGGTCCCCAACACCTCCGGCATCGGGCTGGAGGAGGCCGGGGTGCAGCTCGACCGGGGCGCATTCATCAAGGTCGACAAGGTCTCGCGCACGTCCGCGCCCGGCGTCTACGCCGCCGGCGACTGCACCGGCGTGCTCATGCTGGCCTCCGTCGCCGCCATGCAGGGCCGGATCGCGGTGTGGCACGCGCTGGGCGAGGCCGTGCAGCCGCTGCGGCTGGCCACGGTGGCCTCCAACATCTTCACCGACCCGGAGATCGCGGCCGTGGGCGTCGCGCAGCGGGCGATCGAGGCCGGGGAGATCGAGGCGAACGTGGTCAAGCTGCCGCTGGCCACCAACGCCCGGGCCAAGATGCAGGGGTTCAACGACGGGTTCGTCAAGCTGTTCTGCCGCCCGCACACCGGGATCGTGCTGGGCGGGGTCGTGGTGGCGCCGCGCGCCTCCGAGCTGATCCTGGCCGTGTCGGTGGCCGTGCAGCAGCGGCTCACCGTCGACCAACTGGCGCACACGTTCGCGGTCTATCCGTCGCTGTCGGGCTCGATCACCGAGGCGGCACGGCGGCTCATGCAGCCCGGGGTGTCCATCTAGCGGCGGCTAGGTGATCGCGGCCAGGCGGCGCACACCCTCACGGAGCTCGGCGAGGCCGGCGGTGGCGGCGAAGCCCAGGCGCAGGCAGGCGGCCGTGGGCTCGGCCGGGAAATAGCGGCTGCCCGCGTTGACGAGCACGCCCGCCGCCCTGGCCGCCTCGGCCACGGCCGTGTCCTGGAGGCCGGGCGGCAGCTCCACCCACAGATGCAGACCGGCCGACGGGTGGTGGGCGATCCGCCAGCCGGGCAACTCCGCGGCCAGGGCGTCGGCCAGCGCCGCGCGGCGCTCGCGCAGGGCCGTGGACAGGGCTCGCAGGTGGCGGTCCCAGCTCGGTGAGCCGAGCAGCTCGACCGCGGCCTCCTGCAGCGGGCGGGCGGTGAAGAAGTCGTCCACGAACCTCATGTCGCGCAGCCGTCGCAGCACCGGGCCGCGGGCGATCAGGGCGCCGATGCGCAGGCTGAGCGAGGCGGGCTTGGTGAGCGAGGCGAGGTGCACCACCGTGCCGTCGCGGTCGCCGGCGATCAGCGGGCGGGGGAGCGGACGGCCGTGGCCCAGGTGGCGGGCGTAGTCGTCCTCGACGAGGAACGCGCCCGCCGCGCGGGCCACGTCCACGATCTGGCCGCGCCGCTCGGGGGCGAGCACCGTGCCGGTCGGGTTGTGGCAGGACGGCTGGCAGTAGAGCAGGCGGGCGCCGGTCATGGCGAACGCGTCGGCCAGCAGGTCGGGGCGGATGCCGTCGGCGTCCATCGGCACGGGGACCGGCCGCAGCCCGGCCGCCCGCGCCGCCGACAGCGCGCCGGGGTAGGTCGGCGACTCCACCAGCACCGGCGCGCCCGGCGCGGCGAGCGCACGGAAGAGCAGGGAGAGCGCCCCCTGCCCGCCACTCGTGATCAGCACGTCCTCCGCGCGCACGGGCAGCCCTCTCGAGGCGCCACCCGTCACCTGCTCGTCGTCCGCACCCACGGGTGGCGGTTCCCATGGTGCCGCCCGCCATCTTGGCGAAGAGGGCGCGCAGCGGCGCCAGGCCCGCCACCGGTGCCCGGTCCCAGGCGTCGGGACGGCGGGCCGCCCTGGCCAGCGCGCCCGCCAGCGCCTTGCCGGGCTGGAGCGAGGGGTGGAGGTAGCCGCCCGCCAGTGAGATCGCCCCGGCGGGGCTCTCCGGAAGGGCGTCCTCCACGGGCGGGACGGGCCGGCGGCCCTCGGCGAGGGTGACCGCCTGCCAGGAGGTGTCGCCGGGCGCCTCGTCGTCGCCCGCCCGCCGGGGCGCCACGTACGTGCCGCTGCCCGGCCGGGTCACGACCACGCCCTCCGCGGCCAGGGCGGCGAAGGCGCGGGCCACGGTGACGGGGCTGACGCCGTGGCGGCGTACGAGGTCGCGGCTGGTGGGCAGGCGGGGCTGATCGGCGCCGAACCCTCGAACGTCGCCTTCGCCGGCAGCGCCACGCACGCCTACAGCAAGGCGCTGTCGGCGATCCCGTTCGAGCGCGGCGACGTCATCCTCACCACCCGCAACGACTTCATCTCCAACCAGATCGCGTTCCTCTCCCTGCGCGACCGCTTCGGGGTCGAGGTGGTGCACGCCCCCGACCATCCGGACGGCACCGGCGTGGACGTCGAGGCCATGGCGGCGCTCATGCGCTCGCGCCGCCCCCGCCTGGTCGCCGTCACACACGTGCCCACGAACTCCGGGCTCGTCCAGCCGGTGGCCGAGATCGGCCGCCACTGCCGGGAGCAGGGCCTGATCTACCTGGTGGACGCCTGCCAGTCGGTCGGGCAGTACCCGATCGACGTCGAGGAGATCGGCTGCGACCTGCTCACCGCCACCTGCCGCAAGTTCCTGCGCGGGCCGCGCGGCTCGGGCTTCCTGTACGTCTCCGGCCGCCTCCTGCGCGAGGGCTACGAGCCGCTCTTCATCGACATGTACGGCGCCCGCTGGACCGAACCGGGCCGCTACCGCCCGGTCGAGACGGCGGCCAGGTTCGAGGAGTGGGAATTCCCGTACGCGACCCTGCTCGGCTCGGCGGCGGCCGCCCGCTACGCCATGGACGTCGGCCTGGAGCCGGTCTCCCGGCGCACGCCGGCCCTGGCCGCGACCCTGCGCGACCGCCTGGCCGGCGTCGGCGGCGTACGCCTGCTGGACCGGGGCCCCGCCCCGGCCGCGCTGGTCACCTTCGCCATCGAGGGCTGGCGGCCCCAGCCGTTCAAGCAGGCCATGGACGCGCGGCGGATCAACTCCGCCCTGAGCCACCGCGAGTTCGCGCTCTTCGACTTCGGCGACAAGGACGTGGAGTGGTGCCTGCGCCTGTCGCCGCACTACTACAACACCGAGGAGGAGGTGGAGCTCGTGGCGTCGGCGGTGGCCGAACTCGCCGCGCGCTGAGCCCTTCGGACGGAGCTCCGGCTAACCGGTTGACCTTTGTTGGTATGGACACCAAACTAAGTCACGAGTTGGCGCAGCGTTTGAAGGAGCTTCCATGCCCTATCGCCCCCCACTGGTCGCGCACGAGTACTTCGTCGCGGACCCGCCCGAGTTGCCGGTCCGCGCACGAGGCGAGGGCGGCCTGTCCGCGCTGACCGCCGCCGAGCTGGTGGCGGCCGACGGTGCGGAGGTGATGCTCAAGGCGGTCACCTCGGCGGAGGAGACATTGGTCGTCCAGGTGGGCGTCGCGGGGGAGGGCGTCATCAGGGTCCGGCTGTCGGAGGACGCGACCGCCCGCCCCCGCTCGGAGGGGGCGATCTCGCTGGTGACGCCCGGCGCGTACTCAGGGGCACGTGCCGCGGCGGAGCCAGGGGAGCCTGTCGTGATCGACGCCGGCTCGCTGCGGGCCGAGATCAGCCTGGCGCCGTGGCACCTGCGCTTCACCGACGCGAGCGGGGCCACGCTGGTCGAGCAGGACCGGGGGCACACCGACATCAGCGGCCGGTTGCGTACGCTGCCGTTCGGCCGCTCGAGTTCCGCCGGCACGCCCGTCGCCTATCACGAGAGCTTCGCCGCCGCGCCCGACGAGGCGTTCGCCGGGTTCGGCGAGTCGTTCACCCGCCTGGACAAGCGCGGCCAGCGCCCGGTCATGTGGAACTTCGACGCCTTCGGGGCCGAGTCGCAGCGCGCGTACAAGAACGTGCCCCTCTACCTGTCCAGCAAGGGGTACGGGCTGCTCGTCGACACCGGCGCGCCCGCGGAGTTCGACATGTGCCAGTCCACGCACAGCGTGGTGCAGATCCTGGTGCCCGACGACGTCATGGACTACTACGTGATCGCCGGGCCGACGCCGTCGGAGGTCCTGGACCGTTACGACCACCTGACCTGCCGGCCCGCGCTGCCGCCCAAGTGGGCGTTCGGGACCTGGATCTCCTCCGGGTTCTGCGTGGACAGCCAGGAGCGCGTGCTGACCAGGGCGCGCACGATCAGGGAGCGCGGCATCCCCTGCGACGTGCTGCACCTCGACACCTACTGGCAGAGCGACGGGCACTGGTCGGACCTGCGCTGGGACCCGGTGAACTTCCCCGACCCGGACGCGATGCTGGCCGAGCTGGAGACGATGGGGTTCAGGGTCTGCCTGTGGATGAACCCCTACATCTCCCACCTCAGCCCGGCGTTCCGTGAGGGCGCCGACGCCGGATATTTCCTGAAAAACCAGGACGGAGACGCGTACGTCGCCGACTGCTGGCACGGCTCGTTCCCCGCCTGCGGCATCGTCGACTTCACCAACCCGGCCGCCGCCGCGTGGTTCAAGGACCTGCTGCGCCCGCTGCTGCGCCAGGGCGTGGCCGCGTTCAAGACCGACTTCGCCGAGGGCGTGCCGGCCGACGCGACGGCCTTCAACGGCATGAGCGGCACCGACCTGCACAACGTCTACACCCTGCTCTTCAACGACCTGGTCGCCGCCGTCACCCGTGAGGTCAACGGGCACGACCTGGTGTGGGCGCGGTCGTCGTACCTGGGCGGGCAGCGCCACAGCGCGCAGTGGGGCGGCGACACCTACACCGGCTACGCCGCCATGGGCAGCACGATCAGGGGCGGCCTCGCGCACGGTCTGTCCGGTGTGCCGTTCTGGAGCCACGACGCCGGCGGCTTCACCGGACGGCCCACCGACGACCTGTACGTCCGCTGGGCCCAGTTCGGCGCGCTCTCCCCGCTGCTGCGCCTGCACGGCACGACCTCCCGCGAGCCGTGGGAGTTCCCCGAGGTCGAGGCGGAGGCCGTGAGCGCGCTCAGGCTGCGCTACCGGCTGATGCCCTACATCTACTCGGCGGCCGTCGAGGCCGCGCGCACCGGCGCGCCGATGATGCGCGCGATGTGCGTCGACTTCCCCGCCGACCCCGTGGCCTGGCAGGCCGACCTGCAGTACCTGCTCGGCCGCGACCTGCTCGTCGCCCCCATGACCGCGCCGGAGGGCACCCGGCAGGTGTACCTGCCGCGCGGCCGGTGGGTGGACTACTGGACGGGTGAGGTGCTCGACGGCTCCCGCTACGTCCCGGTCAGCAAGCCGCTCGACCAGATCCCCCTCTTCGTCCGGTACGGCGCGCTCATCCCCGTCCAGGAGCAGCAGGACAGGGTGGACGTGCCCGCCGAGATCACGCTCGTCGCCTTCGGGGGCGGCGAGGGAACCGCCGAAATCCACGACGCGGACGGCGTGACGGTCGCCGTCGCCACCAGGGACGGCGACGAGCTGCGTGTCGCCGTCACCGGCCCGAAACGCGTCACCGGGGTCCAGATCGTCCCGGTGACCGAAGCTCCCACGCGGGCCGTCATCTCGTAACACCCCCTGGAGGGATCATGGTCAAACTAAGAGGCGCCGCGGTGCTGGCCGCCGCCGCGCTCGCGCTGTCGGCCTGTGGCTCGAGCTCCGGCTCGGGGGCCCCGAGCCCGAGCGGCACCCAGCCGCGCGTATTGAAGCTCTGGCACTACGAGAGCGCCGAAAGCGCCATGGGCAAGGCGTGGGCCGAGGCGATCAAGAAGTTCGAGGCGTCGCACCCGAACGTCACCGTCAAGTTCGAGGAGAAGGGCTTCGAACAGATCCAGAAGACGGCCAGCATGGTGCTCAACTCGGACGAGGCGCCCGACATCATGGAGTACAACAAGGGCAACGCCACGGCCGGGCTGCTGTCCAAGCAGGGCCTGCTCACGGATCTGAGCGAGGAGGCCACCAAGCGGGGCTGGGACAAACTGCTGCCGGGCGGCCTGCAGACCACGGCCAAATATGACGACCGGGGCGTGATGGGCACCGGGAAGTGGTTCGGCGTGCCGAACTACGGCGAGTTCGTGATGGTCTATTACAACAAGGACCTGTTCGCCAAGCACAAGGTCGAGGTCCCGACGACGTTCGAGCAGTTCACGGCGGCGCTGGACACGTTCGTCAAGGCCGGGATGACCCCCATCGCGAACGCCGGCGCCGAATACCCGGCGCAGCAGATCGTCTACCAGCTCGCGCTCTCCAAGGCGCAGAAGCCGTGGCTGGACGCGTTCCAGTCCTACAAGGGCAAGGTCGACTTCCACGGTCCCGAGTTCACCTACGGCGCCGACACGTTCGCCGACTGGGTGAAGAAGGGCTACCTGGACAAGAAGTCGAGCGGGCTCAAGGCCGAGGACATGGGCGTGGCGTTCATGAAGGGCGAGTTCCCCATCGTGATCAGCGGAAGCTGGTGGTACGGCCGCTTCGCCTCGGAGATCAAGAACTTCGAGTGGGGCCACTTCCTGTTCCCCGGCGCCACCATGTCGCCCGGTTCGAGCGGCAACATCTGGGTCGTGCCCGAGAAGTCGGAGAACAAGGACCTGGCCTACGACTTCATCGACGTCACGATGAGCAAGGACATCCAGAACCTGCTCGGCAACTCCGGCGGCGTCCCCGTGGCCGCCGACCCGGCCGCGATCACCGACGCCAAGAGCAAGGAGCTCATCGAGAGCTTCAACAAGCTCACCGCCGCCGACGGCCTGGCCTTCTACCCCGACTGGCCGGCGCCGGGCTACTACGACGTGCTGGTGGCCGGGGTCCAGAACCTCATCAACGGCAGCAAGACCTCTGCCCAGGTGCTGGACGAGATCGCCAAGCCGTACGAGGACAACCTCGCCGACATTGGCAACTAGATGAGAGTGCGCACGAGGGGATACTGGCTCTACCTGATCCCCAGTCTGCTGCTGTTCCTGGCCGTCATCGTCGTGCCGTTCCTGATGAACGTGGGCGCGAGCTTCACCCGCTGGTCGGGGGTGGGCACGCCCCGGTGGATCGGGCTCGACAACTACACCAGGCTGCTGGCGGACGAGCGGTTCTGGCAGTCGTTCCAGCACAACGTGGGCCTGGTCGTGGCCATGGCCATTGTGCCGACCGCGATCGGTCTCGTGCTGGCGGCCGCCCTGTTCGACTACATCGGCAAGCGGTTCGGGACGCGGACGGCCTCCGCGCTGCGCGCGATGTACTACCTGCCGCAGGTGCTGCCGGTGGCCGTGGCCGGCGTGGTGTGGGGCTGGATGCTGCACCCGTCGTACGGCGCCGTCAACCAGATCTTCGGCCTGGACCTCGACTGGCTCGGCGACCCCGACCTGGCGCTGGCCACGGTCATGGCGGTCATGGTCTGGTTCCAGCTCGGCTACCCGGTCGTGATCTTCATGGCCGGGCTGCAGCGGGTGGACCCCTCCTACTACGAGGCGGCCGAGATCGACGGGGCCTCGTGGGGGCGCAGGTTCTGGCACATCACGATCCCGCAGATCCGGCCGGAGATCTTCGTGGTGCTGCTGACGTGCACGATCGCCGCGCTGAAGGTGTTCGGGCCGATCTTCGTGCTGACCCGCGGAGGGCCCGGGAACGCGACGATGGTGCCGTCGTACTTCTCGTACCTGAACTTCTTCCAGAAGAGCAACGTCGGGTACGGGTCGGCGATCGCCACGGTGCTGGCGCTGATCATCATCGTGGTCACGTTCCTGTTCCTGCGGGTCCAGGAGCGTGAGCAGTGAGGAGCCCCGGACGCTGGGCGGTGCTGTTCGCGCTGGTCGTGCTGGCGGTCGTGATGATCTTCCCGTTCGCGATCGTGACGATCAACGCGGTCAAGTCGCCGGCCGAGTACAGCTCGAACGGGCCGCTCAGCCTGCCCGACGGGCTCTACCTCCAGGGGATCATCGACTTCTGGAACCGGGTGGAGTTCGGCACGAAGCTCTGGAACAGCTTCGTCATCAGCGCGTCCGTGGCGGTGCTCGCGGTCGTGCTGTCGGTGCTCAACGCGTACGCGCTGGGCATCGGCAGGGTGAAGGGCCGGCTGTGGATCCTCGTGCTGTTCCTGGTGGCCAACACGCTGCCGCAGGAGGCGCTGGCCTATCCGCTGTACTACCTGGCCAAGGCCGTCGATCTGTACGACACCCAGCTCGCCGTGATCATCATCATGACGGCGATCCAGGCGGCGTTCGGCACGTACCTGCTGAGCGCGGTGCTGGGCCAGTTCCCGAAGGAGATCCTGGAGGCGGCGGCCATCGACGGCGCGGGGCGGCTGCGCTCGCTCTGGCGGATCGTGGTGCCGATCAGCCGGCCCACGATCAACGTCCTGCTGATCTTCTTCTTCATCTGGACCTGGAACGAGTTCTTCCTGCCGCTGATCTTCCTGATCTCGAACGACACCCAGACGGTGCCCGTGGCGCTCGGTGTCCTTCAGGGCGAGAGGTACATGGACGCCACCATGTCCAGCGCCTCGGCCCTGCTCGGCGTCGCGCCGGCGGTCGCCTTCTTCCTGATCTTCCAGCGCACGCTGACCCGAGGTGTGACGGTCGGCGCCATCAAGTGATGGAGAACCCTCCAAAATGCGAAAAATCCCGTTATTAGCGACTCTCACCCTGGCGGCCTCGCTGCTCGCCGTGCCACCCGCGCAGGCCGCCGCCCACCCCTTCCAGAACCCGGCCCTGCCGCTGGAGCAGCGGGTGAACGACCTGCTCGGCCGGCTCACGCTGGACGAGAAGCTGAGCCTGCTGCACCAGTCGCAGCCGGCGATCCCCCGGCTCGGCATCGCCTACCACAAGAACGGCACCGAGGCCCTGCACGGCGTCGCGTGGTCGAACCACCTCAACGACAACTGGAACCAGAAGTTCGCCAGCGGCACCGTGTTCCCGCAGGCGGTGGGCCTGGCCAGCACCTGGGACCCGGCGCTGATCAAGAAGGTCGGCTCGGCGGTCGGAGACGAGACCCGCGGGTACAACGCCGTCGATCCGATCCTGTGGGGGCTGCAGGTGTGGGCCCCCGTGGTCGACCTGATCCGCGACCCGCGCGCGGGCCGCAACGAGGAGGGCTACTCGGAGGACCCGCTGCTGACCGGGGCCATCTCGACGGCGTACGGCAAGGGGCTGCAGGGTGACGATCCCTTCTACCTCAAGGCCGCACCCGTGCTGAAGCACTACCTGGCCTACAACAACGAGACCAACCGGAGCCTGACCTCCTCCAACCTGACGCCGAAGCTCAAGCACGAGTACTACGAGCCGGCGTTCAAGGCGGCCATCTCGGCCGACGCCGCGACCGGGGTGATGGCGTCGTACAACCTGGTCAACGGGCGGCCCAACCACGTCAACCCCGACCTGAACACCGCGGTCAGGTCGTGGACCGACAAGACGCTCTACAACCCCAGCGACGCCTGGGGGCCGCACGCGCTCACCGACCTCGAGCGGTACTACGACAACAAGCCCGAGGCGTTCGCGGCCGTGCTGAAGGCGGGGCTCGACAGCTTCACGATCGACGGCAGCGACATCGGGCCCATGGTCACGAACCTGAAGGCCGCGCTCGACCAGGGCCGCATCACCGTGGCGGACGTGGACAAGTCGGTACGCGGCGTGCTGTCCATCCGGACGCGGCTCGGGCACTTCGATCCGGACGGCGGGCCGTACAAGAAGATCACGGCCGACGTGATCAACAGCGCCGCGAACAAGAAGCTCAACCGGGAGACGGCGGGCAAGGCGGCCGTGCTGTTGCGCAACTCCGGGGTGCTGCCGCTGGCCAAGCCCGCGTCGGCGGCCGTGGTCGGGCCGCTGTCCGGGAAGTTGTACCGGGACTGGTACTCGGGGCAGTTGCCGTACCAGGTGACGCCGCTCGACGGGATCAAGGAGCGGGTCGGCGACGTGACCACCGGCCAGGGGCTGGAGCGGATCGCGCTCAAGCACGTGGCCTCCGGCAAGTACATCACCGCCACCGGCACCGGGCCCGACGCCAACGCCGGGCTGATCGACACGGCTCCCGGCGCGGCCTCGCAGTGGGACCTGACCGACTGGACCGGCGGCGTGTCCACGCTGCGCAACGCGGGCAACGGCCGGCTGCTGGGCGGCGACTGGCGCTCGCTCGACACCGACGACGCCGAGCCCGACGGCTGGTACGTCTCCCAGCAGTTCGCCCTCGAGAGGCAGTCCGACGGCTCCCACCTCATCAGGTACGCCGGTTACGAGACGGTCGAGAGCTGGTTCGGCCTGCCCGACGCGTACGTGGGCGTCTCCGCCGACGGCACGCTCGGCCTGGTGCCCAAGGCGCAGGCGGCGAAGTTCGCCAAGGAGGTCGTCTCCGACGGCGTGGCCGAGGCCGCCGCGCAGGCCGCCAGGGCCGAGGTCGCGGTCGTCGTGGTGGGCAGCCACCCGTTCGTGGCCGGCCGCGAGTTCCACGACCGTGACAACCTGCAGCTCGGCGAGGGCCAGCGGCGGCTGATCGAGGCCGTGCGCAAGGCCAACCCGCGCACGGTGGTCGTCCTGGAGACCAGCTACCCGGTCATCGTGGACGCGCCGACGCTGCTGTGGAGCACGCACGCGGGCGCGGAGACCGGGCACGCCATCGCCGACGTGCTGTTCGGCGACGTCAACCCGGCCGGCCGGCTCACCCAGACCTGGCCGGCGAGCGACCAGCTCCCGAGCATCCTGGACTACGACCTGGCCAAGACCGGGATGACGTACCTGTACGGGAGGTCCAAGCCGCTCTACGCCTTCGGGCACGGGCTGAGTTACAGCTCGTTCGCGTACCAGGGGCTGAGCGTCCAGGGCGAGAAGGTGAGCGTCAAGGTCACCAACACCGGCCGGGCCAAGGGCGACGAGGTGGTCCAGCTCTACACCCACCAGCGCGACTCCCGCTTCACGCAGCCGGTCAAGCAACTGCGCGGGTTCCAGCGGGTCACGCTGAACCCGGGCGAGACACGTACGGTCACCATCCCGCTGAAGCGCGCCGACCTGGCCGTCTGGGACTACACGCGGAACAAGTGGGCCGTCGAGACCGCCACCCACGACGTCCTCGTCGGCTCGGCCTCCGACAGGATCCGCCAGTCCACCACGCTGCGCGTGACCGGCGAGAGCATCCCCGTGCGCGACCTGACCAGGACGACCCGGGCGATGGACTTCGACGACTACTCGGGCGTCGCGTTCGCCGACGAGGCCAAGAGCGGCGGCGAGGTAGTGGAGGGCTCGGCGGGCGACTGGATCTCCTTCACCGGCGCCGCGTACGGCTCCCGCTTCACCGCCGCGGTGGCGTCGGTGAGCGGCGGGTCCATCGAGCTGCGCTCGGGCTCGCCGGCCGGGCGACTGCTCGCGACCGCGCAGGTGCCCGCCACGGGCGGCATCTACCAGTACGGCACCACGAGCGCCGCCGCCGTGGCGGGCAAGGGGAGCCTGTACGTGGTGTTCAAGGGCGATTTGCGGATCAAGGACTTCTCCTTGGCCCGATAGCGGCCCGATGACCGTTCGATGAGCTCCGTGGCGGCCGCGGGCATGGCGTGGCCGCCACGGAATCCTCCATTGGGTAGTAGTGTTATCCAATAGTCAGATAGTGCTGCTATCCAATGGAGTGGTGATGACCCTGATCGTTCTACTGGTGGCCACGCTGGTGTTCCGGCTGCTGGGCCTGCTGGGCGTGGCCCGGTTCGGCACCTGGCGGATCAGCGCCGCCCACGGGCTGGCCGTCATGCTCGTCATGACGGCCAGCGCCCACTTCGTCCCGGCCGGCGTCACGTTCATGCCCACCAGTGCCGACATGGTCGCCATGGTGCCGCCGTTCGTGCCGTTCCCGCTGTTCATGGTGTATCTGACGGGCGTGCTCGAACTGGCCGGGGCGGTGGGTCTCGTGCTCGGGCGGACCCGCTGGGCCGCCGGGATCTGCCTGGCGCTGCTGTTCGTGCTGCTGCTGCCGGCCAACGTCCACGCCGCCGTGGCCGGGGTCGGCCTCCCGTCGCCGCTGTGGCAGCGGATTCCCGAGCAGGTCCTCTACATCGCCATCGCCCTCTGGGCGGCCGTTTCGTCAGCGAATCGTCCAACCGCCGTCGATGACCAGCGTGTGCCCAGTGATCAGGGAGGCCGCCGGTGAGGCCAGGAAGAGCACGGCTCCGGCGACGTCCATGGGCTCGCCGATGCGGTGCAGCGCCGCGATGCGCTCGATGACGTCGGCCTCGAACGCCGGGTCGGACAGGGCCGGCTCGGTGCCCGGGGTGCGGATGAAGGTCGGGGCCACGTTGTTCACGGTGATGCCGTGCGGGCCCCATTCGACGGCGAGGCAGCGGGTGAGATGGGCGATGGCCGCCTTCGTCATGCAGTAGACGGCTTCGCCGGGCAGGGCCACCTCGCCCGCCTGTGAGCCGACGTTGACGATCCGGCCGTGTCCCTGCCCGATCATGACGCGCCCGGCGGCCTGACTGGCCAGGAACGTGCCCTTGAGATTGACCTGTAGCGTGCGGTCGAAGTCCGCCTCGGTCACGTCCTCGGCCGGGTTGCCGGGCGCGACGCCGGCGTTGTTGACGAGGAGGTCGATCCGGCCGAACCGCTCCGTCGCGGCCCGGACCGCGCCGGCGATCTGGGCGGGCTCGGTCATGTCCATCTGGACGGGCAGCGCGGCCCGTCCCAGCCGCTCGATCTCGCCGGCCAGCCCGCCGTCCTCGTTGACGTCCCGCAGGCCCAGTACGACGTCGGCTCCCGCGTTGGCCAGCGCCAGGCAGATGGCCCTGCCGAGACCCCGTGCGGCCCCTGTGACCAGCGCGATCTTCCCGTCCACCCGGAACTCGGGATAGTCCATGCTCTGCCCCTTAATTCGTTGTGTGTCCAAACTATTGACCTTCGATGCGCGGTTGTGTGAGCCTTCAGAGGAAAGCTCATGCGCGAAGGCGCGGCGACGGTCAGGGTCCTGCATTCTGCTCGTGCATGGCGGTCATCTGACGCCTTTGGGGCGCCTGCTGGCGTGCCTGGAAAGGAAGAGCCGCGCATGCGAAGAAGATTATTCGTCATGCTCACGACCGCCGCCGTCCTGCTCGTGGCGGCCGTCGTGCGGATGTCGCCGGTCTCGGCGGTCGCCTCGGATCCGTACGCGTACAAGAACGTCCGGATCGACGGCGGCGGCTTCGTGCCAGGGATCATCTTCAATCCGACGGAGCGCAACCTCATCTACGCCCGGACCGACATCGGCGGCGCGTACCGGTGGAGCCAGTCCACCAGGTCCTGGACGCCCCTGCTCGACTGGGTGGGCTGGGACAAATGGGGCTACAACGGCGTGATCAGCCTGGCCACCGACCCCGTGCAGACCAACCGCGTGTACGCCGCCGTCGGCATGTACACCAATAGCTGGGACCCCAACAACGGCGCCATCCTGCGCTCGACGGACAAGGGCGACACCTGGCAGGTCACCGCGCTGCCGTTCAAGCTGGGCGGCAACATGCCCGGCCGCGGCATGGGCGAGGCGCTGTCGGTCGACCCGAACGACAACCGGGTCCTCTACTTCGGCGCCCCCAACGGCAACGGCCTGTGGCGCAGCACCGACTACGGCGCCACCTGGTCGAAGGTGACGAGCTTCCCCAACGCCGGCAACTACGCCCAGGACCCGAGCGACCCCAACGGCTACCTGAGCCACCGGCCCGGTGTGGTCTGGGTGACCTACGACAAGCGCTCGTCCAGCGCGGGCGCCGCCACCCGGACCATCTACGTGGGCGTCGCCGACAAGGACAACACCGTCTACCGCACCACGGACGGGGGCGCCACCTGGTCGCGGCTGGCCGGCCAGCCCACCGGATACCTGGCGCACAAGGGCGTGCTCGACACGGTCAACGGCTACCTCTACCTCGCGACCAGCGACACCGGCGGCCCGTACGACGGGGCCAAGGGCGACGTGTGGCGCTACGCCACCGCGACCGGCGCCTGGACCCAGATCAGCCCCATCCCGTCCTCCAGCGCCGACGACTACTTCGGCTACAGCGGCCTGACCATCGACCGGCAGGACCCGGCCACGATCATGGTGGCCACGCAGATCTCGTGGTGGCCGGACGTCATCTTCTTCCGCTCCACCGACTCCGGCGCCACGTGGACCCGGGTGTGGGACTGGACGTCGTACCCGAACCGCAGCTTCCGCTACACGATGAACGTCACCGAGAACCCGTGGCTGACCTTCGGCACCAACCCGCAGCCGCCCGAGGTCACGCCCAAGCTCGGCTGGATGACGGAGTCGCTGGAGATCGACCCGTTCGACTCCAACCGCATGATGTACGGCACCGGCGCGACGGTCTACGGCACCGAGAACCTCACCCAATGGGACTCGGGCGGCCAGTTCACCATCAGGCCCATGGCCAAGGGCCTGGAAGAGACCGCGGTCCTCGACCTCATCAGCCCGCCCAGCGGCGCGCCCCTGGTCAGCGGCCTGGGGGACATCGCCGGCTTCCGCCACACCAACCTGGACGCGGTGCCGTCGATGATGTTCACCGCCCCGAACTTCACCTCCACCACCAGCCTGGACTACGCGGAGAGATCCCCCTCGATCATGGTCAGGGCGGGCAACTTCACCGACGCCGACCGCCCGAACGACAGCCACGTCGCCTTCTCCACCGACGGCGGCGCGAACTGGTTCCAGGGCACGGAGCCGGGCGGCGTCAACGAGGGCGGCACGGTCGCCGCGGCGGCCGACGGCTCCCGCTTCGTCTGGGCCCCCAAGGGCGTGACCCCCGTCTACTCGGTCGGCTACGGAAACTCCTGGCAGACGGCCTCCGGCCTGCCCACCGGTGCCACCGTCGAGTCCGACCGGGTCGACCCGATGAAGTTCTACGGCCTCAGCGGCGGCCGCCTGTACGTCAGCACGAACGGCGGCGCCACCTTCACCGCCACCGCCGCCACGGGCCTGCCCGCGACCGCCACCAAGTTCAAGGCCGTGCCCGGCGTCGAGGGCGACCTCTGGCTGGCCGGCGAGGGCGGCCTGTGGCACTCGACCAACAGCGGGGCGGCCTTCACGAAGGTGTCCGGGGTCACGAGCTCGGTGAACGTCGGCTTCGGCAAGGCGGCGCCAGGGGGGACGTACCTGGCGGTCTTCGCGGTCGCCACGATCGACGGCGTCACCGGCCTGTACCGCTCCGACAACGGCGGCGGCGGCTGGGTCCGCATCAACGACGACAAGCACCAGTGGGGCAACATGGGCGAGGCGCTGACCGGCGACCCGCGCGTGTACGGCCGCGTCTACCTGGGCACGAACGGCCGCGGCATCATCTACGGCGACCGCACCGGCCCGCCCGTGACGGTCACCCCCACGCCCACCGTCACCCCGACGGTCACCCCGACGGTGACGCCCACCGTGACGCCCACCGTCACTCCGACCGTCACCCCGACGACCGGCACCGGCTGCACGGCCACGTACGCACCCGGCAACTCGTGGCCGGGCGGCTTCCAGGCGAACGTCACCGTCAGGAACACCGGCTCCGCGCCGATCACCGGCTGGCGGGCGACGTGGACCTGGCCGGGTGACCAGAAGATCACCAACATCTGGGGTGGCACCCAGACCCAGACGGGCACCAGCGTCACGGTCACGAACGCCGGCTACAACGGCAACGTGGCGGCCGGGGCGACGACGTCGTTCGGCTTCAACGGCAGCCACACCGGCACCAACACCCCACCCGCGACCCTCACCTGCACCCCGGTCTAACCCGCGGAACAAGGGGAGGCGCCGCCCGCATTGGGAGCTGCGGGCGGCGCCTCTCATCGTCTCGACGGCCAAGCCGTTCAGGGATCCCGCCCGGCCGTCCCGGAACGCCGACGGCGCTTCTGAGCGGGCTAGCCGACGAAGATGTCCTCCGGCAGGAAGGCCGACACCAGGAAGCTGGGCACGTCCACGAGCTGGCTGACCTTGAGGTCGACGGCGACGCTGCAGATCGCGTACGCCTGCTGCGCGCTCCACCCCCGGTCCCCGAGATGGTCGATCATCTCCAGCAGCGCGTTGCGGGCCGCCAGCGTCGCGTCCTCGGCCACCACCTCGCCGTCCCGGCTCACCGACATCCCGGTGGTGGCGTAGAACCGGCGCGGGGCCGCGAACGGCGCCGCCACCCAGTAGTCCGTCCGCGCGAACCGCGGCCCCCTGATGCCCTTCGCCGCCGCCTCCCCGGCGTGCACCCTGAAGCGCACCCGGAGCGTGGCGTTCATCTCGATGGCCGTCCCGCACGCCTCGCAGTCGCCCTGCGCGAAGTGGGCGTCCCCGGCGGAGAACAGCGCCCCGGGCGTGTCCACCGGCACGTACAGCCGGGTCCCGGCCCCGAGTTGCTTGATGTCGACGTTGCCCGCCTGCTCGCGCGGCGGGATCGTCCGCAGCCCCGTGGCCCCCGTGACGGCGGGCACGGCCCCGGCGGGGGAGGGCGGCAGCACGAAACCGCCGCGTTCGAGCGCCGCCTGCTCGCGCGCGGTGATCCTGGCCAGCGAGGCGTGCCCGGGTGACAGCCCGATCGTGCCCATGAACGGCGCCGCCGGGATCCGCACCCCCGGCAGGTCCTCCGACTCCGCCCAGCCCTCCGCGAGCCGCCAGCGCACGATGAACGGCTCGGGGAACACATCGCGCAGGAACCCGAAGCCGGGCACCTGCACGGTGTAGCCGTAGCCGGCCGGGGCGACCTCGATGATCTCGATCTCCAGCAGGTCGCCGGGCTGCGCGCCCTCCACGTACACGGGGCCGGTGAGCGGGTGCACCACGTCGAGGTCAGGGGCCTCGACGGTCTTCAGCGTGGCGTCCGGGCCCATCTGGCCGTCGAAGGCGTCTCTGGTCTCCATGACGACCTCGTCGCCGGGCTCGCAGCGTACGACGGGCGGGATGTCCGGATGCCAGCGGTTGTGGCCGGTGCCGGGCTCGTCGCGAAGGGGGAGGGCGGGGTTGATGCGGATCTCGTGTACGGCCATGGCGGGCCCCCTCAGACGACGCGTGTGATCGCCACGCTCTGCCCGGCCCTCCCGGCTGTCAAGAGGACCGCGTCATCGCGGGAGTTTCCCGCTCGTCATCGACCTGCTGCATAACCAGGCTTCCTGCTCCGTGGGAAGTTCGCCGAGGGCGTTGCCCGTGGCCACGTCCCAGATCTTCACGGTGCCGTCGTCGCCGGCGATGATCACGGCCGGCCGGTCGCCCATGGTGGTGACGGCGAGGTGCCGCACGGAGCCACCCTCCCGGTCCTCGGCGGAGGTGGTCGTCGACCGGTCGGGGGTGAGGTCGAGCACCTTGAGGGCGCCGTTGTGGCCGACGGTCACGACCACCGGCCGACCATCGAACGCCACCACGGCAGCCATGCGGACGGCGTCGGTATGACCGGTGAACGGCCCGGCCGTCCGCGTCCCCGAGCCGAGATCCATACGCGGACGGCCTTGTCGGATCCGCCGGTGACCAGTGTCGGACGGCCGCCGACAGGCGAGGTGGCGACCGCGGTGACCCCGTCGGTGTGCCCGGTGAGCGGATCACCGACCTGCTTCCCGGTGGACACGTCCCACACCCTGACGGCCGGCGGTCTCGTCGGCCCGCCGCTCCGACGACAGGTCCCACATCCGTATCGTGTGGTCGTCGCTGCCGGAGAGGGCCACCGGCCGCCCCTCCACCACCGCCGTCGCGATCGCCGTCACCCAGTCGGTGTGGCCTCTGAACGGCTCGCCGACCCGCTGACCGGACACCAGATCACACACTCGTACGATCCCGTTGTCGCCACCGGCGAAGATCGCCACCGGCCGGTCGTCCACGACCGCGGTCGCCATCGCCCACACCCGATCGGTGCGGCCGGTCCGTGGCACCCCCACCGGCTCGCCGAACGCCAGGTCGCCCGCCGGCCGACTGGTCCACGCCAACGCCCACCAGGGCATCCTCGGGGAACGGACTCCGGGCCGCGCCTGATCGGGAGGACATGGTGGGCATGCTAGCCGCCACCCCTGACAGAGATCCGCGGAGAAGGCGCCCGCCCCTGATCGACGCCGGTTTCGTGGAGGTCTGCGGCTTCCTCTTCGTCCGCGGGTGCACGCGGTGCGGGCCTCGTTTGGTACGGTCGCGGGATTGTTCTGGCTGCTGGGAGCCATGAGGAGGTTTTCGTCAATGGCATGTCGTATCAGTGAGCTCGTGCTCGGTTGCCGCGACCCTGAGGTGCTGGCGCGGTTCTGGTGTGAGGTCCTGGACTTCGTCGTGCTCGATCGCGAGGACGACGGCACGCTGGAGATCGGGCCGCGCGAAGGGTTCGGCGGTCCGCAGCCGACGATCATCCTCAG
This sequence comes from Nonomuraea sp. NPDC050643, assembly GCF_040654715.1. Taxonomy (NCBI): domain Bacteria; kingdom Bacillati; phylum Actinomycetota; class Actinomycetes; order Streptosporangiales; family Streptosporangiaceae; genus Nonomuraea; species Nonomuraea sp. NPDC050643. Next base: position 152,234 of record NZ_JBFAIM010000005.1, on the reverse strand, counting down.
CCGCAGGGATGAGCCGGAGCAGGGGAAATCCCGGCTGCACATCGACGTCAACGCCACCGACCGCGATCAGGACGCCGAACTCGAACGCCTTCTGAAGCTCGGTGCCCGCCGGGCCGACATCGGCCAGACGGGGCAGGAGCAGTGGCACGTCCTGGCCGACCCGGAAGGCAACGAGTTCTGTCTCCTCAAAGCCCGCCTCAACCCCCTCTGACACCCATCGGCCACGCGGGGCCTGCCGCGAGCCCGGTGCGACGGGCGGGTCGTGATCGTGAAGTAGGTGGGGTTCCGCCGGCCCGCCCGGTAGCCGGGTGACGGGTGGGCCGGGTTGGGAAGGATGCCCGAGTGAGGAGCGCGTTTTCAGCCTTTGACCGCTCCCACGATCACGCCCTTGGTGAAGTGGCGTTGCACCAGCGGGTACATGATCAAGGCCGGGACCACGGCGATCACCACGATCGCCATCTTGATGGCCAGGGTCGGGGGTGCGTCGCCCGTCACGCCCGCCGTCGCCGCCGGCAGTGGGTTCGAGTCCACCACGTACTGGCGCAGGATCAGCGCCAGCGGCCACTTGCGCGTGTCGTCGATGTACAGCATCGCGTTGAACCACGCGTTCCAGTAGCCGACCGCGTAGAACATCGCCACCACCGCCGTCACCGCCTTCGACATCGGCAGTACGATCCGCCACAGGATGCGGAACTCGCCGGCCCCGTCGATGCGGGCGCTGTCCAGGACCTCCCCGGGGATGTTCATGAAGAACGAGCGCAGCACCACCACGTTGAACGCCGAGATCGCCGTCGGCAGGATCAGCGACCAGTAGCTGTCCTTCAGGCCCAGCCCGCTCACCATCAGGTACACCGGGATGATGCCGGGGAAGAACACGAACATCAGCAGCACGCTGAACAGCAGCGGCCGGTGCAGGAACGAGCCGGGGCGCGACAGCGAATATGCCCCCAGGATGCTCACCCCGGCGCTGATCAGCGTGCCCACGACGGTCACGCCGGTGCTGACCAGTACGGCCCGGCTGACCACGGTGTCGGAGAAGATCTGCCGGTACGCCTCGAACGTGATCCCGTCCGGCACGAGGACGAGCCCGCCCGCCTTGTTGACGGTGGCGGAGGAGCTGAGGCTGGTCAGGAGGATCGTGTAGAGCGGCCCGAGCACGACCGTGACGATCAGCGTCACCAGCGTGCCCTTGCCGAGCTGCCCGACCGGTGAGGGCCGTTCCTCCCAGGGCGCCAGCCCCGCCGGCTTCCCACGGCCGGGCCCGGCCGGCTTCCCGCGGCCGGCCTGCGCCGGCCTCCCGCCGCCGGCCTCCGTCTGCTTCCCGGGGCCGGTCGGTTTTCCGGGGCGGAGCTTGGATGTCAGTCCCGTCATGACCGTGAATACACTCCTCGCTCGCCGAACGCGTGCGCCACCCGGTTGGCCGCCACGATGAGCAGCAGCCCCACCAGGCCCTTGAACAGCCCGGCCGCGGCCCCGTACCCGAGGTCGCCGGTACGCAGGCCCGACCAGTAGACGAACGTGTCGAACACCTCGGACGCCGAGCTGCCTACGGCGCTGCGCTGCAGCATGAACTGTTCGAACCCGACGTTCAGGGCGTCGCCGAGCCGCAGGATCAGCAGCAGGACGATCACCGGCCGCAGGCCGGGCAGCGTGATGTGCCACATGCGCCGCCACCGGCGGGCTCCGTCCACGGCGGCGGCCTCGTACAGGTTGGGGTCGATGGTGCTCAGCGCGGCCAGGAAGACGATCGCGCCCCAGCCGGCGTCCTTCCAGATGGTCTGGGAGGTGATGAGCAGGATGAACGTGTCGGAGTTCGTCATCCAGTCGACGGCGTCGCGGCCGTTCTCCCGCAGGATCTGCGCCAGCAGGCCGGCCCCGCCGAACATCTGCTGGAAGATGGCCACGACCAGCACCCAGGAGAAGAAGAACGGCATGTAGACGACGCCCTGGACGAACGCCCTCAGGCGGGCCGAGGCGAGGCTGTTCAGCAGCAGCGCCAGCATGATCGGCACGGGGAAGTAGAAGATGAGCTGGAAGGCGGTGATCGACAGGGTGTTCGCGATCGCGCGCAGGAACTGGGGGTCCTCGAAGAGCAGCGCGAAGTTCGTGAAGCCGATGATCGGACTGCCGAGGATGCCGTCGGTGTAGGGGTTGTAGTCCTGGAAGGCGATCACGTTGCCGAGCGCCGGGATCCACCAGAAGGCCAGGACGACCAGCAGCATCGGCAGGTTCATGACCAGCAGGGGCCAGTCCCTGCGCAGCTTGGCCCGCCAGGTCGGCTCGTGTGACGCGGCGGCCGGTCCGGACGGGGACGCGCCGCGCCGGACGGGCCGCTTGGTGGTCACCGCGCCCATGCGAGACTCCTCATGGGTGTTACAACCTGCCGTTCTCGCGCGCGACCTTCATGTAGAACTCGCGGGCCTCGTTCCCACCCTGGTCCTGCCATTCCTTGACGATCTTGGGCCACTCGGAGACCGGGCGCTTGCCGCGGAAGATCTCCTGCATCTTGTCCTCGGTGGGCGTGGCCAGCCCGGCCATCTTGGAGGGCGTCTCCACCCGGATCCCCACGAACGGGTCGTTCTCCAGGAGCTTCGACGCCTTGGTCGACCAGTCCCACAGGCTCTGGACGAGGCCCTCGTACTGGCTCTTCTCGTTGGCGTTCGGGCGGCCCGACAGGAACATGTACGTGGGCGCGACCTCCTTGCGCCCGAGCGCGGTCTGCTTCACCTTGCCGCCGTCGATCGTGTAGTGCTTGCCCTCGACGCCGTTGAAGACCAGCTCGTACTCCTGCGTGCCGAACGGCGCCGAGGCCCAGTTGGACAGCGCGAGCAGCTCGCGGGTGCGGGCGTCGCCGAGGCCCTTCTTGATGAAGACGAACATGCTGGCGGGCTCGTTGCGCCACATGATCGGGGTGCCGCCCGCGTGCGCGGGGTAGGGGTCGACGATCTGCATGTCGAACTTCGGGTTGTCGGCCTGGAAGCGGCCCAGGGCCTCGTGCCAGGCGCCGAGCCCGTCACGGTAGACGATCATCTCGCCGCTGCCGAAGATGCCCTTGTTGTCGGCGTCCTTGTTGGCCACGATGTCCGGGTGGATGTAGCCGGCGTCGAAGAGCTTGGTCATGAACTCGATGTGGGTGGCCCACTCGGCGGTCTCGTACTTGTACTCGAGCGTGCCGTCGCTCTTCTTGCGCCACTCGCGCGGCGCCCCGAAGGCCCGCTGGAGCTCCTGCTCCAGGCCGCCGCCGAACGCCCAACGCTTCTTCTTGGGGTCGGTGATCGCCTTGCCGAGCGTGACGAGGTCGTCGCCGCTCCTGGGGTGCTGCAGGCCGAGCTCCTGCAGGATGTCCTGGCGGACGAAGGTGGCGAAGGGGAACGGGTCGTTCTGCCACGGGATGCCCTGCAGGACGCCGCCGAAGACGCCGTACTGCCAGGCGGCGGTGTCGTAGTTGGCCAGCAGCGGGAACTCCTTGGCCTTGTCCCCGGCCAGGTACGGCGACAGGTCGGCGAAGAGCTTGTTGGCCGCCTCGGTGAAGTGGGCGATCTTGATGAGCTCCCAGTTCGGGACCATGACCATTTCCGGCACGTCGCCGCTGGCCAGGACCGTGCTGAGCTTCTGCCCGTAGGTGTTGCCGTCTGAGATGTTGAACCGGACGGTCCCGCCGAGGCGCTCGTTGACGGTGTCGTAGTAGGAGTTGGCGCCCAGCCCCGGGGGCACGGTGCCCCACAGCGGCGTCATCGCGGTCACCTCCTTGCCGCTGGTCAGCGGTTTGGTGGTGACGGCCTGCACCATGTCGGCCGGGCGGGTCAGGAAGCCGGGCGCGACGAACTCGCTGCCGGGCAGGTCGGGCTTCAGTCCGGGGATCTGGAACGGGATCTTGGTCGGAACCAGGCTCTTGAGCTTGTCCGCGGCCACGGCCGTGCCCTTGGACACCTGTCTCTTCTCGGCGCAGCCCGCGACCAGAACGCTCGCTCCGACCAGGCCGAGGAACCCGCGGCGACTCGGGGAGATTGGCATCGCCCGCTCCTTTCTTCGAGTGGGGGGTGCCTTTGAAAATTAGTTGGTATTCCGGCCAAACAAATTAGTAGACTGTGACCGTAGCCACAAGACGCTTCGATGGTCACAGGTTGGTGCCAATGAGAGATCCGCGCGGCGCGTCGCCGAGCGGGTCTCTGGTTGGTGAAGGGAGCCCGCTATGCGGCATGCTGGGGTCACTTCTTGGCGGGAACGGGGCTGATTTTGATCACTTCTACGACCGGCCCTCAGCCGGCCGACTTCGCCGACGTACGGGCCACCAACCTCGCGGTCGTGCTGCGGTTCGTCCGCGAGCACGCCCCGTGCTCGCGCGCCGACATCGCGGCCTCCACCGGGCTGAACAAGGCGACGGTGTCCAGTCTGGTCGCGGACCTCATCGACCGGCGGCTGGTCCGCGAGACCGGGCTGACGGAGAACCGGGTCGGCCGGCCGGCCACGATGCTCGTCCTCGACGGCTCGCCCTACGCGGCCATCGGGGTCGAGATCAACGTCGACTCCGTCTCCGCCGTGGCCACCGGCCTGGCGGGGGAGCGGTTGCTGACGTGGCGGCGCTCGTTCTCGGCGGGCGACTCGGTCAACCAGGGTATGGCGGGCGTCGGGGCCATCGTCCGGCGGGTGGTCAGCCGGATGGCCAAGGAGGAGCGCCAGGTGCTCGGCCTGGCCGTGGCGGTGCCGGGGCTGGTCGACGTCCAGGGCACCGTGCGCATCGCGCCCAACCTCGGCTGGCGCGACGCCGACATCGGCGGTGACCTGGCCAAGGCGCTGCGCGATCCCGGCTTCCCGATCCAGGTCGACAACGACGCCAACCTCGCGGCCCTGGCCGAGCAGCGCTTCGGCGCCCATTCGGGGGCCTCCGACCTGGTCTATCTCACCGGGGAGATCGGCGTGGGCGCGGGCGTCATCCTGGACGGCCGGCTCCGGCGCGGCGGCCTCGGTTACAGCGGCGAGATCGGCCACGTCCAGCTCGACCCCGAAGGCCCCGAGTGCCACTGCGGCCGGCGCGGGTGTCTGGAGGCCATGGCGGGGATCGGCGCCGTGCTCCAGAGCAAGGACCCCTCACCGGCGGAGATCCAGGTCGAGATCGAGGAGGTCGTACGCCTGGCGCGGGCGGGCGACCCGGGCACCGTGGCCACGCTCGACTCCGTGGGCGCGAACCTGGGCAAGGGCGTGTCGATCCTGGTCAACCTGCTCAACCCCGAGGTGCTGATCCTCGGCGGCTACTACGTCCCGCTGGCGCCCTGGCTGCTGCCCGCGATCCAGGAGGAGCTGGCCGACCGCGTCATCGCCGCCGAGGCCGGTGGCTGCCAGGTGGTGGCCTCGACGCTGGGTCACGACGCCGCCGCGCTGGGGGGCGCGGCCCGCGTTCTCGACTCGATCGATTCGGGAAGATTGCCGGGAGGATTCGCGCGAATCCCTTGACCTTGGTCACGGGGACGTGCACCCTTCAGTCAACCCACCGAAATGTCCGCGTAACTTCCCCAGGCCGGTCGTCGAAGCGCTTCGACACTCTCAGAGGGATGATCATGCAAGAACCCCCCTTCCGTGACCCAGCGGCCCCCCTTCACGACCGGATCGACGACCTCCTGCGCAGGCTCACTCTCGAGGAGAAAGTGGGCCTGCTGCACCAGCACCAGGCCCCGGTCGAGCGGCTGGGGATGGGCGCGTTCCGCACGGGCACCGAGGCGCTGCACGGCCTGGCCTGGCTGGGCCCCGCGACGGTGTTCCCGCAGGCGATCGGGCTGGCCTCGACGTGGGACCTCGACCTCGTAGGCAGGGTCGGCGCGGCGACCGGCGACGAGGTGCTGGCCTTCCACCACAAGGATCCGGCCGGCGCGGGGCTCAACGTGTGGGCTCCCGTGGTCAACCCGCTGCGCGACCCCCGGTGGGGGCGCAACGAGGAGGGTTACTCCGAGGATCCGTGGCTGACCTCGGTCATGGCCACGGCGTACGCGCGCGGGCTTTGTGGGAGCGCTCCCGAAACCCTGAAGACGGCCCCCACGCTCAAGCATTTCCTGGCCTACAACAACGAGACCGACCGGTGCACGACGTCGAGCAACCTGCCACCACGGGTTCTGTACGAGTACGAGCTGCCGGCCTTCCGCAAACCCATCGAGGAGGGCGTGGCGGTGGCCGTGATGCCCTCGTACAACCTGGTCAACGGCCGGCCCGCGCACCTCAGCCCGCTGATCGCCCAGGAGTTGCGGGCCTGGGCGCCGGACGACCTGCTGATCGTCAGCGACGCGTACGCGCCGGGCAACCTCACCGCGCCCCAGGGCTACCACGACACGCTGCCCGAGGCGTACGCGCACGCGGTCAAGGCCGGGCTGGACAGCTTCACCCAGGACGACGACCGCTCGGAGGCCACGCTCGGGCACCTGCGCACCGCGCTCGCCGCGGGCCTGCTGGCCGAGACCGACGTGGACGAGGCCGTGCGGCACGCGCTGTCGATCCGGTTCCGGCTGGGCGAGTTCGACCCGGCGACGCCGTACGACGAGATCAACGACAACGTGGTCAACTGCCCCGAGCACCAGGCGCTGGCCAGGGAGGCGGCGCGGCGCTCGTTCGTGCTGCTGGAGAACGACGGTCTGCTGCCGCTCCAGGACGTGACCCGGGTCGCGGTGATCGGGCAGCTCGGCGACACGCTCATGGAGGACTGGTACAGCGGCACGCTGCCCTACGCCGTCACCGCCCGGGGCGGGCTGGCCGAGCGGTGCGAGACCGTGTTCTGCGAGGCCGTGGACCGGGTGACGCTGACCACCGACGCCGGCCCGGTGACCGCGGACCCGGCGGGCGGGCCGCTCGGCGTCGGGGCCGCGGAGGCGGGGCTGTTCGACCTGTTCGACTGGGGCGGCGGCGCGTACGCGCTGCGCTCCGTCACGACCGGCCGGTTCGTGTCCGTGGACGAGGTCACGCTGGTCAACGACCAGCCGGGGCCGAACGGGTGGGAGGTGCGCCAGACGTTCCGGATGGAGGAGCGCCCGCGCGGCACGCTCGCCCTGCGCCACGTCTCGACCGGCTGCTACGTCGGCGCCGGCGAGGACGGCGTGCTGCGCCTGGTGGACGACGCCGACCAGGCCGTGTGGCTGGCCATGGACGTGGTCAGGAGCGGCACCGAGCAGGCCGCCCGGCTGGCCGGGGAGGCCGACGTGGCGGTCGTGGTGGTCGGCGACCATCCGCTCGTCAACGGCCGCGAGACCGAGGACCGCATGACGCTGGCCCTGGCCCCCGGGCAGGACGCGGTGGTGCGGGCCGTGCGCAAGGCGAACCCGCGTACGGTCCTGGTCATCTCCAGCGGTTACCCGCTGACCTGGACCGACGGCGAGGTGCCGGCGGTGCTGTGGTCGGCGCACGGCGGCCAGGAGTACGGCCACGCGCTGGCCGAGGTGCTGTTCGGCGACGCCGATCCGCAGGGCCGTCTCACCCAGACCTGGTACCGCTCCGAGCAGGAGCTGCCCGACCTGCTCGACTACGACATCATCGCCTCCGACGCCACGTACCAGTATTTCCGGGGCGTCCCGCTGCACCCCTTCGGCCACGGCCTCAGCTACACCACGTTCGAGTACGCGGACCTGCGCGTCCGGCTCACCGACGGCGTCCTGCACGCCGAGGCCACGGTCACGAACACGGGTGCGCGCCCCGGCGTCGAGGTCGTCCAGTTCTACACCCACCAGCAGCGCTCCCGCGTCAAGCAGCCGCTGCGCCGCCTGCGCGGGTTCGAGCGGGTCCGGCTGGAGCCGGGCGAGAGCCGTACCGTCACGCTCCGGCTGCCCGTCGCCGAGCTGGCGTTCTGGGACGTGACCAGGAGCAGGTTCGTCGTGGAGAGCGCGCCGCACCAGCTCATGGCCGGCCGCAGCGCCACCGACGTGCGCCTGAGCGCCCGCTTCGAGGTCGAGGGCGACACCGTCCCGCCGCAGCGCGGGCCGCTGCGGGCCGCCTGTCACGACGAGTACGACGCGATCACCTTCGTGGACGAGACCAGGACGGACGGCGACGCCGTGCGCTCCGACGCCGAGGGCGCCTGGATCCTGTTCCGGCAGGTGGACCTGACCGGCCACGCGACCTGCGTGGCCACGGCGGGCAGCACCGAGGGCGGCATGATCACCATCCGTCTCGGCGACCCCCTCTACGGCCGTTCCCTGGCCGCCTTCCCGGTGCCGCGGACCGACCGGTACGGCTATCACGCCATCACGTCAGCGCTCGAGACCGTGGACGGGGTGCACGATCTCTATGTGGTGTTCGAGAACGACGGAGTGACGCTGACCCGCCTCGACTTCGGAGCCGGGGCTTGAGCGGGCGCACGGTGACGATCGCCGAGGTCGCCAAACACGCGGGCGTGGCCGTGAGCACGGTCTCCTACGTGCTCAGCGGCAAGCGGACGATCTCGGCCGACACCAGGCGGCGGGTGCTCGACAGCATCAGCGCGCTCGGCTACCACCCCAACGCGGGCGCCCGCGCCCTGGCCAGCAAGCGCTCCAACGTGATCGCGCTGGTGCTGCCGCTGCGGGCCGGCATGCACGTGCCCGTCCTGATGCGCTTCGCCAGCGCCGTCGTCACGGCGGCCCGGCGCTTCGACCACGACGTGCTGCTGCTGACCGCCGACGAGGGCACCGCGGGCATCCGCCGGGTGGCGGCGAGCGCGCTGGTGGACGCGCTGGTGCTCATGGACGTCGAGCTGGACGACCGCCGGGTGCCGCTGCTGCGTGAGCTGCCCGAGCCGAGCGTCCTCATCGGCTTCCCCGCCGAGCCGGCCGGGCTGACCTGCGTCGACCTCGACTTCGCCGCCGCGGGCGCGCAATGCGTGACGCACCTGGCCGAGCGCGGCCACGAGGAGATCGCGCTGCTCGGGGCCCCGTCGGTCGTGTACGACCGGGGCACCGGCTTCGCCACCCGCACCAGGGAGGGCTTCGTGGACGCCCTGGACGACCACGGCCTCAAGGGCGTGGCGCTGCCCTGCGAGGAGACGTTCGACGAGGTGTACGAGACCGTCCGCGACCTCCTCCTCGACCGGCCCGGCCTGTCCGGCCTGGTCGTGCACAACGAGGCCGCCGTCGGGCACGTGCTGGCCGCGCTGCGCCAGCTCGACCGGCGGGTGCCGCACGACGTGGCGGTGGTGGCGATCTGCCCCGACGACGTGGCCGACCGGGCCGGCCCGCCCCTCACCTCCGTGCTGATCCCGGCGGAAGAGGTGGGCAGGGAGGCCGTACGGCTGGTCATGGACAAGCTGGAGGGCCGCGCGGTGCCCGAGTCGACCCTGCTCACACCTCTGCTGGTGGTCCGCGCCAGCACCTGAGGCAAACGCCTCCTCGCGCCAAGTTTGCGGCAGGTATTCAGCCGCTCGCGTCACGTGCGTCAAAGCCTGTCGGATTTTTCGACTTTTACGGTTCCCTGTCGGTTTTTCCTGGGCAAGTCGGCCGACGTGAGTTCGAAGGGGGACGGGAGAAGGACGATGTCCGAGGGGACCTACCTCTACGCGGTGGCCCGTGATCCGCTGCCCGCCTGCCCGCCCGGCGTGGCGGGCGGCGCCGTGCGTACGGTGACCCGGCCCGGCCTGGTCGCCTACGTGAGCACGGTGCCGCTGGAGCGGTTCGGCGCCGCGCCCCCGCGCCGGTCCCTGGAGGACCTCGACTGGCTGGCCGAGACGGCCCGCGCCCACCGCCGCGTCGTGGACGCCGTGGCCGCCGCCACCACCGCCGCCCCGATCCGGCTCGTCACCGTGTACGAGCACGACGACCAGGTACGCGACCTGCTCGACCGGCGCGGGGACGACTTCCTGCGGATGCTCGAACGCGTCACGGGCCGCCGCGAATGGGGCGTCAAGGCCTACGCCGCCCCAGCAGGGAAGCCCCGGGTCGCGGTGGAGGCGCACACCGGCGAACCGGCCACCGGCCACCACCACCGCCGCCGGGCCGGCCTGTACGCCCGGGAACACGCCCGCGGTCAAGCCCGCGGCCAGGCCGGCCGCCGTGCCGACGACGTCCACCGGGCGCTGTCCGCCCTGGCCGCCGCGTCTCACCGCCACCGGGCCCAGAACCTCCGCCTGTCCGGCCGGGGCGACTGGATGCTGCTCAACGGCGCGTACCTGGTGGACGACGCCCGCGCCGCCGAGTTCGCCGCCCTGGCGGGCACCCTGGGAGGCGACGGCGTGGACCTGCGGCTGACCGGCCCCTGGGCCCCCTACTCGTTCACGGTCATGAAGACGACGTGAGCTGGGCGGGCGCTTCGAGCAGCCCCCGAAGACCTCGGCCCCTGAGAGCGCTCCTCACCACGGACGGACCTCGGCGCGTCACGACCCGGCGCGTCCAAGGTCGAGCACGCGTGCGGCCAGGCCGGGATAATCCAGGACGAAGCCGGACTCGTCGTAGACCAGCCGGCACGCGACGCCGAACACCGGCGCCGCGTAGTCGTAGCACCGGTCGGAGACCCGCGCGTAGTCCTGGTCGAGCCGCTCGACGGCGAGGTCGAGGGCGCGCACGTAGGCCGCGGGGGCGGGTGCCCCGGCCCCGACCGCCAGGCCGAGCCGGTGCACGGGGAACGCGTTGGTCATCGCCGACGACTCCAGGTCCACGTCGAGGCAGCCGTCGAGGTGCGGGGCCCGCTCGCCGTCGACCAGCCAGCCGCCGGCCCCGTCCGCCTCCAGGAGCGTGTTGCGGGCGCCCGCCGCCGACCGGCTCCTGATCCGGGCGCGGCGGGTGGTCCAGGTGGCGTCCACGTCGATCGCGTAGTCAACGGCCCAGGTCAGGCCGTCCTCGGCCGCCGTCGTGCAGCCCTCGACATGGTGGCCGCCCTCCAGCGGGCGGAAGTAGACGACCTCGAAGCCCGTGCGGGCGGTGATGTGCCGCCAGGCGGCGGTCTGCGGTGGGGGCGCGAAGCTCACGGGGTCGATCCTGCCAGGCCGGGAACTCCGAACCCGGCTCCGGGTGAAGGTCATGGGTGGTGGACGAGCCCGGGCGGCTTCCCGGAGGAGGGCTGACCTAGCATCGGTCGGGTGGACTCGGTGGAGGTGTTCGAGGGGCTGCGGCCGCGGCTGTTCGGGCTGGCGTACCGGCTGCTCGGGTCCGCCGCCGAGGCCGAGGACATGGTGCAGGAGGCGTACCTGCGCTGGAGTCACGCCGGGCCGGTCGAGGTGCCCGCGGCCTGGCTGACCAAGGTCGTCACGAACCTGTGCCTCAACCAGCTCACCTCCTCCCGCGTGCGGCGTGAGAGCTACGTGGGGCCGTGGCTGCCCGAGCCGGTCGTCACCGGCGGCGGCGCGCTCGGCCCGCTGGAGACCGTCGAGCAGCGCGAGTCGGTCTCCATGGGCCTGCTCGTCCTGCTGGAGAGGCTGAGCCCGGTGGAGCGGGCGGTGTTCGTGCTGCGGGAGGCGTTCGGGCACGGCCACGCGGAGATCGCCGAGATCCTCGGCATCGAGGAGGCGCACTCGCGGCAGTCGTACCGCCGGGCCAGGACGCACGTGGGGGAGCCGCGCAAGCGGTTCGACAGCGACGCCGAGCAGCACCGGCGGATCGTGCGGAGCTTCCTCGCGGCGACCGTGAACGGCGACGTCGAGGCGCTTGCGCGGCTGCTCGCCGACGACGTGGTCGCCTGGGCCGACGGCGGCGGCACGACGGCGGCGCGCAGGCCCGTCGAGGGCCGGGAGAAGGTGGCGCGCTACCTGCGCGGATTCAGCCTCCGGCCGGAGGCGGCCGGGCTGGCGATCGAGGTCGCCGAGATCAACGGCGCGCCCGCGGTGCTCGTCCACGACCCGGCCGGTCTCCTGACCGGCACGCCCGCCGATCGGTCCGGCGGGCTGCTGGCGGTCCTGGCCGTGGAGATCGAGGACGGGCGGGTGAGCGGGATCCGGACGATCGTGAGCCCCGCCAAGCTCGCCTACGCCACCGCGCAGCTCATGTGAGCCTTGTCACAGACCAGGACTGTCACGGACGATCCGGCTCACCGGTTCAAGTGGGGACTCGACTGGAGGAACCATGACGAACCACATCGTGGTGCTAGGAGCCGGATACGCCGGGCTGGGGGCGGCCAAGCGCGCCGCCCGCCGGCTGGGGGGCGGGCGGGCAGGTGACGTCCGGGTGACGCTGGTCAACGCGGCCGACCGGTTCGTGGAGCGGGTGCGCCTGCACCAGCTCGCGGCGGGCCGGCGGCTGCCCGACCTGCCGCTGGCCGGGCTGCTGGAAGGGACCGGGATCGAGCTGGTGGTGGCCAGGGCCGTGGGCATCGACGCGGAGGCCAGGACGGTACGCCTGGACGCGGCGCCGTACGAGCTGGGCTACGACGTGCTCGTCTACGCCCTGGGGAGCGGCTCGGACCCGGACGCCGTGCCGGGGGTGCGTGCGCACGCGTACCCCGCCGGCCTCGTTGGCGCGGGGCTCTCCGGCGGGGCCCGCCGCCACCTGCGCCGGACGTTCGCCCGCATGGGCGTCGTCGTGCGCGAGCACGCGCCGGTGCGCGAGGTGGGGCCCGGCGGCGTGCTGCTGGCGGACGGGGACGAGCTGCCCGCCGAGACCGTGGTGTGGGCGGCCGGGTTCCGCGTCCCCGGGCTGGCCGCCGCCGCCGGGCTGGCCACCGACGAGCACGGCCGCATGCTCGTGGACCGCTCCCTGCGCTCGCTCTCGCACCCGGAGGTGTTCGGCGTCGGCGACGCCGCCGCGACGGACAGGGAGGGCCGCGTGACCCGCATGGCCTGCCAGACGAGCCTGCCCATGGGCATGTACGCGGGCGAGGCCGTGGCCGACCTGCTGACCGGCCGGGAGCCGCGTAGGGCCCGGTTCCGCTACGTATGGCAGAACGTCAGCCTGGGCCCTCGCGACGGCGTCACCCAGTTCACGCGCGCCGACGACAGCCCCCTCGACGCCATCATGACCGGCCGGGCCTCGGCCGCGTTCAAGGAGGCCATCATGCGGGGCACGGTCTGGGCGATGCGCCACCCCGGCCCGTACCGGCCGGTGGCGGTCAGGGCTCCTGGCCGTCCGGCAGGTGCCACGGCAGGATGACCGGCTCGACCGGCCGGTCACCGGCGACGAGCCGCTCCAGCAGCGGGCCGAGCCCCCTCGGCACCACGGGCTCGTCGGCTGACGGCAGCTCGGCCGCCGTCCACCACTGGAAGCGGTCGGTCACCGCGCGCTCTTCGGCGTCCATGCCGGAGGTGTCGACCTCCAGCCCGTCCACGCGCAGCGCGAAGTAGACGTCGCGGGAGAAGAACCGCCGCCCGCCCAGCGACCAGCCGCCCTCGCTGGTCGCCACCACCTCGCCGAGCGCCTCGGGCGTCACGGCGTGCCCGAGCTCCTCCTTCAGCTCCCTGGCCGCCGCCTGCCGCGGGCTCTCCCCGGGATCGACGCCTCCGCCCGGCGTGAACCAGGCGTACGGCGGGTCCTCGACCTGCAGCAGCCGTCCCCGGTAGAGCAGGGTCCGGCCGGCGGCGTCGATCAGCAGCACGCGGGCCGTCTCCCGGACGGCCGGCGGCTCGCTCATATGACCATCTCGGCCGTGATGGCCCAGCGCTCGTGGTCGCGCCAGGCCCCGTCGACGTACTGGAAGTTGCGCGAGCAGCCCTCGCGCTCGAAGCCGACGCGCTCGATCAGGCGCAGGGAGGCGGTGTTGGACGGCTGGATGTTGGCCTCGAGACGGTGCAGCTCCATCTCGCCGAACGCGTACGCGACCAGCAGCTTCAGGCCCTCGGTCAGATAGCCGTGGCCGGTGGTGGAGGCGTAGGCGGAGTAGCCGATGGTCGCGCTCTGGTGGGTGCCCCTGACGATGTTGTTGACGTTGACCCGGCCGACGATCGCGCCGGTGTCACGCAGGCAGATCAGGAACCCTTCGTGCAGGGGCCCGTCGAACCTGGCCAGATAGCCCTCGAAGTCCTCGTACGTGACGATGGGCGAGCCGGGCATCCACCGGGCGAACATCTCGGCACTTTCCTTGTGCAGGATCGCCAGCTCCTCGAAGTCCTGCAGGCTGATGTACCGGATGGCCACCCGCGGCCCTTGAGCAAGATAGATCACACCAGTCATTCTGCTGTCCCGCCCGGCCAGGCGGGGCAGCGCCATGACCGCCTGTCCGCCTCGACGGTGAACGGCACCGCGTGCGGCAGTGGCGAACCCCAGACCTTCCCGCCCAGCCCCCAAAGGACGCTGAGCCCGGCCGTCCGGCGGGCCCGGGTGGCGTGCTCGCGTACACCTGGCCGATTCCCTCGCCTCGCAGCCGCCGGCCGGTGCGCACCGCCTGCGCCCGGCCCTGTGTCGGCTGTCAGCGAATTCGCCTTGATGTCCATTTTTGCGGTGCTTGGATGGCCAGATGAATATCTTGGTTCTGGGCGGGACGGCATGGGTGGGACGAGAGCTGTCGCGCCAGGCGATCGACCGCGGTCATCAGGTGACGTGCCTGGCCCGCGGCGAAAGCGGGAAGGTCGCGGACGGCGCGACGCTGGTGGCCGCCGACCGGCGGGACCCGTCGGCGTACGAACCGCTGCGGGGCCGTGAATGGGACGCGGTCGTCGAGGTGTCCTGGCAGCCCGGCTTCGTCCGCGGGGCGCTCGACGCCCTCGGAGACAGGGCCAGGCACTGGGCCTACATCTCCTCCGTCAGCGCCTACGCCTCCCACGCCACCCCCGGCGCCGACGAGTCCGCGGACCTCCTCACCCCCACCGACCAGGACGAGGCCGGCCGCGAGCAGTACGGCGAGGCCAAGGCCGCCTGCGAGCTGGCGTCGGAGGCCGCCGTGGGCGACCGCCTCCTCATCGCCCGCGCGGGCCTCATCGGTGGCCCCGGCGACCACAGCGGACGCACCGGCTACTGGGTGGCCCGCGCCGCCCGCGACCCGCGGGGCCCGATGCTGGTCCCCGACACCCCGGACCGTTCGACCCAGGCGATCGACGTGCGTGACCTCACCGCCTGGCTCCTCGACGCCGCCGAGGCGGGGACCGCCGGCACGTACAACGCCGTCGGCCCCGAAGTGCCGTTCAGCGAGTGGATCGACCTGTCCCGCTCCATCGGCGGGCACACCGGCCCGGTGGTCACCGCCGACTCGGCTTGGCTGCTCGCGAACGACGTCACCGAGTACATGGGGGAGGAGTCGCTGCCGATGTGGTTGGTGGAGCCGGGCTGGGAGGGCTGGTCGTCGCGCAGCGGCGCCGCCGCCCAGGCCGCGGGCCTGCGCCACCGGCCAAGCGCGGAACTGCTGGCCGACACGCTGGCCTGGGAACGCGAGCAGGGCCTGGACCGCCCCCGCCGCGCCGGCCTCAGCGCCCAGCGCGAACGCGAACTGCTGGCCGCTCTCGGCTGACGGCCCTGCCCGTCGTCTCCGTCCGAGCGGGCAACCCGCCGAATGTCGGTGCCCGCCGCTAGGTTCGCCGCATGGACGAGACCCTGAGGACCCGGCAGGTCGTGCACGCCTACGTCGACTGTGCCGAACGGCGCGACTGGGCGGGATTCGGCGCGTTGCTCGCCGAGGACGTGGTCTACGAGATGCCGCAGACCCGCGAGCGAATCCGTGGGAAGCCGGCCTTTCTCCAGTTCAACACCGAATATCCCGGAGATTGGCACCTGGCGGTGCGGCGGGTCGTCGCCGACGGGCGCCACGCGGCCGCCTGGCTCGACACCCGTGTCGGGGCCGAGCGCCAGGAGGCCTGCGTGTGGCTGGAGATGTCAGATGAGGGGCTGATCAGCCGGATCACCGACTACTGGCCGGAGCCCTACGAGCCGCCCGCCGGGCGGGAGCATCTGGTGGAGCGCTGGTGACAGACGCGAAACGCCCCCCGCGAGGTCCTTGTTCAGGGTCTCGCGGGGGGGCGTTCGCGCAAAGGGTCGTTACCAGTCGCCGCCGCCGAAGTCTCCGCCTCCGAAGTCTCCGCCGCCGCCGAAGTCACCCCAGCCGCCGCCGTCGCCGCCGCCGAAGTCGCCGCCTCCGGCGTCGGCGGCGCCTTCCGCGTAACCGGCGCCGTAGCCGCCGAAGCCGCCGCCCAGCATGCTGCCCATCATGGTGCCGATGAACATGCCGGTCATGATGTCGCCGAAGCCGCCGTAGTAGCCGTAGGCGTAGGGCTGGTAGGCCGGGCCGGCGTCGTAGTAGGGCCTGCGCTGGCCGTCCACCATGACCTCGCGCATCTGCGGGTCGAAGCCGCGCTCCACGGCCTCCGCGTCCATCTTGCAGGCGGGCACGTCGCGGACCGCGCCACCGGGCGGCGCCCAGCGGACGTCACGGAGCGACGGGCCGTGCTGCGGGTTGAAGAAGCAGGGCGCGCGCCGCTCGGGCACCGGGTCGTTGTTGACCTTGGCCTTCACCACGGCCAGCGCGTAACGGCCGTCCTCGAGGGTCTGCGTGACCTCGCGGACCTGGTCGGCCCGCTGGACGGAGTTGAGCTGGGTCTTGGCCTTCTCGTAGGAGTCGAGTGCCGTCTGCCACTCGTCGATGTGCCTGCCACCCTGGCCGGCCAGCGTGACGTCGGTGTCGAGGGCGGTGATCTCCTCGCCGAGCTTGGTGACGTCTTCTTCCACGGTGCCCTTGACCGCGGCCAGGTCCTTGGCGTCCTGGATGGCCCGCTTCTTCTTCTTGTTGCTGGAGTAGAGGAAGTAGCCGCCACCGCCGACCACGACCAGCGTGCCCAGGGCGATCAGCGCGGCGGTGCCGCCGGCGCCGGGGTTGGCCTGGCTGCCCGGGTCGAGGGCCGCCCTGGTCTTGCCCTTGACGGCGGAGTCGACGCGGTTGGCGAAGTCTTTCATGCCGGCCACGGCGTCACCCGAGTTGGCGTTGACGGACAGCGTGGCGAGCTGGCCCGCGAGACCCTCCCTGCGGATCGAGGAGGACGCCGCGTAGAGCGTCGTGCCGTCGAGCACGGCATAGGTGGCCGACGGGCCGCTCGCGGCCTTCATCGCGGAGTTGAGGCTGGTCATGAAAGACGCAATGGTGGCATCGTCCACCGTGCCGTCGGGAAGCGCCACAGCGTAGATCTTGCTGCTGGCTCCCTCGAGGGCTTCACGGATCTCGCTCTGCTGGTCGGACGACAATGTCGCACCGGGCTGCACGAAGAGCGGATCCTTCTTCCAAGTGGACACCACCGTGTTGGCGTCTGGCGGAGCCGCCGCGTGGGCGGCAGGGGACAGCGCAAGAACGACGATTAGACCGGCGATCAGAGCCGCAACCGCGGCCCCTGCTCGGCGCAGCGAATGGGTCATTGGCAGCAAGCCTCCTTCGCCCATGAGGACGAACGGGCGGTCGGCAAAGTTCCTCACTGGGCACGCTACCTGTCCGCAGGCGCACAAGCGCACATCGTGGCCGAAAGAGGTGACGGCTACGTGTCCTTGATCTCGCAGATGGTGGCGCCCGAGGTGACCGTCTGGCCGACCGCCGCCGTCAGGCCCGTGATCGTGCCCGACTTGTGCGCGGTCAGCGGCTGCTCCATCTTCATGGCCTCCAGCACCACGACGGTGTCGCCCTCGCTCACCACGTCTCCGTCCGAGGCCACCACCTTGACGATCGTGCCCTGCATCGGGCTCACCAGCGAGTCTCCGCCCGCCGCCGACTTCTTCGCCCCGCCACCGGCGCGTCTGGGCGCCTTCCCGGCGGCGGCGGGCGCGGTGGCGGAGGCGCCGAGACCGGCGGGCAGGACGACCTCCAGGCGCTTGCCCCCGACCTCGACCGTGACCGTCTCGCGGGCCGGCGCCTCGCCGGCCGCATCCTCGCCGGCATAGGGCTCGACGGTGTTGTCCCACTCCGTCTCGATCCACCGCGTGTGTACGGAGAACGGCGACGACACGAAGGCCGGATCGGACACGACGGCCCGGTGGAACGGCAGCACGGTGGGCATGCCCGCGATCTCGAACTCCGCGAGCGCCCGCCGCGAGCGCTCCAGCGCCTCCCGCCGGGTCCGCCCGGTCACGATCAGCTTGGCCACCAGCGAGTCGAAGGTCCCCGGCACCGTCATCCCGGCCTCGTATCCGGCGTCGAGCCGCACCCCGGGCCCCGAGGGCGCGCGCATGACGGTCAGCGTGCCGGGTGCGGGCAGGAAGTTGCGCCCGGCGTCCTCGGCGTTGATCCGGAACTCGATCGAGTGCCCGCGCAGCGCCGGGTCGTCGTAGCCCAAGGGCTCGCCGTCGGCGATCCGGAACATCTCCCGCACCAGGTCGATCCCCGAGACCTCCTCGCTGACCGGGTGCTCGACCTGCAGCCGGGTGTTCACCTCGAGGAAGGAGATCGTGCCGTCCTGCCCGACGAGGAACTCGCAGGTGCCGGCCCCGACGTAACCGGCCTCCTTCAGGATGGCCTTGGAGCTGGTGTAGAGGATGTCGAGCTGCTCCTCCGTCAGGAACGGCGCCGGGGCCTCCTCCACCAGCTTCTGGTGGCGGCGCTGGAGCGAGCAGTCGCGGGTGCTGACCACGACCACGTTGCCGTCGCGGTCGGCCAGGCACTGCGTCTCGACGTGGCGGGGCCGGTCGAGGTAGCGCTCGACGAAGCACTCGCCGCGCCCGAAGGCGGCGACCGCCTCGCGGACGGCCGACTCGTACAGCTCGGCGACCTCCTCCAGGCGGCGGGCCACCTTGATGCCGCGCCCGCCGCCGCCGTACGCGGCCTTGATCGCGATCGGCAGCCCGTGCTCCTCCGCGAACGCCACCACCTCGCCGGCCCCGGACACCGGGTCCTTGGTGCCGGCCACGAGGGGCGCGCCGACCTTCTGCGCGATGTGCCTGGCCTGCACCTTGTCGCCGAGCGCGGCGATGGCGGCCGGCGGCGGGCCGATCCAGACGAGGCCCGCGTCGATGACGGCCTGGGCGAAGCCGGCGTTCTCGGCCAGGAAGCCGTAGCCGGGATGGACGGCGTCCGCGCCCGAGCGCCGCGCGACGCCGAGCAGTTTGCCGATGTCCAGGTAGGTCTCGGCGGGGGTCTGGCCGCCCAGCGCGTACGCCTCGTCGGCCACCTTGGCGTGCAGGGCGTCGAGGTCCTGGTCGGCGTACACGGCCACACTGCCGATCCCGGCGTCTTGACACGCGCGGGCCACCCGCACGGCGATCTCGCCGCGGTTGGCGATCAGAACCTTCCGCACAGACCCTCGTCCTTTCTTTCTGGAGACGCTCAGCGGCCCAGATAGGCGCCGCCGTTGACGTGTACGACCTGCCCCGTGATGTGCCTTGCTCCCTCGGAGGCCAGGAAGAGAACGGTATCCGCCACGTCGGCGGGAGTGCCAGGCCGCCCGTTGCGCGTGTTCTCCACCCGGGCCCGGATTCCGTCATCCGTCAGGCGGCCGCGGAAGAACTCGGTGTCGAGGACGAGGCCGGGAGAGACCACGTTCGCGGTGATGCCCCTGGGGCCCAGCTCGGCGGCCAGGTCGGCGGACCAGGACTCCAGGGCGGCCTTGGCGGCGCCGTACGAGCCGGAGCCCGTGCCCCTGGCGGCGATGGAGCCGATCGAGACGACGCGGCCGCCCTCGCGCATGCGCGGCGCCAGCGCGGTGGTGACGAGGACGGCGGACATGAGGTTGGCGTTGAGGTTGGCCCACCACGCCTCGGCCACGTCCATCAGCTCGCCGGACTGCCTGCGGTCCAGGTTGGTGTTGCCGCCGGCGTTGTTGACCAGGACGTCGACCCGCTCGGGCAGGCCGGACAGCGCCTCTTTGACGGCGACGGGGCTGGCCGCGTTGAACGGCGTCCACGACGCCCTGAGGCGCGCGGCGGCCTCTTTGAGCACCTGTTCGCGGCGGCCGGTGATGGTGACGTGGTCGCCGAGCGCGGCGAACGCCGCGGCGATCGCGTAGCCGATGCCGGTCCCGCCGCCGGTCACCACAACCTCGCGCATGAACCGCCAGCTCCCGATGAGATCCGAACAATCCTCGGGTAGACCATAGCCGCTCGGCATAACGGGAGCGACGGCTGGTGGGCCCCCTTAGTGTGAGGGCGCTTTCCCAGCTTCCAGGAGGTTTGCATGAGCCACAGCATGGTCGGTGGCGACCTGCAGGAAATGCAGCAGATGTCGACTCAGTTCACGCAGCAGTCGGAGGCGGTCCGCACCACGATGACCGCGCTCGACCGCGAGGCCGCCAAGGTCGGCACCGCGTGGACCGGGCCGGGGGCGCAGCGTTTCCAGCAGGCGTGGCAGAACTACCGTACGGCGTTCCAGCGCATGACCGAGGAGCTCCAGGAGGCTTCGCGGGTCATCGGCACCTACCGCCAGAACATCGAGTCCGCGACGAAATGAGCGACGGCTGGAGGCCCTGGCGAGGGAATGCTGGGGCTTCTTCCCGTCGTCCGGCCTTGGCCGGGCCAGAGCGGCCTCGACCGGGCCGCCTTTCCCGGTAATTCGGACAGGCCGCCGAATCGGGCAAGCTAGGCTTTTTCGCCATGATAGGTCGCGCCCTCGTGGCAAGCGCGCTCGCCCTGCAGATCCCGCTGGTGCCCGCCGTAGCCCGTGAGGCGTGCAACCCGGCCAGGGGCACCCTGGAGATCGGCGAGTCCTGGGCCCAGAAGCGGCTCGACCCCAAGCGCGTCTGGTCGCTGTCCACCGGCGCGGGTGTGCCGGTGGCGATCATCGACACCGGCGTCGACCTGGAGCATCCGCAGATCCGCCTGGCGGGCAAGGCCGACCTCACCGGCTCCGGCTACCGCGACTGCATCGGCCACGGCACCGCGGTGGCGGGCATCATCGGCGCGCAGTACATGCGCGGGGTGCTGTTCTACGGCATGGCGCCGGGCGCGCGGCTGCTGTCGTACAAGTTCACCGAGACGGAGCGGAACGGCGACACGCAACTGCTGGTCAAGGGCATCAAGGCCGCCGCCGACCAGGGCGCCAAGGTCATCAACGTGTCGAGCAGGACGCTGGACCAGCCCGCGCTGGAGGCGGCCGTCCAGTACGCGATCGCCAAGGACGCGGTCGTCGTGGCCGCGGCCGGCAACGTCACGAAGGAGGACGGCACGCCCTCTCCGGCCTACCCGGCGAGCTACGAGGGCGTGCTCGCGGTGGGCGCGGCGGGGCCGAGTGGCGTGCTGGCCGAGTTCTCCAACACCAAGACGCCGGTCTCGGTGATCGGGCCCGGTGAGGGTGTCACGTCCACCTGGACCGGCCGTTCCTACAACGAGGACCTCGACGGCACCAGCTACGCCGCGCCGTACGTGGCGGGCGTCGCGGCGCTCGTCCGGGCCCGCTACCCCACCCTGGACCAGTCCCAGGTACGCCAGCGCATCATCGCCACCGCCGACGGCGCCACCGGCGCGGGCAAGGGGGCGGGCATGGTCAACCCCATGCTGGCCGTGAGCGCGATCCTGCCCGACGAGCCGGCCAACGCCCCCGTCGTGGCGCCCCCGCCGCCGAGCCCGCTCCCGCGCGGCGCCGTGGCCAAGGCCCCGCCCGTGGACCAGGCCGCGGTCGACCTGGCCCTGCTCGTCGCGGCCTGCGCTCTGGGGCTGGTGATCGTCGTGGCCGCCGCCCGCGCCGTGATCCCGATGGGGCGGCGCAGAGGCTGGCGAGCCGGCCGTCCCGATTGACCGGCTAACTCCGACTGCAAGGAAAAGGCACAGTGAATTGTCGGGTACGGCCCGAAACTACTGATGCGGATGTGACGGATCTGGTTGAATGTGCCTGATCATGCTTTGCTGGTGAAAGGTTTGGGCATGCACCCTTTGCGCCCTGGTGATCCAGAGCGGATCGGCGCTTTCAGCATTGTCGGGCTGCTGGGAGAAGGGCCGCGAGGGGCGGTATTCCTCGGGCGAGAGTCCGATGAAGCCCCCATGGTCGCCATCAAGCTCCTTCCCGCCGAAGACGAGCCCGGAGAGACCGCGCCGGCCAAGTACCTCGGCGCCCGGCGGGTCTCCAGCTCGTACGTCGCCAGGATGCTGGACGCCGGCATGCTGGACGACCGGCCCTACATCGTGCGCGAATACGTCGAGGGCAAGAGCCTGGCCGAGACGGTGGCGCAGGGTGAGCCCCTGACCGGCGACGCGCTCGAGCGGGTCGCGGTCGGCGTGCTGACCGCCCTGTCGGCCGTCCACCTCGCGGGCCTGTCGCACCGCTCGCTCACCCCGCACAACGTCATCCTCGGCCCCGAGGGCCCCCGGGTGACCGACGCCGCGGTGGGCGAACCCGTCGGCGAGGTCGCCTACCAGGCTCCCGAGCAGATCGAGGGCCTGCAGTACGGCCCGTACGCGGACGTGTTCGCCTGGGCGGCCACGGTCGTCTTCGCGGGCACCGGCAAGCCGCCGTTCGACGGCCGGGAAGCCGTGCTGAACGCCGAGCCCGACGTCGGCATCGAGGCCGAGCCGATGCGCAGGGTGCTGGTGTCGGCGCTGGCCAAGGAGGTCGGGCCGCGGCCGACCACGTACAGCGCGCTCATGCAGGTGCTCGGCGACGCCGCCGGGCCGAAGACGCCGGCCGCCAAGCCGGCCATCGACGGCCCGCCGATCGAGGGCGTGCCGATCCAGGGCATCCCGGTGCCCGGCGTGCCCCCGCAGGGTCCGCCGCCGCCACCGCCGGGGGTGTTCACGCAGGGGCCGCCGACGCAGGGGCCCCCTCCCATGCAGGGCGTCCCGGCGCAGATGTCCCCGATGCAGGGCCCGCCGATGCAGGGGCCTCCTATGCAGGGGTCGCCCCTGCAAGGCCCGCCCATGCAGGGGCCCCCGATGCACGGGTCGCCCATGCAGGGCATGCCG
Organism: Nonomuraea sp. NPDC050643; assembly: GCF_040654715.1. NCBI lineage: Bacteria > Bacillati > Actinomycetota > Actinomycetes > Streptosporangiales > Streptosporangiaceae > Nonomuraea > Nonomuraea sp. NPDC050643. The sequence goes on along the minus strand of NZ_JBFAIM010000005.1, from coordinate 129,582 downwards.
CCGGCGCCGGGGCCGGCGGAGGTGACCATGTGGGGGCCGCCGGACGCCGAGCAGGCCCCGCCGCACCAGATCCGCCTCGAAGCGGTGCCGGGCAAGCCCGCCTCTCCTTCGCCGCGCAGAGGGCTCCCCTTAGGGCTGCTCGCCGGCGTCGCCGTGGTCGCGCTGATCTCGGCCCTGGGCCTGTGGGGCGCCAACAAGTACGTACGGCTGCAGCAGGTCAACCCCGCCTCCGTGGCGCAGGCCAACGCCGACGTGATCCCGGTGCCCACCTCGTCCGCCACCTCCGCGCCCCAGCAGGGCTCCGACCCCGTCGGTGTCGCCCCGCAGCAGACGGCGCCCGAGGCGACGGTGCCGTGGGGCGCCACGAGCAACCCCGACGACGCGGGCGTCGGCCCGCTGGTGCTGCCCACCGAGTGGACCTCGGCCCCGCCCACCGGCGTGCCCGAGCTGACCACCGCGCCGACCACCCCGGCCCCGCTGCCCTCCCAGCCGGTCGCGGTGCCCACGCAGTCGGTCCCGGCGGCGCAGACCACCACCGCCCGGCCGGATTCGACCAAGAAGCCCGCCAAGCCGACGGCGACCGTCACCAAGACGGTGCCGCCCACCAAGAAGCCCACCAAGGAACCGACCAAGGAGCCGACGAAGGAGCCGGAGCCGACCCCCACCGAGGAGCCGGAGCCGACCCCGACCAAGACGGCCAAGCCCACGCCGAAGCCGACTCCCACGAAGACGACCCCCAAGCCGACGCCGAAGCCCACCCCCACGAAGACGACCCCCAAGCCGACGCCGACGCAGACGAAGAACCCGTACACGCCTCAGCAGGTCTGCGGCTCGGGCTTCTCGGTCCAGCGTTCGAGCGCGTTCTCCGGCGGCGTGACCTACCAGCTCTGGAACAACAGCACCGGCCAGAACTGCGCGGTCACCATGAAGACCGTGGACATCGGCAAGAGCACCTCGGTCGGCGTCACCCTGGAGGCGCAGGGCGGCAGCGCCCAGTCGGACAGCGGCAGCTACGAGTTCTACGCCGGACCGGTCAAGGTGGCCGCGAAGGGCAAGTGCGTGCGCATCGGCGGCAGTGTCGGCTCGCAGAGCACCAGCGCGGGCTGGGCCAACTGCGGCTGAGCCACTGACGCGAGAACAGCGGGAAAAAGCGGGGCCCGGATCACCTTGAGGTGACCCGGGCCCCGCTCGTTCGCCGGGTCAGTAGCCGACGTAGCCCTCACCCTGCTTGCTGTTGACGACGCCGGGCACGTTCGAGACCGAGCCGTAGCGCGAGATCGCGTACCGGACGCCCGCGATGATGTTGTCCACCGGGTCGTAGATGTCGCCGTGCCCCTGGAGCTTGTAGGAGTTGAACGTCGGGTCGATGGTCTGCATGAGCCCCTTCGACGGCGTGCCCTTGGCCGCGTTGGAGTCCCAGTTGTTGATCGCGTTGGGGTTGCCGCCGGACTCGTGCTTGATGATCATGTAGATGTCGTTGGGGTTCATCTTCGAGACCGGGACCCCGTTCTTGGCCAGGATCTCCATGGCCTGCTCGATCCACTCCTTGACCTTGCCGGTCGGCGCGGGGCCGCCACCGGCCGGGGGCGGGCCGCTGGGGCCGTACGAGCCCGAGCCGCCGCCCGAGCCGCCGGCGAGGTCCACGGGGGCGCCCTGGCCGCCCTGGGTGGAGGTGCCGTTCTGCTGGTAGTCGGGGTCGCGCTGCCAGTCGATCTTCCGGCCGGGGGCCGGCGTGAAGGTCTGGGTGACCACCTCGGGGATGGAGCCGAAGGTCACCCCGCGGTCCTTCAGGTGCTGCTTGATCTGGTTCTTGGCCTTGGTCACGGCCGTGTCCGCGGCGTCCACCCAGGGCTGGGCGTCGGTCTTGGCCTGGTTGACCAGCTTGGTCAGCCCGGGGTTCACGTCCGCGTCCGTGGCCTCGGGGTTCTTGTTGTAGAACTGGGTCTTGTACGTGGTGGCGCTGGTGTTCAGGTCACGGAGGATCGAGCTGATCTCGGTGTGCGCCTCGCGCAGCGCGGCGGCGGCGTTGTCCAGCGAGGTGGCGGAGCTCGACAGGGCCGACTTCAGGCCCTCCGCCGCGGTGCCGTACTTGCCCATGTAGGTGGCGAAGTCCTCGGCCGAGCGGCCCTTCCAGGCCTCGGCCACCGTCTGGACCGCCGAGGACAGCCCTCCGGCGAACTCCTCGACGTTGCCGGACAGGCCGCGCCACTCCTTCGCGATGGACTCGATCGTGCCGGGCTTGCCGGTCACCTTGCGCAGCATCGCGTCGAGGGCGGCGCCGCCCGGCAGGTGGGCGACGCTCATGAGGTGGCCCTGTGCGCGGCCCGGATGTTCTCCTCCACGTTGCTGAGGCCCCGCTCGGCGTCGCCGAGCTTCCTGCGGGCCTCGTCCATCTCGCCGACGAGCGCGCTCCAGACGCTGGTGGCCTCCGCGGCCAGCGTCGCGGAGTCCGTCACCTCGCCGAACAACTCGGCGCCGATGGGCGTGCGGTTGTTGCGCACGTCGCCCTTGTCGTCGTAGACGAGCTTTCCGGGGTTGCGCTCGATCAGGGTGTCCTCGTACTGGCCCGCGGCCTTGTGGATGGCCGTGCGGCACCTGTCCAAGGCCGAGAGGTGAATGTCAAGGTCGGCCATTGTCTCCTGTTCCTCTTTCGGCGTCCAGGAACGCGGTCTGCATCAGACGCGCGCCGTAGCGGCGGTCCACGAGTTGGCCACGGCCGGGCGGGAGCGGTTGCGGACGTACGTTGCCGAACAGGTAGCCCTCGTCCTTGCTGCCCGACATGAGCAGCGCGGGCGTGGCCATGTCCTTCATGCGTTGGATGACCGGGTCGAACATGGCGCGGCTCGCGCCGCCCATCTGACGGGACAGCACCACGTGCAGGCCGATGTCACGCGCCTGCGGCAGCAGGTCCACCAGCGCGTGCAGCGGGTTTGACGAGGTGGCCACCAGGTCGTAGTCGTCGACGATGATGTACAGGTCGGAGCCCTGCCACCAGCTCCTGTCGCGCAGTTGCTGCGGCGTCAGGTCCGCCGGGGGCAGGCGGCTCAGCAGCGCGCTCTTGGCGTCGTTGATCAGGTCGGCCGCGGCCGCGCTGGAGGCGGCGTAGCCGATGCGGTGCGGGGTCACCGCCGAGTCGAGCAGCGCCCGCCGGTAGTCGATCACGATCATCATCGCCTCGCTGGGCTGCTTCCTGGCCACCAGCCCCTCGGCGATGAGCCGCAGCAGGTTGGACTTGCCGCTCTCGTTCTCGCCGAACACGACGAAGTGCGGGTCGGCGTCGAAGTCGAGCGACACCGGCGACAGCGACGCCTCGTCGATGCCGATCGGGATCCGCTCCAGGTCCTGCGGCAGCGCCGAGAAGGGCAGGACGGCGGGCAGCAGCCGGACCGGCGGCGCCGGAGGGCCCTGCCAGGACTCGCGTACGGCCTGCACCAGCGCCCGCCCGCCCGACGCCAGGTCCGAGGAGTTCTGCACCCCGTCGATCCTGGGCAGCGCGGACAGGAAGTGGAACCCGTCCTTCGTCAGCCCGCGCCCCGGCGTCCCCTCGGGCACGGCCAGCGCCTGCTTCCTGCTGACCTCCGACTCGTAGGCGTCACCGAGCTTGAGCTCGATCTTGGTGCCGAGCAGGTCGCGGATGCTGGGCCGGAACTCCGACCACTTGTTGGTCGCGGCCACCAGGTGGATGCCGTAGCCGAGCCCGCGCGCCGCGAGGTCGGTGATGGTCGGCTCCAGCGAGTCGAACTCCTGCCGGAGCGTCAGCCAGCCGTCCACCACCAGGAACACATCGCCCCAGCCGTCACCCTGGATCGTGCCCTCCTCGCACATCCGGCGGTAGGAGGCCATCGACTCGACGCCGTGCTCGCCGAAGTCCCGCTCGCGCTGCTCCAGGATCGCGCCGATCTCGGCCACCGTACGGCGGACGCGGTCGCCGTCCAGGCGCGTGGCCACGCCGCCGACGTGCGGCAGGCCCTCCAGCGAGGCGAGCGCGCCACCACCGAAGTCGAGGCAGTAGAACTGCACCTCGCGCGGGGTGTGCATGAGCGCCATGCTGGCCACCAGGGTCCGCACCACGGTGCTCTTGCCGCTCTGCGTGCCGCCCACCACGCCGACGTGGCCCGCGGCGCCGGACATGTCCAGCCAGAACGGGTCGCGGCGCTGCTCGAAGGGCTTGTCGATGATGCCGACGACCGCGTGCAGACGGCCCCTGCCCTGCCAGCCGACCGTGGTCAGGCCCTGTTCGGGCGAGACCGACAGCGGCGGCAGCAGGTGCGCCAGGGTGGGCGGCTCGGACAGCGGTGGCAGCCAGATGCGATGGGCGGCGGGGCCGTGCCCGGTCAGGCGGCCCACCACGACGTCGAGCAGGCTGCGCTGGTTGCTCGACGCCGGCTCGTCGTCCTGCTCCTGCGGGATCTTGACCGGGCTGGTGATCTCCGGGAGCGGCATGTAGGCGGGACCGTACTCGACGACCTCGCGGATCGGCGCCGCACCGTCGGGCGCGGCCACCTGGGTGGGGTCGCCCTGGTAGGCGGCCGACACGTACGCGGCCTTGAACCTGGTCATCCCGGTCGTGTCGAACTTCAGGTAGCCGTTGCCCGGCGCGGACGGCAGCTCGTACGCGTCCGCCACGCCCAGCACGACCCGGCTCTCCATGGCCGAGAACGTCCGCAGGCCGATCCGGTACGACAGGTGCGTGTCCAGCCCGCGCAGCCGCCCCTCCTCCAGCCTCTGCGAGGCCAGCAGCAGGTGCACCCCGAGCGAACGGCCCAGCCGGCCGATCATCACGAACAGGTCGATGAACTCCGGCTTGGCCGCCAGCAGCTCGCTGAACTCGTCGAGGACGATGAACAGCGTCGGCATCGGCCGCAGGTCGGCGCCCTGCTCGCGGGCCCGCTCGTAGTCGCGCAGCGAGGCGTAGTTGCCGGCCGAGCGCAGCAGTTCCTGGCGCCGCACCATCTCGCCGTGCAGCGCGTCGTGCATGCGGTCGACCAGCGGCAGCTCGTCCTCGAGGTTGGTGATGACGGCCGAGACGTGCGAGAGCGTGTCCAGGCCGAGGAAGGTCGCGCCGCCCTTGAAGTCGACGAGCACGAAGTTGAGGATCTCGGACGAGTGCGTGATCGCCAGGCCCAGCACGAGCGTGCGCAGCAGCTCCGACTTACCGGAGCCGGTCGCGCCGATGACCAGCCCGTGCGGGCCCATGCCGCCCTGCGCGGACTCCTTGATGTCCAGCTCGACGATCCGGCCGTCGCCGCCCAGGCCGATCGGCACCCGCAGCCGGTTGCGGCCCGCCCTGGGCTGCCAGGTGACCGCCGCCTGCAGCAGGCCCGGGTCGCCCACGCCGAGCAGCTCGGTCAGCGTCAGGTTGGTGCCCAGCAGGTCCTGTGACTCGCCGCCGGAGTTCGCCGAGGCCCGCAGCGGGGCGAGCTGCCTGGCGAGCCCCTCGGCCCGCGCGTAGTCCAGTTTGTCGGGATCGCCCAGCCGGGTCGTGGAGCGCTTGCCGGCATGGTCGATCTTCACCATGTGGAACCCGTCGGCGCGGATCTCCAGGCGCAGCATGCTGGCCTCCTCGACCGGCGCCGTCGCCTCCGACAGGTCGATCACCGTGACGCCCTGGATGGCGTCCGTGCCGAGCTGCGAGTCGTGCGAGACGTGCCCGCCGTCCACGATCACCACGTGGTACGGCAGCGCGTCCGCCGCCGTGCCGGGCCGGAACCTGGCGCGCTCCTTCAGCTCGTCACCCACGAGCTGGTCGAGCTGGCTCATGCTCTCGCCCATCAGCCGCACCTGGCCCGCCGCGTCCGACTCCTCGGGATGCAGGGCGTGCGGCAGCCACTTCACCCAGTCCCAGTGCGGCATCCACTCCTTGCTCGCGCACACCAGCACCCGCATGTCGTCGGGCGAATGGAAGGTGGCCAACTGCGCGATCATCGCCCTGACCAGGCCGCGCACCGCGCGCGGGTCACCGCTCAGGTGGATCCGGGCGAAGGAGTTGAGCGCCACCGCCACGGGCAGCCCGGACACCGTGGAGTGCGCCCTGACGAACCGGCGCAGCGCGCCCGCGGTCAGCGCGTCCAGGTCCTCGACCGGCTTGGAGTCGGGCGGGATGAGCTGCACGGCCAGCTTCTGCACACCCGTGCCCAGCCGTACGGTGCCGAAGTCGTCGTCGCGCGGCCTGCGCTCCCACAGGCGCGGCCCCATGGCCACCCACCAGAGCGTGTCGGGGGCCGGGCCGCTCCACTCCAGGGCCTCGCGCTGCTGGACCGCGGCCTTGCGAACCCGCTTGCGGATCTGCGACAGGTAGCGGAAATAGTCGCGGCGCAGGCCGTTGAGCCGGTTCTTGCGCTCGCCGGCGTTACGGCCGAACTGGCCGATCGTCATGCCGAGCATCGACACGGCGAACAGGCCGCTGGCGACGTACATGATCGGATTGGAGTTGCCGCCGGCGGTGAACATGAGTCCCATGGCCGCCGCTCCGGCTAGCATCGGGACGTACATGAGCACACCCATCATCCCCGCGGGCTGGACCTCCGGGATCTCCGGCGGCGGCTCCAGCAGGATCTCCCCGCGCGGTGGCTGGGGACTGGGGCGGCGTTCTGGGCGCCGTACTACAACGATGCTCACTGACGGGACAACCCTCCTGTCACCTGGAACACTTTCTTACCAGACCCGCCATCCCTATATGTTCGCCATGTCGGATTTAGCCAGCCAGACCTGGAGTGGCCGTGACCTCGCTCGCCCACCAGCCGATGCAGCCGATGCAGCCGATCCCGTCCATGCACCAGGGCGGACAGCAGCAGATGCGCGCGCCGCTGGCGCCGCTGTGCCACGTCACGATCGTGGCCCCGCGCCGCAGGGTCGACCTGGCGCTGCCCGCCGACGTGCCGCTGCCCCACGTGCTGCCGGGTCTGCTGCGGGCGGTCGGTGAGGCCGGCGGCGACGCGGCGGGCGCGCCCGGCTGGGTGCTGCAGCGGCTGGGCGGCGCGCCGTTCGACCTCGGCCAGACACTGTCCGCGCTGGGCGTGCTCGACGGCGAGATCCTCTACCTGAGGCCGCGCGAGTTCACGCTGCCGCCCGCGCTCTACGACGACGTGGCCGACGTGGTGGCCACCGGGGTCAAGGACAGTACGGGCAAGTGGGAGAGCCGCCACACCAGGGCCCTGGGAGCGGGCGCGGCGGCCGTGCTGCTCACGCTCGGCGCCCCCGCGCTGGTGCTGTCCGGGAGCGAGCCGCTGGGCGTGACCGTGGTCGCGGGCATGCTCGCCCTCCTGCTGCTCGGCGTCAGCGCCGCCCTGTCGAGAGCGGTCGGCGACTCCTCCGCGGGCGCGCTGATCGGCTACGCGGCCCTGCCCTACGCCTTCCTGGCCGGCCTGTACGGCCTGGCCAGCGGCTCCACCCTGGCCGGGCTCGGCGCCCCGCACCTGCTGGCCGCCCTGACGTGCACGGCGCTGGTGGCCACGATCGGCGGCACCCTCGTGGCCGACGGCGTGGCCGGCTTCCTCGGCACGGCCATCGCGACCGTGGCGGGGGCGATCGCCGCGGCCGTGGTGATGGTGTTCGGGGCGCCGACGGCCGGCACCGCGGCCATGACCGTGACCGTCCTGATCTCGCTCAGCCCGCTGATCCCCACGCTGTCGTTCCGGATCGCCAGGGTGCCGCTGCCCACCCTGCCCACCAACGCCGAGGAGCTGCGGGCCGACAACCAGCGGCTCGACAGCGACGGCATCCTCACGCGCACCGCCCAGGCCAGCCGCTACGCCACGGGCATGGTCACCGGCATCGCGCTGACCGCGATCGGCGCCCTGGTCTTCCTGATCCCCCTGGGGGGCTGGATGGCCGTGTCCATGGCCATCGTGCTCTCCCTGGTGCTGCTCCTGCGCGCCCGCGTCTTCCACGGGCTCGGGCAGCGGCTCTGGCTGCTGTGCTCGGGCCTGGCCGGGCTGGCCGCCATGGCGATCGCGCTGAGCGCGGGGGCGGGCACCGTGATCGCGGCGGCCGTGGTGATGGCCCTGCTCTGGCTGGCCATGCTGGTCGTCGGGCTCGGCCTGTGGCTGCCGTCGGGGCGGCTCTCGCCGTTCTGGGGCCGGGCCGGCGAGATCGTGGACATCATCCTGCTGATCACGCTCTTCCCGCTCGCGCTCGGCGTGCTCGACGTCTACACCTGGATCCGCGGCCTGTCCGGCTGAGGGTCAGTCTCTGGGATCCTCGTCGCCCAGCCGCCGCAGCCGCTCCTTCCTGTCGGCGCTCTCCGCCCTGAACGACTGGTGGAACTCGTCGAACTGGCGCTGGATGTCCTCCAGTGCGATCTGCTGCGAGGCGGGCACGGCCAGCAGCTCGCGGGCCTGGCGGTCCTGGTCCTCCTGCGCCGCCCGTACGGCCTGGACGACCTCCTCGGCCAGCGCCGCGGTCTCCAGCCGCTGCACCCGCGCCGAGAACGCGACGCTCTCCAGGCGACCGGCGGCGTCCACGACCGCGGTGGTCAGTCCGCTGCGGCTCTCTCCCTTCCCGCTGATCCGCCCGAGCTCCCCGGCGGCCTCGGCCAGCCGCCGCAGCTCGCGTTCGTTCTCCCGCAGCAGCTCGTCGACGTCGTGTTCGGTGTAGTCCATGGCATGCCACGTCATCGGCGGCCGGTTAACCGCAGGGGAGCCCAGGCTGGCGGGTTGCTGAACCGACCATGAAGATCACGGCAAGTGGACTGACGTTGCGGGTAGTTCTGGACAAGAATCCCGTTTTGTGCCGACTAATCAGCCGAGTTCTGGTCAAGACATCTACGTCACGTCCTCCACCATCGCGCACACGCGCAAGCGGATCGACGAGGAGTTGCTGGGCTCCGTCGAGTTCGTCCACGGGCTGCAGCCGATGACGGCCGTGGACGGGCTCGGGTTCGGCGCCATCGGGGGAATGATGATCGGTGGCGCGTACGAGGAGTTCCGCCGCTGGGCCGACACCACCCTGTCCGACGCGGAGGGCGCGGTGAAGGGCTGGACCGAGGCACTGGAACGGGCCAGGCGCAACTGGCGCGCCGCCGAGGAGGCCAGCATCGTGAGGTATCGCTGATGGGCACTCCCGACCCGTGGGCGCACACCCGGCCCGTGCCCAACCAGCCGCTGCCGGGCAACCCGTACGTCACCACGCCCCCGGGTCAGCCCGTCACGCCGCCGAGCACCGGGGGGTTCGGCCCGCCGCGCCACCCGGGACAGCCGGGGTTCGGGGCGCCGCAGGCGGGGCCGTACACCTCGCCGCCGCCTGCCCAGCCGGTGTCCGCCTGGCGTAACCCGTACGCCACCTCCCTGGGTGACAAGGCGCTCAACGCGCTCAAGAGGGTCGGCAAGATCGCGGTGGGCCTGGCCCCGGCCATCGCCATCGCGGGCGGCATGCTGGCCAACGAGCCCGGCATGGCCCAGGCGGTGGCCGTCTGGGACAGCGGCATGGCCTCGCGGCTCGACGACGGCATCAAGCAGCTCATCCCGCAGATCCTCAACACGAGCAGGGACGGCTGGATCGCCATGGACCGCGACGAGCTCGAGCGGGCGCTGTGGACGTTCCACCGGGAGGTCGGCGCGCTGCGCAACGTGCTGTCCAAGGGCGGCAGCATGCTCGACGAGGTCGCGGCGTCCTACCGGAGCTTCTGGACCTGGGTCATGCGCATGTCCTTCGCCGCGATGGGCCTGCTCGTGATCGCCAAGGGGCTGCAGCGGGTGCCGAACACGTCGGTGTGGGGGGTGCTGCTGGAGCGCTACATCACCACCGAGGTGAACATCGCCACGCTCTTCCTGGCCACCTCGCTGGCCACCACGCTGAAGGAGGGCGGCGACGTGCTGTCGACCATGGTGAAGAAGAACCACCAGTTCGGCTACATCACGCCGGGTGGCGGCGCGGCGGTGAACTTCAAGACGATCACCATCGACGCCGGTGAGTACCCCTCGTTCGAGGAGCCCGCGAAGAAGAACGGCCTGCCTCCGCGCTACCAGGACTTCGACTGGATCGGGCCCAAGCGGGACATCCCCCAGCCGGCCTCCTGAGGGATAGGGTCTGGGGGCAAAAGCGTCTTCTGTGGCATATGAGGTGTGAGGATGATCGAACGGGATTTCGGGGGACTGGATTTCGACAAGATCCTCAAGAACGCCGACCAGCAGATGGCCCGCGCGGGCGAGCTCCAGGAAACCCTGAAGGGGCTCGTCGGCCGTGCGGAGGACGAGGAGGGCCTGGTGCTGGTGGAGTACGGCCAGGCCGGGCTCCAGGAGCTCCGCCTGCACCCCAAGGCCATGCGCCTGTCGTCGGGCGAGCTGGGCGAGCGCATCAAACTCCTCGTCCAGGAGGCCGCCGCCGACCTGCGGCGGCAGGTGGACGAGCAGATGGAGGAGCTCTTCGGCGCGGACAACCCGATGCGCTTCTCCCGCGATCCCGAGGGCGCGCTGGAGCAGGTGCGCCTGGCCGAGTCGGCCTACAACCGGACCTTCGAGGACCTCATGGGCCAGATGGACCGGATCCGGCAGCGCATGGAGGGCTGACCGGAACAAGGAGAGGGCCTACCGCGCAGAAAGAGGGCTGACCCGGCGGGTCAGCCCTCTTCGTGTGCGCCCGGTCAGCCGATGCGATCCGGGCTGGTCTGGTGCGGGGAGGACCAGACGTCGCCCTCGGGGTCGTAGATCTCGCGGGACCGCTCGTCGCCCTGCTCTCCACCGGCTCCCGCGCCCATCATCGGCGGGTAGCCCATGAAGCCGGCGCCGGGGGTCCCCGCGCCGCCGCGGAGCACCGCGGGGCTGGTCGAGGGCGTCGCGCCGCCTGGGCCGTACCACGAGCCGCCGCCCGGCGTGCCGGGGCCGATGCCGTAGGGGTTCGTGGTGCCCGGGGGGAACTGGCCGGTGGGGGTCAGCACGGTCGGCGTGGGCCCGTACGGGTTCGCCGTCGGCGTGGTGGTCGTCGTCGGCGGTGTGGTGGTCGTCGGGCCGGCGTCGGCCAGCTCGGTCCTCGGGGTGTCGGCGCCGATCACCGGCGGAACGCTCTGGTCCTGGCCCTCGGGCTGGTCCTGCGGCGTCTCCGCGCCGGGCCGATCCGGGGTGGTGGGGTCGCCCTGGCCCGGGTCGTCCTGACCGGGGTCGTCCTGACCTGGATCGTCCTGGCCCGGGTCGTTCTGGCCGGGATCCTGGCCCTCGGGCCGGTCCGGCTGCGTCGTGTCGCCGTCGGAACCGCCGGTGTCGCCGGTGTCGTCCTTACCGCCGGAGTTCCCGCCGCCGTCCGAACCGCCGCCGCCGCTGGAGCCGCTGGAGCCGCCCGTGCCGTCGGAGCCGCCGCCGTTCCAGTACTGCGTCTGGCCCGTCGGCGTGTCGGTGCCGCTGCCGGGGTCGAGCTTCGGCGCCTGCTGGGTGTCCACCGTCAGGGGCTTGATCTCCGGAAGCTGGAACGCCAGGCCGGCGGCCATCTGCGCGTTCAGCTCGGTGATCTTGTTGTTCAGCTTCTCCAGATGCGCCCTGGCCGCGTTGTCGACCAGATAGCCCATGCTGTTCTGCGCGGGCAGGAGTTGCTCGGGCTCGTTCTCGACGTCGGTCGTGGCGCCGGCGAAGGTGCTCGAGGGCATCGTCGACCGGTACGTCCGGAGCTGCCGGCCGTACTCGGCCATCGGCTTGCCGGTCTTCTCCATGGCGTCGCCCAGCGCGGCGGCGCTCGCGTGCAGCAGCCGCAGCGCCTTCAGCGCCTCGGTGGCCCCGTCGCCGCGCCAGACCTCGGCGAGCTCCTCGGCGGCCTTCATGAGCGTGCCCTCGAGCCCGTTCTTGCCGTGAACGAGCTCGGCCGCCTTGACGTAACTGTTCCCGGCGCTCTCGATCCGGTCCGGGTCGGTGTTCTTCAGGTAGGCGACGACCTGTGCCCTGGTGGTGAGGAAGCCGGGCTTCGTGTCACCGAGGTACTCGTAGAGCTTGATCGGCTTCCACTCGTCGGCCATCTACGCCACCCCTGCAGTTAAGTCACGCACTGCTGTCCTTGTGCCCTTTTTCGTAGTTGACGATGGCCTGCTCGACCGCTTCGGCCCACTTCTCGACGTAGTCCAGGAGTTGGCTGTAGCTGTCGCCGAACGCCTTGTACGCCTGCTCGAAGTTGGCCCCGAAGTTGCTGGCCACCTCCCACTTGCCGGTCGCCTCGGGCCCGACGTTGCCCAGGCCCTGCACCTCACCGATCGTGCCGGGCCCGCTCCACGTGGCGCTCATCGACGGCTGCGGGTTGCCGTACACCGAGCCGAGGTTCTTGCGCAGCCGCGAGACGGCGTCCCTGACCGCGACATGGTCGACGTAGGGCCCCTGGCCGCCGGCCCCGAGGCCGGGGAAGTCCTTGGCGAGTGTCAGCCCGGGAGGCGCCTTGTCATTGTCCGGTGGGATGCTCATGCCTTGCCTTTCGACTCACCACTGATGTACGGGGACGTGGTCGCCTCGTCGCTCCTGAAGTAGTCCTCGTCCTCCAGGAGGTACGTGGTCCGCGTCGTCTCCTGCTCCTCCGCGCCGCCATGGGCGCCGGCGGGCGGGACCATCGGGAACATCGAGGACCCGTTGCCCGCACCGCGCAGCGCGGCGGCCGTGGCGGCGTTGCCCGAGCCGCCGGCGAAACCGCCGCCCATGCCGGAGCCGCCGTACGGGTTGCCGATGCCGGTGGAGGTCGGCGAGCCCGTGCCGGGGCTGTTGAGCGTGTTCGGGCCCGTGCCGGACGGGTTCAGGTTCGGGCCGGTCAGCGCCGGATCCGGCAGGCCCGCCAGGGAGGTGCCCCCCGGGTTGTCGGCACCGGGGTCGGGGACGGCGGGGTTGGCCGGGCCCGGCGTGTTCAGGGCCGGGTTGTTGAGCCCGCCGGCTCCGGCGCCGTTCGCGCCGCTCCCGTTCGCTCCCGTTCCGGCCCCGTCGAGCCCGGTTCCGTCGCCGTTCCCGTTGCCCAGGCCGGTGCCGTTGCCGAGGCCCGTGTCGCCCGGCAGCGTCCGCACCGGGTCCGTGTCGTCGAGGCCGGGGATCTGGTGCCGGTTGGGGTCGAGCAGGCCGTCCTGGTTCGGGTCGCCGATCCCGCCGAGGTCGGCGACCGCCGGGTTGTAGGCCTGGTTGATGCCGGACGGGTCGTACTTGTCGCCGCTGGTGCCGCCGGTCCACGGGACCTTGGGGATGTTCGGGGACAGGGCGTCGAACTGGGGGATCTCCGTGCGGAGCTCGGCGGGGAACACCTGGTTGTTGGCCCTGGTGGCCTCGCTCAGCAGCCGGATGTGCTCCTTGGCCAGCTTCCTGTCCTTCTCCTCCTTGGAGTCGCCCATGATGTTGCCGAACGGGCCGTCGGTGAAGAAGGAGGTGACGCCGCCGGCCACCGTGCCGAAGACGGCGCCGATCACCGCGCCGGGCACGGCTCCGACGCCCGCGAAGAAGGAACCGACCAGCGCGCCGCCGCCGGCCCCCACCGCGCCTCCCTGCATGGCCGCCTCCAGGAATGAGACGTCACGGTCAGGGGATTCGGGCAGGCTCTTGCCGCTGTACGCGGCCAGCGTGTGGGCCTGCAGGACGAGCGCGGGAGCGACCCCGGACGGGTTCGTCGGGCACTGCTTGGCGTTCACGGGCTGGTCGCTGATCGTGGTGGAGACGTCCGCGGCGGCGTCGCGCAGCCTGCGCAGCGAGGACTTGACCACCTTGGCGTCCTCGCCCACGGTCCAGTGCTTGTCCAGCTCTTTCAGGTGCTTGTCGATCACGGTGATCAGGTTGTCGAGGCGCTGTTTGGCGGTGACGAACTCGCCGGCCGCCTCACGCAGCAACTCGGGTTTGTTCTTGCCCAGCGTGTCGCGCAGCATGTCGAGTGTGGCGCCGTCGAACTCGGTGGCGTCGATCTGCGTCCTGATCGGTGCCTGCTGCTCGGCCATCAGACCTGCACCGTCCCGGAGCGGCCTTCGCTGTCGGTCTCGACGCCGTCGTAGTTCGTCATCGCCTGTTTGAACAGCTCGATGACGCTCTCCACCTGACCGGCGATGTTCTCGTACGAGGCGGTGACCGCCGAGATGCCGTTGCCCGCGCTCATCTGGAAGCCGCTCGCCGCGGGCCAGAACCCCGACATGGCCTCGTAGTCGCCGGTCAGCCGGCTGACCGGCCCGGTCTGGGTGAAAATGGGCGGCACCTCGCCCTTGCCCTTCTCAGGACGCAACAGCGCGAGTGCCTCCTCCAGATCGGTCCTGGCCGCCTTGATCGCTCTCCTGCTGAGATCTACTCCGCGATCGTCGCCCATGCTCCCCCTCCGCCGTCAGGCCCCCAGCGGTGCCGCCCGTTTCCTACCTGCCGTCGAAGATCGAGGCGTTGACCTTCTCGACCTGCTGCATGTTCATGTTCGTGATGTTGATGTTCTTCTTCATCAGGTCGACGAACTGCGACATGTCCCTGGCCTCGCGCTCCCAGAGCTGCCGGACCTCGTCGAAGACGGTCTTGGTCTGGCCCTGCCAGATCGCGCTCTTCTGCAGCAGCGCCTGCTCCAGCTCTTCGAGCGTGGTGACCATGTTGTTGAACGCCGTGGCGAAGGCGTCCTCACCCACGCCGAGGCCGGCGTAGTTGACCTTGGTTACGTCAAAAATGTCGTCTGCGGGCATCGCGTCCTCCGGTGGTACTAGCGGCTCGGCGCCGTGGCGTTGATGAGGTTGGCGATCTGGTTGATCGCCTCGGTCCGCTCCTGGTTGAACGCGGCGTAGTTCGTGTTGCTGGACCCGATGTTCTCGGCCAGGCGGCGCAGGCTGCCGAGGATGACGTCCATGCGCTCGTGCCACTTCTTGTGCACGGCGTCGAACGCGGCCTCGGACTGGCCCACCCAGCTCACCTTGAGCTCGATACCCGCGGTGTCGAGGTTCTGCTGGATGCCACGCAGGCGCACCGCGGCGTCCTCGATGAGCTGGATGGCGGCTTTGAGGTCGGCTTCGCTTACTTGAGTCTGCGGTTCGGCCCCCACAGGGTCTCCCTCTCTTGCTCGTCGGCTGACTGCAGCCGACTCAGACTGTCGGCGTGTCCGTCACATTAGTGAACTTCAGCCTCTAGCGTCGCATGTGGTCACCTTAATTTTCCATATCTATGAGGCGGATCGTGGGTGTATCGGAAAGAACGTGGGTTTTAGGGGCCTTGCTCGGGAGAAGTGGCAGCAGCCCGTAATGCCTAACCTGTCCGCTGTACGACACTTGCGTGGCTGGCGTAGCGTATGTGGGCGACGTGACAAGGGGGGCGCATGTCCAGCTCATCCGGGAGCGATCCGTTCTCGAGCGCCTTGTCCGGCCTCGGCGGCGCAGCCACCGACCCGGCGGCGAACGATCCCAACTTCAAGATGAAGCACTCCAGCGTCAGGAAGCTGGGCGACAACGTGGCCGGCCACGGCCAGGACTTCACGGCGATGAGCGCCAAGACCCGCGCCATCGACATGGACGCCCTGACGTTCGGCGTGATCGGCGGCGGCCTCAACGTGGCGCATCGCTCGGTCCGCGACAGCGCGGCGGATGCGCTGCAGCAGGGCAAGGAAGTGCTCGACTCCTGGAAGGCGGCGCTGCGCGACGCGGCCGACAACACGGAGATGGCCGAGGAGGCCAGCAAGGCCAAGGACAAGGCCGGCGGCCTGCCGCAGGTCAAGGACCCCGGCGGGCTGGGCGGCCTGGGCTCGGGCGGGCTCGGTGGCCTGGGCAAGACCCCCGGCCCTGGAGACCTCGGCGGCGTCGGCCCCGGTGACCTGGGAGGCATCGACAAGCCTCCGGCCGGCGGCATCGACACGCCCAAGATCCCCGACGACCTGGACAAGCCCGATCTCGACCAGCCGGACCTGGACCAGCCGGAGCTGGACACCCCCGACCCGGGCGACCTGGACAAGCCGGGTGCGGGCGACATCGAGCAGCCGGACCTGTCCGGCATCGACAAGCCCACGGTGCCCGGCCTGGAGCAGCCCGATCTGAAGAACCCCGACCTCAGCGGGCTGAACCAGCCCAACGGCACCGACCTGGCCGGGGTCAACCCCAACCTGCCCAACACGAGCACGCCCCAGATCCGGACCCCGGACCTGTCGGGGCTCGATCCGCGCACCACCATGCCGCGCACCGGCATGCCGGAAGGCGTCACCGTCGGCCCCTCCGTCGGAGCGGGCTCGGGGCCCGGAGCGGGGGGCGCGGGCTCGGGGCTCGGTGGGCAGGGCAGCATCGCCAGAGCGCTCAACAGCGGGATGCCCATCTACCCGCCTCCCATGGGCGGCGGCGGGGGACCGGGCAGCGAGGACAAGGATCGCGAGCGCGGCCCGCACCTCTCCGAAGAAGAGGGCGTCTGGGGCGCGGACGACGAGTACGCGCCGGCCGTGCTCGGCAGGGAGGAATAGTCAGCCGTGGCGTACGAATCGGATCGCACTCATTTCATGGTCGTCCTGGGCATCGCCACGGCGGCGTCGGCCATCATGCCGTACGCCTACCCGATCGTCGGGCTCATGTGGCTGCTCGTCTCCGACCCGGGCGAGCAGGACCGGGCCGCCGACCAGTGGCTCGACAAGACCCCCGTCAACGTGGCGACGCCGGTGCCGCTGGTCAAGCCGAAGGAGCAGGACTGGCACCCGCCGATGCTCCCCTCCTCGCAGTCCGGCGCCGGTGGCAGCGACCTGGCCGTCCTGCGCAGTGAGCTCAAGCGGATGTCCAAGGAGATCGGCGAGACCGAGGACTGGAACGGCCGCTCCTACGACTCCTTCCTCAAGAAGGTCGAGGTGCTCGACAAGCACCTCGACACCCTCGACAGGAACAGGGCCGGCTGCGGCGACACGCTCAAGTGCTCCGCCCAGGCGTTCCACGCGCTCGTGTCGGTCTGCACCGGGATCGCCTACATCCTGAACGCTCTCGCGCTCTTCGTCCTGGTGGCCAGGACCAATCCGTGGGGGCTGGCCGCCGAGCTGCGGGTGCTGCAGGTCGTGAAGAAGCTGCACGACATCTTGATGGCGGTCTTCAAGAGTCACCTGAAGCTCGTCGCGAAGGCCACCGTCATCCTGGGCGTGGCCGGCGTCGCCTACAACCAGTTCGCCAAGGACCTGTTCGGCCTGCAGGCCGTGTCGGGCAGCAAGCCGAACCTGACCGAGGCCAGCGCCATGTACAACGCCGCCAGCGCGGACATCGAGGACGACCCGGCCAGCCAGTTCGACACCGGCAAGTTCGAGACGCCGTCCATGATGCCCGGCTGGTAAACGGGCTCCTACCTGCCGCCCACGGCCAGGGGCGCCAGGGCCGCCGCCGGGTCCAGGGCCGGTCCCTGCGGGATCGCGTGCATGATGCTCGCGGGCACCGGCGCGACGTCGGCGGCCTCGTAGCCGAGCTTGGTGAGCACCTCGGCGGAGGGCACCGGATAGCGCACGCCCTGGTCGCTGATCAGGGACAGCGCGCTGTTCACCGCGCCGAGCTGGCCCTCGCCGGGCAGCAGGCCGGCCACCGCCGCGCTGCCCGGCGGCAGCAGGACCTGGTCGAAGCGGCCCTGGACGCCCGAGCCGGACGGGGTGGGGATCGCGATCTTGCTGCCGATGGTCACCTTGGCCGCCACCGATCCGGCCTGCGTGTTCGCGTGCACCGTGCAGAGCGGCGCCGTGCCGGAGACGTTGATCACCTTGGGCATGGTCGCGGGCAGGGTGGTGTCCATGACCGTCTGGCGCGAGGGGGAGGCGTTGGCCGAGGCGGCGTCGATGGCGATGGGCTTGGCCACGCCGTTGCCGTACGCCTTCTTGATGGCCGGGTCCTCCAGCAGGAGCCTGGCCTGGACGGCGGAGATCGGGGCCAGGCCGTCGGACAGCAGCACGTACCAGCGTTCCTGGGTGCCCGGCAGCGCCGGCACCGTGTACACCTGGCCGACCACAGCCGTGACCTTGCCGCCCGCCCGTACCTTCCGGCCCCGGTTGGGTACGGCGGGGCCGGCGAAGTCGTGCCCCACCGGCAGGGCGTTCAGCCAGGCCGCCGGCACCTTCCTGGGCTGGGCGTTGAGCGCCCGTACGCCGTGCTCGTTGACCCGCATGCGGCGGTCGCCCCAGATCACCCAGTTCTGCCGCCCGTCGGAGACGACCATCGCGTCCGTGCCGACCGCCCGCCCGCCGACCTCCTGCCCGCCGACCAGCGTCGTGTACGCCTTGCGCTCACCCAGGTTGTCGGTCACGTCCACCACGCACACCGACCAGGGCGCCTTGACCAGCTTCTCCCGCACGGGCAGCGAGTCGGGGGCCCCGGAGATCCCGATGAGCGGGCCCCTGGAGAAGTCGGCCAGGGAGGCCGCGCTCACGCTGCGCGTGGTGATCTCCCCGGCGTCCAGCACGAGCCGGGCCGAGACGTAGTTGGCCACCGGCAGCAGTCGCCGCTGCTGCTGGCTGTAGACGAACGTGGCCCCGCTCTCCTCCTCGACCAGGAGTTGCCCGGGGTCCGTCAGCTTGGTTGCGTTGCCGGGACTGACCAGCCCCCAGATCCCGAACACGGCCATGACGAGCACGCCGATGAGGATTCCGCCGAAGGTGGCCACGTTCTGCCGCCGCATGGGGGATTCGGGCACGTCGGGTTCGGCCTGCAGCAGCGCCATGCCGAGCCGCTGCTGCTGCAACCGATGGGCTTGATAGAGATCCTTCTTGGTCTGCACAGCCCCTCCACGTGACAAAACCCGCGCATCAGCATAAAGGCCCTACCGCACCAAGCGTCCCTCTATCACCCGATTCAACGGCCGGGCCGGCCCGAGCGGACGCGAGCCGGCCGGTGTCTGCCTGCGCGTCAGTCGCAGTGCTCGAAGGGGCTGTCGTACGCGGCGGAGCCGATGGCGCCGCCCCACTTCACGCAGGTGCGGAGGGCCTTGGCCTTGACCGGGCCGGCGTAGTACTGGAAGCTGCCGTCGCCCGTGGCCCGCGCCTTGCCCTTGACCTCCAGGTAGGCCCGCATGGCGGCCTTGCCCGAGGCGTTCTTCCTGAGCGTGACGACGCAGTTCTGGCCGCTGGAGGTGGAGTAGAGCAGGGCCACCCGGCCCTGCGAGCCGAGCGGGGCCGAGTCGATCTCCTTGAAGCCCGCGCCGCAGACCTGCGTGGCGGTGTACGGGTTGCCGCTGCCGCCACCCCCGTCGGGCGGCGGCGTGCCGTTGCCGGAGCCGCCGCAGTTCTTCGAGGTCACCTTCTGGTTCGGATAGCCGAACCGGACGCCGTTGAACGTGGCGGGCACGATGGCGCCCGAGGCGGTGCGCTGCTCGTAGTGGAGGTGCGCGAGCATCTTGTACTTGGCGGACGACTTGCCCACGGTGCCGATCTTCTGGCCCTGGCGCACGGTCGCGCCCTTGGCCACCGAGCGGGCGTTCAGGTGGGCGTAGAGCGTGACCGTGCCGTCGGAGTGGCGGATCTTGATGACGTTGCCGAAGCCGTCGGTGGTGCGGTACTCCGACATCACGACCGTGCCGTCGGCCGCCGCCACGACGGTCCTGCCGAGGTCTCCGTTGCCGTCGCCGGCGCTGCCGTTGAAGTCGATCTCGTTGCCGGCGGTGTGCGCGGAGCTCTTGCTGCTGCCCGCCCACGTCTCGCCACAGGGGAACGGGAGCTGCAGCCCCGGGCCGGCGGCGGCCGACGCGGTGCTCGTCCAGGCAAGGGGGAGTGCGAAGGCGGCGGCGCACAGGCCCGCCATGAGGATCTTGTTGTGCACGGCGGCAAGCGTGCCATCCCGATCACGGCCGCGGCTAGCTCTTTCGCACAGAGTTCACTCGAATGGCCGATATTTGTTGACATATCAGGGGATCAGGAGCCCCCAATAGAGCGCCCAGGGCACGAACGCCACCCCGCCCGCGAGCAGAATCCCGAGCCGGGCCTTCTCGCCACGGGGAGCCGATCGCCGCCACCGCATCCCGGTCAGGACGGTGGCCACCACGGTCGCGACCGCGAGCGCCTGCAGCGCGAGCCAGACGAGCGGCCGCTCCGCGACCACCGGCCCCGGCGTGGCCAGCTTCCCGCCGGTCATGACCAGGTAGAACAGGTAGGCGAACCCGCCCAGCACGGCGGCCAGCCCGCCCGCGCTCACCAGCCGCGCCGCCCGCGACGACGGCGCGACCGGCCGCCCCCTGACCCGCCGGACCAGGGCCACCACCGGATACCCGCCGAACGCCACCAGGAACAGCACCAGCGCGGCGGCCTGGATCCCGGCCGACTCCCACCACTGCGTGGGCGGCACGCCGACGGAGTCGTCCGCCTGCACGGGCGCGGGCCCGGAGATCTCCGCCACGGGCGCCCGGCCCTCCGTCGCGTCGCCCACCCAGCTTCCGACCAGCTCCGCGTAGCCGGGGGCCAGTTCGGGCCGCCGGGTGACCCCGCCGTCGGGCGTCAGATGCGCGGCGTGGTCGGCCCCGGCGAAGAAGCGGAACGCGTACTGCCGGTTGCCGCCCTTCTCGAGCGCCGCGGCGAAGATCGGCGGTGTCTCCCTGGGCGGGGTCAGCAGGTCGTGCACGCCCCAGATGCCCAGCACGGGCTGCCGCACCCGCGCGAGCACCGCCTCGGCGTCGTGGTAGGGCTCGGGGAACATGCCGCCGTCCGTGATCACCCGGTACAGGTTGGGCTCCGCCCGGTCCACCAGCGAGCCGTCCACCCCCGCCTTGCGCAGCCCGGCCGCCACCGCCCAGGCCTGCTGCCGCAGCGGTTGAAGGGCGTTGGCGCCGACGACGATCACGAAGGAGACGTCACCCGACCGGGACGCCGCGAGCGGCGCCACCCAGCCGCCCTCGCTGAGCCCCCAGACGCCGACCTTTCCGGGATCGACGCCGGGCTGGCGCCGCAGCGCCCCGACGGCCCCGAGCGCGTCGTCGGCGAGCGTCGCGTACGACCTCTCGAACAGCGAATATCCGGCCGACCGCTTGTCGTAGACCAGCACGGTCAGCCCCTGACGGGCGAAGGCCACGGCCTCGCCGAGCAGCTTGTCCCGGGGCGTGCCCGTCCCGGCGCCGTGCACCAGCACGACGCCGGCGCGCCGGCCGCCCGCCTGGGCGGCCGGGCTGATGACACTGCCGTGCAGGGTCAGGTCACCGCCGCCGCGGAAGCTCACCTCGGTCACCGTCAGGTCGCCGGGTACGTCGAGCGGGGCGGGAGGGACGGCCGCCGCGGGAGCGGCCAGGGTCAATAACGCGACGGTCAGAGCCGCGAAGATCCGATGCATGGTGCCGAGGTTACTCTGCAGAGAGGTCTCGGCAAAGGAGTGTCTGCAGATATCGTTCTGGAGTACTACCCTGCTCCTCATGAAGGATGACGAGCCGTACGTGCTCGACGACCCCGAGCGCCTCAAGGCCCTGGCCCACCCCATGCGCCGCCGGATGCTGAGCCACCTGGGCGCGCACGGCCCCGCCACCTCCACCACGCTGGGCGAGCTGCTCGGCGCCAAGACCGGCACCACCAGCTACCACCTGCGCCAGCTCGAGAAGTACGGCTTCATCGAGGAGATCCCCGAACGCTCGTCCGGCCGCGAACGGTGGTGGCGCCGCCGCGCCGACGTCCCGAGGGACATCCGCCTGCCCACCCCCGACCAGCTCTCCCCGGAGGACCGGGCGGTGCTGGAGGAGTTCCACCGGATCGGCTACGAGGAGGACCGCGTCCTGTTCGACCGCTTCCCCGCCGCCTTCCGGGCCGACCCGGCGTGGGCGCGTGGCTCGCGCGGGCTGGCCCGGGTGACCAGGCAGGAGCTGGATCGCTTCTACGAGGAGTACATCGCCCTGCTGCTCAAGTACAACCACCCGGAGGGCGAGGCGCCGCCGGACGCCCGCCCCGTATACGTCCGCCTGTTCACCCTCCCCGCCGACGAGGACTGAGCAGGGTCGTCAGCCGTCGTCGGGCAGCGCCGCCTGGACCGGCGTGACGGTGCCGGTCGTCACCAGGAAGCCGCGTCCGGGCGGACCGCCGGTCGTCCCGCGCGGCAGGCGGATCGTGAACAGGTCGCCGTCGGTCTGGCTCTGCACCGACAGCAGCAGCCCCGTACGCGCCTTGCGCGCCTCCGCCACGAATCCCCGGTAGGCCACGGCCAGATCCCCGGTCGTCCCGGCGACCAGCAGCCCGTGATCGCCGTCCCGGCCGGAGCGCAGCACCTCCTCCAGCGCCGTCCCCAGCGGGGCGTCCGGGTTGATCAGCTCGGCGTCGTCCACCAGCACCACGTACCGCCGCTGTTCGGCGAGCACCTCCAGCAGGTTCGTGGCGTTGCCGTCGAGCACCGCCAGCACCCCGTCCAGCTCCCGCAGCGGGCTGCGCCTGGGGGCGACGGCGACGACCGGCGTGCCCCGGGCGATCAGCGACCGGGCGGCCGTCAGCAGCACCGACGAGCGGCCGGACCGGGCCGGCCCGGCGATCACGGCGGCGGGCCCGTGGGCCAGCAGGTCGAGCCCGAGCGGGGCGAGCGCGTCGCCGCCCGCGCCGATCAGCGCCCACAGCGGCGACGGCGGGCTGAACGCCGGATCGAGGTCGAGCGCCTGGGCGGCGGTGACGCGCATCGGCAGCGCGTCCACCCGCAGCGGCCGCTCCCCCTTCCAGCGCCACCCGCCTCTGGCCTCCTGAGGGGACGTCCCGGGCTCTTCGGCCGGGGAGAGGGCGGTCGCGGCGCGGGCCAGCGACTGCAGCGCCGCCACCTGCGCCGGGCCCGACGGGTCGGGGTCCAGCAGCGCGATGTGGTGCTCCACGATGCCGTGCTCGCCCATCGACAGGGCCCGGCCCGCGGGCATGACCGAGGGCAGGCCCTTGAGCGGGAAGCCCGCCAGCCCGTAGTCCGCGGGGTCGGAGAGCCGCAGCAGCAGGCGGTCGTCGAAGACCGTCGAGACCTGCCCGAGCAGGCCGGACCGGTCGCTGCTGACCACCGCCCGCAACCCCACCGCCGGACCCTCGCGCAGGAGCTGGAGCAGCGCCTCGATCAGGCGGCCGTAGTCGTAGCCCTCGAAGGCGGCGACGAAGCCCTCCCAGCGGTCGAGCATGAACACCAGCCAGGGCAGTCGATGGCCCGCCTGCCGGTACTCCGCCAGCGACGCGTGCCCCGCCTCGGCCAGCAACTGCTGGCGGCGGCCCACTTCGGCGCGCAGCCGGGTCAGCAGCCGCTCCACCCGGTCAAGCTGGTCGCGGGTCACCACGGCGCCGCAGTGCGGCATGGCCATCAGCGGCAGCAGCGCGCCGGAGCCGCAGTCGACCGCGTGCAGGTGCACGTCCTCGGGGGAGGCGCCGGCCGCGATGGAGCCCGCGATCGTGCGCAGCGCCGTCGATCGGCCGCTGCGCGCGGACCCGGCGATCAGCAGGTGACCGCCGTGGGCCACGTCGAGCGCCAGCGGATGCCGGTCCTGCGCCCACGGACGGTCGGTGACCCCGAAGGGCAACGGCGCCACCTCACCACCGGCCGGCGCGCGCTCGGGGAGGTCCAGCACGAGCCGGGCCGGCAGCGGCTCCAGCCAGGGGCTCGGCTGGGACGGGACGCCCACCAGGCGGGCGGCCTCGATGAGCGCGTCGGCGACGAGCGTCAGGTCCGTGACCGCCGCGTCCTGCTCGTCCGGCTCGGGAGGCGGCGGCAGCGCGCGGCCCAGGGCGGACCAGTCCACGTCCAGCACCCGCAGCGCGCCACCGGACGCGCGCGCCGCTCCCGGCCCGCGTCCGCCCACCCGGGCCGTCTGCACGGACGTCGCCGCCCCCACCCCGGACCTGACGTAACACCGGCCGGGCGTGGACTTGGAGATGTGGGCGGCGTCCGGCAGGTCGATGACGTCGGCCGACTCGGCCGGCTCCGTCACCCGCAGGGCGATCCGCAGCGAGGTGTTGGCCTGGATGTCGGCCGTCACCACGCCCGCCGGCCGCTGCGTCGCCAGGATCAGATGGATGCCCAGCGAGCGGCCCCGGCGGGCGATGTCCACCAGACCCGCGACGAAGTCGGGCAACTCGGCCACCAGGGCGGCGAACTCGTCGATGATCAGCACCAGGCGCGGCAGGTCCGGGCCCGTGTAGTCCTCGATGTCCTTGGCCCCCGCCGCCAGCAGAAGGCGCTCCCTGCGGCGGATCTCGGCCGCCAGCGAGTCGAGCGCGCGCTGGGTCAGGTGGCCGTCGAGGTCGCTGACCATGCCGACCGTGTGCGGCAGGCGTACGCACTCCTTGAACGCGGCGCCGCCCTTGTAGTCGATCAGCACGAACGTGAGCTGGTCCGGCCGGTTGGCCACGGCCAATGAGCAGATCAGCGTCTGCAGCAGCTCCGACTTGCCCGCGCCCGTGGTGCCGGCGATCAGGCCGTGGGGGCCGTCGAGCCGCAGGTCCACCGAGAACGGGCCGTCGGGGCCGATGCCGATCAGGGCCTCGGTGGAGCCCTGGTCCCGCCACTGGGCGGCCAGCCGCTCGCCGGACGGGTCGGGCAGGCGCATGAGGTCGAGCAGGCGTACCGCGTCGGGGAGGTTGCCGCCGGAGTCGTCCCTGCTCACGTCGCGGATCGGGGCCAGCGCCCTGGCCAGCCGGTCGCACCAGCCGGGCGAGACGAGGTCGCCCAGCACGGGGCCGATGACGTCGAGGCCGCCGCCGCGCAGGTGCACGGGGCCGTCGGCGGCGCACGCGGCCACCGTCTGGCACTCCTCGGGCAGCAGCCGCTGGTCCTCGTCGATGGCCAGCGTGAACACCCCGGAGCGCGGGCCCTGGCGCAGCACCTGCGGCATGCCGGGCAGGCCGCGCAGCACCTGGGCGCCGTCGAGGATCACCAGCACGTCGTACGGGCGCACGTCATAGGAGGAGAACGCGGGCTTCTCGGAGCCGCCGAGGTCGTCCCACCCGGTCGGGATCTTGCCCAGTTCGGGGATGGAGGTGCTCTGGCGCTCGTCGATGAGCGCGGCCAGCTCCGCCACCCGGCGAGCGGCCGACTCGGGATCGGTGCCCACCAGCGCCACGCAGTCCTCGCCCGCCCGTGGCGCGCAGTGCGGCAGCCAGCGCGTCCAGCCCCACCGCCGCTCGCCGTCGGCGTGCGCGGACACGACCACGACGGCCAGGTCACGGGGACTGTGCAGGGTCGCGGCCTGCGCGACCAGCCAGCTCGCCAGACTCGTCGCCACGGTACGGGGCCCCGTCACGCCCGCCACCCCCAGCCGCCGCATGGCCAGCGCCACCGGCACGGAGCGGCAGATCGGCGGCTCGATGGGCCCGCCCTGCTCCTCCGACAGCGCCAGGTCGGCCGGCAGGTCCGCCAGCCCGACCCGCAGCCGCAGCGCGTCGGTGTCGTGGATCCGGCGCTCCCACAGCCGCCTGCGCGGCCCCGTGGCCGTGAGCAGCACCTGGGCCGGGTCGGGCGCGTCGGACCGGCGTACCGCCTCGTCGGCCACCCTGGCCCGCTCCACCGCCTCGTCGTAGGCCAGGAGCCGTTCCTTGAACTCCTGGACCGCCTTCTTGTGCTGCTTCTTGCCGTGGCGGCGGTCGCTCCACCACTGGCCGACCATGATGACCGGGGTCATGAGGGCGACGAGCAGGTAGTACCAGACCTGCAGGGCGATGGCCAGGGTCAGGCCGAGCACCGCGGGCAGGAACGCGGCCAGCAACTGCAGCCGCAGCCCCTCGTTCCTGCCGGGCTCCTTGGGCTTGACGAACGTGCGCTCGGGCTCGGGCCGCCGCAGCCTGGGCGGGCGGTTGTAGGCCACGCCGCCCTCGCTCCTGGGCGCCAGGTGCGCGTCCCGAGGCTCGATCGAGGTCAGCACGAACACGGACGAACCGCAGGTCAGGACCGCCTGGTCGGGCCACTCCACCGGCTCGGTGAGCGGCCGGCCGTCGAGCTCGGGCACCTCGCCGTAGCCGGCGGCCTGCTCGGCCGCCTCCCGCTCCGCGACCCGCGCCGTCAGCTCGGCGACCTCCTCGGCCCAGCGCCCTTTGAGCTTGAGCCGGGGTTTCTCGTCCGGCTGCCGCCAGGTCCGCTCCACGGTGATCGCCTCCGGCGTCACCCGTACGGTCACCGCCTCCGGAGCCAGCGCCGGGTCGTCGGCCGCCATCGCGCACATCGGGTCGGAGCCGATGACGTGCACGCCCAGCCCCAGCCGGTGCACCGCCCCGGCCGCCGGCCCGCCGACCACCCGGACCTCCGCGACGCCGCCCGGCTCCTCGACGACGGTGGCGCGGGCCAGGTGGGCGTCGAGCGTGACCTTGTCGCCGTCACGCAGCACGGAAACGGCCGCCGCCCGCGGGTCGAGCGGCCGACCGTCCCGCCACAACGTGAGCCGCCGCGCCGTACCCGGCGTTTCGCCCGGTGAGGGGCCCGGTGTGGGGCCCGGTGTGGGGCCCGGTGTGGGGCCCGGTGTGGGGCCCGTCGTGCCGTGTGGCCGGTAGGCCCGCGTCGCGTCCGGTCCCTCCGGCCGTCGTGGCCGGGGCACGTGCGCCGCCGCCGACAGGCCGTAGGGGGCGCGCGACTTGGGCAGCCGGACGACCTCCGCCAGGGGGCCGTGATCGCTGAGCGCCTCGCTCACCGTCGCCACCGTGGCGCCGTCGTCGCCGTCGATCACGACGTCACGGTCGCCCTGCCCGCCGAGCACGGTGAGCATGATCCGCATGGTGCCGTCTCCTCGGTCGACCTCGGCCGCCCAACGTAGCGCCAGGAACGGGACCGGGCGGGTGGATTGACACCAATGGCATGGCCCGACGTAACGGAAGTGCAAATTGGGAAAAATGTTACGGATGTGGCGACTAGCCGGAAATGTCGAGCCGCGTCAACTCGATAGAAACAATAGGCATCGATTATTTCTGGTTGACATCGAGTCACCTGCGAAAGAAGCATGGGTCCCCGAATTCCACCTCCGCCGTCGCGCCAAACCCCACATAATGGCGTGAATTCCGCAATTCGCTTCGGGAGCCCCCCACCCATGAGGACCAGTGAAAAGCCTGTCGCCAACGCGGCGGCGGGGTTGTCCGGCCCGGCCTCGCGCAAGCTCCCTGTGCCACCCCGAGAGCGCAAGCCGGCCATGGCCGCGCTGGCCGTCCTGCTCATCCTCGGCGGCGCGCTGGCCACGACCCTGCTCGTGCTGCGCAGCGGCGAGCGCGTCTCCGCCATCCGCGTCACCCAGGAGGTCGGCGCAGGTCAGCAGTTCACCAAGGAGGCGATCGAAGAAGTGAAGATCGCTTCCGAGGGCGTCGACTACGTGACCTGGTCGCAGCGCGACGAGGTGATCAAGAGCTTCGCGGCCGTCACGATCCTGCCCGGCACCCTGCTGACCCACCAGATGGGCCTCAAAGCCAGCAGCGAGCTGGGCCCGGGAAAGGCCACGATCGGGCTGGCGCTCAAACCTGGCCAAATGCCGGCGGGCGTGAAACAGGGCGACCGTGTTCAGGTCATATTCGTACCGAGCCGTTCGAGCCAGGGGGAAAGCCGCGTGCTGGCCGCCAACGCGTTCGTCTTCGCCGTGGGCGACCGCTCACGCACCGGCAATTCCGGCCAGATCACCGTGGTCGTCGATTCCGGGGCGGCGCGGGAAATAGTGTCGTTCGCCTCGAGCGGCGAGATCGCGGTGGCCGAGCTCACGGGGACACGCTGACGTGGCGCTGATCGTGCTGGCCGCCGACAAGGGGGCGCCCGGCGTGACCACCGCGGCCACGGCCCTGGCGGCGGTCTGGCCGCGGCCCGTGCTGCTGGCCGAATGCGACCCCGCCGGCGGCGACCTGGCCTACCGGCTGCCCGCCGAAGGCGGCGGCGTGCTCAATCCCGGCAAGGGCCTGCTCACCCTGGGGGCCACCGCACGCCGCGGGCTGGAGGCCGCCCAGATCCAGCAGCACACCCAGAAGATCATCGGCGGTCTCGA
Source organism: Nonomuraea sp. NPDC050643 (assembly GCF_040654715.1). Lineage (NCBI taxonomy): Bacteria > Bacillati > Actinomycetota > Actinomycetes > Streptosporangiales > Streptosporangiaceae > Nonomuraea > Nonomuraea sp. NPDC050643. Next base: position 101,842 of record NZ_JBFAIM010000005.1, on the reverse strand, counting down.
CGTGCTGGCCGGGATCATGCACGGCGAGCAGGCGGCCGGCCTCACCTGGCTGTGGGGCCCGCTGGGCAGATCGCTGGCCGCCATCCCCAACGCCGACGTGATCGCCGACTGCGGCCGGCTCGGCGCCCACCCGCAGCTCGGCGACCTGATGGCCGAAGCCGAACAGGTCGTGCTGCTCACCCGGGCCACCCTCGACCAGGTCGCCCACCTGCGCGAACGCCTCCAGATCACCAAGGCCCACGGCGTCGTCGTGATCGCCGACCCGCGCAGCTACCGCGCGTCCATCGAGGACGTACGCCGGATCGTCGGCCCCAGCGTCCAGTTCGTCCACGGCCTGGCCTACGACATCAAGGGCGCCGAGCTCCTGCGCGGCCAGTGGGGCGGCCGGCTGGACCGCTCGCTCCTCATCCGTACGGCCCGTGACCTGGCGGCAAGGCTGGTGAGCCACCGATGATCGACCACTCCCTCGTCAAGCGGTTCCGGCAGGAGGTCGGCGACCGGCTGGCCCACCAGCGCCGGCTCGACCAGGCCAGCGGCCTGCCGCCCATGTCCGGCGAGGACGAGCGCCAGTTCGCCAGGGCGCTGATCTCGCAGGTGCTGGAGGAGCACGCCCGCAGCGAGATCGGCCTCGGCCGCACCCCGCCGACCGTCGAGGAGGAGGAGGCGCTCGCGGCCGGCATCCACGCGGCGCTGTTCGGCGTGGGCCGGCTGCAGCCGCTGCTCGACGATCCCGAGGTCGAGAACATCGACATCAACGGCTGCGACCGGGTGTTCGTGAGCTACGCCGACGGCCAGGAGCTCATGCGGGATCCGGTGGCCGACTCCGACGACGAGCTGATCGAGCTGATCCAGATCCTGGCCGCGTACTCGGGGTTGTCGAGCCGGCCGTTCGACACCGCCAACCCGCAGCTCGACCTGCGCCTGCCCGACGGCTCCCGGCTGAGCGCCGTCATGGACGTCACCGTGCGGCCGTCCGTGTCGATCCGCCGCGCCCGGCTCGGCAAGGTCTTCCTGTCCGACCTGACCGGCAACGGCACGATCAGCGCCGACGTCGCGAGGTTCCTGACGGCGGCCGTGGCCGCCCGCAAGAACATCATGATCGCCGGCTCCACCAACGCGGGCAAGACCACCCTGCTGCGGGCCCTGGCCAACGAGATCCCGTCCGGCGAGCGCCTCATCACCGTCGAGCGCGCCCTGGAGCTCGGCCTCGACCAGTTCCCCGAGCTGCACCCCAACGTGGTCGCCTTCGAGCAGCGCCTGCCCAACTCCGAGGGCCAGGGCGAGATCTCCATGGCCGAGCTGGTCAGGCGCTCGCTGCGGATGAACCCCAGCCGCGTCATCGTCGGCGAGGTGCTCGGCGACGAGATCGTCACCATGCTCAACGCGATGACGCAGGGCAACGACGGCTCCCTGTCGACCATCCACGCCAACTCCAGCATGGAGGTCTTCAACCGCATCTCGACGTACGCCCTGCAGGCCGGCGAGCGCCTGCCGATCGACGCCACCCACATGCTCATCGCGGGCGCCATCGACTTCGTGGTCTTCGTCGAGAAGCGCAACGACTACCACCTCGGCGGCAGCCTGCGCCGCTACGTCTCCAGCATCCGCGAGGTCAACGGTTGCGACGGCCGCGTGCTGTCGAGCGAGGTGTTCATCCCCGGTCCCGACGGCGGCGCCGTCCCGCACGCCCCGCTGTCCTGCCTGGAAGAGCTGGCCGCCCACGGCTACCACCCCGGAGGCTGGTGAGCGATGCCGATCACCCTGGACCCGCTCGCCCTGCTGGCCGGGGCGGTGGCGGGCGGCGGCCTGTTCCTGTTCGTCCTGTCCCTTTACGGCCTGCGCCCCCGCCCGTCCAAACCCAAGCGCCATCTGGCCAAGACGCTGACCACCCGCGGGGCGGTGGCCGCCGTGGCCGCCACCCTGGTGCTGGTCATCACCCAGTGGCCGGTCATGGCCGTGGGCACCGTGCTGCTCGTGTTCGCCTGGCGCGGCCTGGCGGGCGGCGCCGCCGAGGAGCGTGCCGCCATGCGCCGCCTCGAAGGGCTGGCCGCCTGGACGGAGTCGCTGCGCGACACGATCGCCGGCGCCGCCGGGCTCGAACAGGCCATCCCGTCGTCGATCAGGGCCGCCGCGCCCATGCTGCGGCCGCACCTGCGGGCCCTGGTCGACCGGCTGCACACCAGGATGGCGCTGCCGGACGCGCTCGCCCGCTTCGCCGACGAGCTCGACGACCCCTCGGCCGACCTCGTGGTCGCCGCGCTCATCCTCAACTCCAAGCTGCGCGGCCCCGGCCTGCGCGACGTGCTGGGCGCGCTGGCCGTCTCGGCCCGCGAGGAGCTGGACATGCGCCGCCGGGTCGAGGCCGAGCGCCGCGCGACCCGGCGCAGCGTCCAGATCGTGGTGATCACGGCGCTCGTGTTCGCCGGGCTCCTCGTGCTGTTCAACCCGGGATACGTCGCCGAATACAAGGGGCCCCTCGGCCAGGCCGTTCTCGCGGTCGTGGCCGGGCTGTTCGGGGCGGGCTTCGCGTGGATGCGACGGCTGGCCAGATTCGACAAGCCCACCCGGCTGCTGATGGGCGGAGACGGCCATGGCTGAGGACACACCGGCACACGCCGGCGGACGCGGCATGAATGCCGAAGCGCTGGTGCGCGCGGGAGGACGCGGAATGAGCGCGGACGCGCTGGTGCGCGCGGGCGGATGCGGCATGAGCGCGGACGCGCAGGTGCTCGCCGGAGGGGGTGGCGGCCGTGGTTGAAGGCGCGCTGGCCGGTGTGGCGCTCGGGCTCGGCCTGTTCGTGCTGCTGAGGGCGCTCTTCCCGGCCCGCCCCGGGCTGGTGGCGCGGCTGCTCGCCCTCGACGCCGTCCGCGAGGACGCCGGCGCCCCCCGCATCCGGCTCGTGCTGCCCGACGAGGAGGTCAGCGCGTTCCGGCGCGGCCTCGGCGTACGGCTGGCCCGGCTCTACGGCGCCCGCGGCTGGGAGGTCAGGTCGGCCAAGTCGGACCTGGCCCTGCTCGGGCGCTCGTTCGAGGCGTTCCTGGCCACCAAGGTGCTGCTGGCCGCCAGCGGTCTGCTGGTCTTCCCGCTGCTGCTGGGCTGGCTGGCGCTCATGGAGTGGGGCACCTCCCTGGCCATCCCGTTCTGGGCCGCCATCCTTGTGGCGATCGTGTTCTTCTTCCTGCCCGACCTGCAGGTCAAGAAGGACGCGGCGGCCAAGCGGCGCGACTTCCGCCACGTCGTCGGGGCCTTCCTCGATCTCGTGTCCATGAACCTGGCCGGCGGCCGCGGCGTCCCCGAGGCGCTGATGATGGCCGTCTCGGTCAGCGGCGAACAGCCGAACTGGGCGATGGGCCGCATCCGGGACGCGCTGCGCGGCGCCCGGATCGTCGGCATCACCCCGTGGCAGGCGCTCGGCCAGCTCGGCGAGGAGATCAACGTCGACGAGCTGCGTGACCTGTCCGCCGCCCTCGGCCTCGTGGCCGACGACGGCGCCAAAGTACGAGCCTCGCTCACGGCCAGGGCCGCCACGCTGCGCCGCCGTGAGCTGGCCGAGATCGAGGGCCGCGCGGGCGAGCGATCGCAGTCGATGCTCGTGGCCCAGCTCCTGCTCTGCGCGGGCTTCGTGATCTTTCTCAGCTATCCCGCCGCCATGAAGATGTTGGGGGTCTCATGAACCATCCCTGGATCAGCTATCTCACCGCGTACCTGGGCGATCGTGTCCACCGCGCCCGCACCGCGCCCACCCGGGGCGCCTCCGCCGTCGAATGGGTGATCATCACCGCCATCATCGCCGGGGTCGCGCTCGGCCTGGCCACCCTGATCAAGACCCTGGTCGAGAACCAGCAGGGGTCGCTGGAGCAGACGTTCGGGGGCGGTGGCGGCGACGGCGGTGGTGGTGGCACTCCGTGAGAGCCCGGCCGCGGCGGGACGAGCGCGGCGTGACGGTGATCGAGCTGGCCATGCTCATGCCGGTCATCCTGGCGACCGCGCTGCTCATCGTGCAGGTCGCGTTCTGGTTCCACGCCCGGCAGGTCGCCGAGGCGGCGGCCAGGGAGGGCGCCCGCGTGGCCAGGGCGGCGCCGTTCGACTCGGGCGACTGGGAGGGGGCGGCCACCACGAAGGCCACCGACATCGTCCGGGCGATCGGGCCCCGGCTGCTCGGCAGCGCCACCGCCACGACGTCGGAGAAGGAGCCCGACGAGCGGTTCGTCACGGTGACCGGAAGCGCCGTCCAGGTGATCCCGCTGCTGCCCGACCTCGCGTTCACGATCACGGCCACCGCGGGCGGCCCCGTCGAGTGCTTCCGCCCCGACAACGGCGGCGAGGACTGCGAATGAAGCCAGGGGAGCGGGGGTCGATGGCGGTCGAGACGGTCATGCTGGCGCCGGTCTTCCTGCTGTTCCTCATGTTCCTGGTCGGCGCCGGGGTGCTGGTCGAGTCGCAGGGACGGGTCAACGGGGCCGCCCGCGACGCCGCCCGCGCCGCGTCGGTGCAGCGCTCGCTCGACGACGCGGAGGCCGCCGCCGAGGCCATCGGCACGGGCCTGCTCGAGGGCCGCTGCCAGTCCTCGGCGGTCTCCCTGGACGGGTCCGCGTGGGAGCAGGGCGGCCAGGTCCAGGCCGAGGTGACCTGCGAGCTCGACCTCGCCTTCCTGGGGTTCGGCGGCACCAAAGAGCTGAAGGGGACCGCCGTGGTGCCGCTGGAGCAGTTCAGGAGGGTCGAATGAGGGCCGGCGAGCGGGGGTCCATGTCGGTGTTCACCGTGCTGTTCTCCGTGGTCGTGTTCCTGCTGGCCGGGCTGCTGGTGGACGGCGGCTCGGCGATCAACGCCCGGCTGCGCGCCGCCGACGTGGCCGAGCAGGCCGCGCGGGCCGGCGCCGACCAGCTCGACGTCGACCACCTGCGCGCCACGGGGCGTACGCGGCTGCTGGGCGAGGACCGCGTGTGCGCCAGGGCCGACGAGATCGTCGCGGCCCAGGGCGGTGACGACGTGAGCGCCGGACAGTGCTCGGTCGGCCAGGGTCAGGCGCAGGTGACGGTCACGGTGTCGGTGCGGTGGGAGGCGTTCTTCCTGAGCGCGCTCGGGTTCCCCGGCTCCGAGATGCGCGGGGAGGCCACCGCCGCGCCCGAAGCGAGATAGACCGAATCCCGCCACTCGATGGATGCGGGACCCATGAGGCACGACGCTTGACCGGAGAAGGGAGAGGCGATGCCGACGCGAGAGCCCGCGCGTTCTCACGGACGTCACGTACCCGTGCGTGTCCCGGCCAGGCGGCGCGCCGCCGACGTGCTCGCCGGGATCGGGGCGCTGGTCGTGCTGGTGGCGCTCGTGGGCGGCGTCCCGTACGCGCTGCTCATGTTCGTCGGGCCGCCGCTCAGGCCCGAGCTGCTCGACCTCGACGTGCTGACCGACTCCGTCGGCCCGAGCACGATCATCGCCGTCCTGGTGCTGCTGGTGTGGCTGGCCTGGTTCCAGCTCTTCGTGTGCGTGCTGGTCGAGGTGTACGCCGGGGTCCGCCGGGTCGGCATGCCCGCCCGGGTGCCGCTCTCGGGCGGCACGCAGTTCCTGGCCAACAAACTGGTCTCGGCCGTGCTGCTGCTGTTCACGGCGGGCGCGATGGTGGTGCCGCTGGCGAAGCTGGCGCCCACGCCGGCCGCTCCGCCGGTGACGGCGGTGGCGTACTCGGCGCCGATCGTGGAGCAGACGCTGGAGACGCCCAAGACCAAGAAGGTGTACGTGGTGCAGCCCCCGCACGGCCGCCACCACGAAAGCCTGTGGGAGATCGCCGAGAAGTGCCTGGGAGACGGCCGCCGATACCCCGAAATTTACCGACTTAATCAGGCGAAAGAGCAGCCCGACGGCACCCGCCTGCGCATGGCCGACCTCATCAGGCCCGGCTGGGTGCTCGACATGCCGGACGACGCCAGGAACGTCCACATCGTCCCCACCGACCAGGCCCGCGAGCAGACGCTACGCGAACACCCCGGCCGCGCCCACGTGGACCGCCCAACGGACCGGCACGCGGACCGGGACTCCCGGGCGGTCGAGGGCCAGCAGGATGGAAAGGACGAGAAGGACCAGAAGACCGCGAAGCGGCCCGAGGCGAAGCACCGCCAGCCCGACCAGCAGGGCAGCGGCAGAGCGGACCAGCAGGGCAGCGGCAGAGCGGACCAGCAGGGCAGCGCCGGAGCTGATCGGCCCCCGGCCGTCCTGGAGAGCCACGACGGTGACCTGACCGACTACCTCGCCGCCGCCTCGCTGGCCGCCGCCGGGCTGCTGTTCGTGCTGGCCGTAAGGCGGCGCGAGCAGCTCTGGCGGCGCGTGTCCGGCCGCCGGATCGTCCGCCCCCGCGCCGACGCGGCTCAGGCCGAGGTGGCGCTCCGGCTGGGCGGCGACGCCCCGGGCGCCCGCATCCTCGACATCGGGCTGCGGCTGCTCGGCGCCGAGCTGGCCGCGCAGCGCCGCACCCCGCCCACCGTGTACGGCGCCCATCTGTCGCCGCGCACGCTCGACCTGTGGATCCATCCGCCGGACGACGACCCGCCCGCGCCGTGGACGGCCCAGGACGGCGGCCAGATCTGGCGGCTGCCCGCCCACGAGGGCCGGCTGCTGGAGGAGCAGGCGGGTGGGGCGCCGTACCCGGGGCTGGTCTCGATCGGCACGGACGACGGCGGGCGGGTGCTCATCGACCTGGAGGCCGCGCAGGGCCTGATCAACATCCGCGGGCCGCAGACCACGGCCGCCCTGGCCGCGCTCGCCGTCGAGCTGGCCACGAACCGCTGGTCCGACCACATGCGCGTCACCCTGGTCGGCTTCGGCGACGAGCTGACCGTGATCGCGCCCGACCGGATCAAGGCGGTCGGCAGTCTGGCCGAGGTGCTGCCCGAACTGGAGGCGAACGCCGCGCCGCGCGGGGAGGTGCTGACCGGGCGCATCGCCGGCGGTCCGCGCCGCGCCCACTACCTGCTGTCCTCGGTCGCGCCCACGCACGAGGAGGCCCGCCGCCTGGCGCTGCTGGCCCGCCGCGACACCGCCGGCTACGTGCTGGCGGGCGAGGTCCCGCACGCCACCTGGACGCTGGAGATCGGCGACGACGGCAAGGCCAGGATGGCCGAGCTGGGCTTCGAGGTGGAGGCCCAGCTCCTGCCGCGCCGCCACTACCGCGCCCTCATCGACCTCTTCCGTACGGCCGGCCGCCTCGACGGGGAGCCCGTCCCCGAGCCCGAGGCGCTGGAGGGGCTGCACCCGCCCGCGGTCGAGATCAGGATGCTCGGCCCCATCGAGGTCGCCGGCCTCGGCCCGCTGGAGGAGGGCCGGATGGCGCTGGCGACCGAACTGCTGGTCTACCTGGCCACGCACGCGGGCGGCGTGCATCCCGTGGTGCTCGGCGGGGTGCTGTGGCCGCGCGGCGTCCAGGACATGGTCAGGGACGCCACCATCGCCAGGGTCGCGCAGTGGCTGGGGCCCGAGCACCTGCTCACCGACGAGGCGGGCCGGCTTCGGCTGGGGCCCGACGTGCGTACGGACTGGGCGCTCTTCCGCGAGCTCGTCCGCCGCTCGCACGGCGACCCGACGGTCCGGGCCGTCCTGCTGGAGAAGGCGCTGGGCCTGGTCAGGGGCCCGCTGCTGACCGGCCGCCAGGCCGGCAGATACTCCTGGCTGGCGGCCGACGACCTGGAGTACGACGTGGCCGCCGCGGTGGCCGACGCGGCCCACCAGCTCTGCGAGATCAGGCTCGCCCACGGGCAGCCGGACGCCGCGGTGGCCGCCGTCCGCGCGGCGCTGCTGCTGGCGGCCGACGACGAGGGTCTCTGGCGCGACCTGCTGCGGGCCACGCACGCGACGGAGGACACCGTCCGCCTGCGGGCCGTCGTCGAGGGCCTGACCCGCCGTTCGGCCTCGCACCCGTACGGCGGCGGCATGGCCCCCGAGACCGAGGCGCTGATCGAGGAACTGCTGCCCACGTGGCGCATTCATGTGGTGAGGGAGTCGTCGGCATGAGACCTGCGGCGATCGCACTGAGCCTGCTGCTCGTGGCGGGCTGCGGCGCGGCCGAACGGCCGTACGTGCCCCGCGAGGCCCCGCCCGCGAGGAGCAGCGCGGCGCCCGCCGAAGAGACGCAGGTGGCCGCCGGGCCCGAGACGGTCGAGGTGGCCGAGGGCCTGCGGGCGCGCATCGAGTGGCCGGCGGACCCGGATCCGCTGCTGAAGGTCCTGGTCGATCAGTACGTCGGCACCAGGAAGGCCGTCGTCGAGGGGCGGCGCGTCTACAAGCAGGGCCTCGAACTCGACGCGGCCGTCCAGGCGAGCGACTGGGTGGCGGCCTTCGCCGATGAGCAGTGGTCGATGCGCGGGGTCGGGCGGCTCTACGACCTGCGGGTCAGCGCGCGGGTGGGCAAGGGCGCCCAGATCGACGCGTGCGTCGACGAGTCGGGGATCCGGATGGTCTCCTCCCGTACCGGGAAGGCCATCAGCCCCCAGCCCGCCTGGTTGCGCGCCCCCTACGGCCAGAGCGTGGCCGCTCGCCGTGGCGACGACGGGGTGTGGCGCATCAGGACCTACGTCACCTCCAGAGAGAGATGCACTCCATGAAATCTTGGCTGGCGGCCGTGCTCATGGCACCGCTGCTCCTGGACCCCACCCCCGGTCCCGGAGGCGAGACGACTCAGGAGAAGATCGAGTCCGGGAACACGGTGGGCTGGCGGGGGAAACACACCAACATCAACGTCTCCGGCGACGTCAGGGGCGGTAGGGGCGACGGCTATCGCATCCCGCGCCCGTGCTGGTACGAGCCCGGCCCCACCCCGGAGGAGATGCTCCGCCAGCGCAGCGAGGGCCGTGACGCGGCCAACCGGGCGCGCATCGACGAGGAGAGCCACCAGGCGTTCATCCAGCAGTTCAAGGACAAGATCGGGAAGGACGGGCGCTGGTGGCTGCCCGGCCTGAACGAGGCCGACCCCAACGGCGTGGCCTGCTGGACCAACCTCGAACAGTTCGTCTTCGTCCCCACCGGCACCACGCCGCCCTCCGGCATCACGATCGAACAACTGGCGCAGATCGCCAGAGCCGCGCTGACCGTGCCCGAGCCCACCGTCAAGCTGAACCCCGACGCGAAGAGTTACGTCAACCTGCCCACCTGGGTCTGGCTGGAGGGCCTCGGCCAGCCACGCCGCACGGTCACGGCGGAGCTGCCCGGCGTCATGAGCGTGACCCTGGTCGCGACCCTCGAAGAGATCAAGATCGACCCTGGTACGACGTCCGACCGGGCGGAGGTCACCGAGACCGGCTGCGGGGCCGCGGGCAGGCCGTACACCAAGGGCGGCACGTTCTCCTGCGGCGTGCGTTACCTGCGCTCGTCGATCGACCGGCCGCGCGAGAAGTACACGCTCACCGTCACCACCGTGTGGCCGGTCGACATCCAGGGGCAGGGCCAGGCGGTCCCGTTCCAGTTCGCGCCCGTGGAGTCGGTGACCACCCGGGACGTGGCGGTAGGGGAGATCCAGAGCAACGTACGGCCGTAGCCGTCAGGTGATCACCGCGGCGAGCGGGGCCAGCTCCGGCTGCTCCGCCGCCTCGGCCAGCACCTCCTTCAGCACCTCGTCATGCACCGGGTTCGCCTGCTCCAGCAGCTCGCGCCCGGCCGGGGTGACCTCGGAGTAGATGCCGCGCCTGTCGTCCTCGCACAGGTAGCGCCGCAGCAGCCCCCGGTTCTCCAGCCGGGTCACCAGCCGGGTGGTCGCGCTCTGGCTGAGCACCACGGCCCTGGCGAGCTGCTGCATGCGCATGTGCCAGCCGTCCTGCCTGGCCAGCACGTCGAGCACGGTGTATTCGCTCACGCTCAGGTCGTGCTCCTTCTGCAGGGCCTTCTCCAGCCGGTCCTCGATCTTCGCGTGCAGTGCCGCGAGGGTGCGCCAGCCCTGGGCGCGCGCTTCGACGGCGTCATCGGCGATGGGCATGTGACAGCCTCCTCGGCATGGTTGTATGGTCGGTTAGTCAGCGCGTGCAAATAATGTCTACGCTTACTAACGTCGTCTGAGGAGTAGTCTATGCCTCTCGCCCTGTTCGCCCTCGCGATCAGCGCCTTCGGCATCGGGACCACGGAGTTCATCATCAACGGGCTGCTGCCCGAACTGGCCGCCGACTTCGCTGTCACGATCCCGGCCGCGGGCCTGCTCGTCTCCGGTTACGCGCTGGGCGTCGCCGTCGGAGGGCCGCCGCTGACCATGCTCGGCGGGCGATTCTCGCGCAAGACCGTGCTGTTGTCGCTCATGGTGCTGTTCATCGCGGGCAACCTGCTGTCGGCGCTGGCGCCCTCGTACGGGGTGCTCATGGTCGGCCGCTTCCTGTCGGCCTTCGCGCACGGGGCGTACTTCGGCGTCGGCTCGGTGGTGGCCGCCGACCTGGTGGCACCCCAGAAGCGGGCCAGTGCGATCGCGCTGATGTTCACCGGCCTGACCCTGGCCAACGTGCTCGGGGTGCCCTTGGGCACGTGGATCGGGCAGGCGTTCGGCTGGCGGGCCACGTTCTGGGCCGTGGTGGTCATCGGCGTGGCCGGCTTCGTGGGCGTCCTGGCCCTCGTCCCCCGTCAGCCCCGGCCCGCCGGGGGCGGCGTGCTGCGGGAGTTGGCCACGTTCCGCAAGCCCGGCGTCTGGCTGGCCCTGGCGATGACCGTCTTCGGCTTCGCCCCGGTCTTCGCCGTCATCACGTTCATCGCCCCCATCATGACCGGCGTGGGGGGCTTCTCGCCGGGGGCGGTGCCGGTGGTGATGGCCGTGTTCGGGGTGGGCCTGGTGGTGGGCAACCTGATCGGCGGCAAACTGGCGGACCGGGCGGTCATGCCCAGCATCTACGGCTCGGTGGCCCTGCTCACGGCGCTCGCGGCGGGCGTGGCCGTGGTGGCGGCGAACCAGACCGCCTTCATCATCATGATCACCCTGTTCGGGGTGGCCGCCTTCGCAACGGTCCCGCCCCTGCAGACCCGCGTCCTGGACGCCGCCACCGGCGCCCCGACCCTCGCCTCGGCCGCCAACATCGGCGCCTTCAACCTGGGCAACGCGATCGGCTCCTTCGCCGCGGGCCTGACCATCGACGCCGGCCTCGGCTACACGGCCCCCGCCTGGACGGCCGCGGTGCTGGGGCTGGTCGGGCTGGGGGTGGCGGGGGCGGCGGGCGTACAGGCTCGCCGCCTGGTGCCGGCCTGAGGCCTTCAGAATGCGGGTCCGTGTCTCGGCGGTCGTCGGTATGCCGCGTCGTCGCAGTCGCCCAGTTGCGCCTCGTCGAAGGAGGGGATGGAAATGCCCACCCCGGCCAGCAGTGACGTGACCAGGGATGGGCGGTTGCGCACGAGTTCTATGAGGTACTCGTGTTCCTTCGTCGGCATGTCGAAAACATTGCCGAACGCAGTCGCTATATTACTTAGGGTTGATCATTTGCCCGGATTCGTGGGCGAGGAGCCACTCTTTTACCGGTACGCCGTAGTAATACCCGCCATACCCCCCGCCGCTCGGCAGCACCCGATGGCACGGTACGAAGGGTGCGATCAGGTTCTGGGCGCAGGCCGACCCCGCCGCCCTGGCCGCCGTTCTGGGCAGGCCGGCCGCTGCGGCCAGTTCCGCGTACGAGACCGTCGTCCCCGCCTTGACCTCGCGCAACGCCGAGTGCAGCCGCTTGCGCGTCGGGGTGCCGGGCTGGGAGACCGGGATGGCGTCCAGGGCGTCGAGGTCGCCGTCCAGGTACGCGCGGACGGCCTCCGTCGCGGGGCCGTGGGCGTCCACGACCTCCAACCCCTCCGCCTGCAGGTCTGCCGTGAGCCGGACGAACATCTCCTTGGGCTCGGCCGTGAAGCCGGCCGCGACCAGCACCCCTTCCCGCGACAGCAGGGCGAGCGGGCCCATCGGGGTCGGTACGAGCTGAGCTGCGATCATGAGGAACTCCAGAGGTGCAGGGCGGCGTACGCCCGCCACGGGCGCCACCGCTCGATGTGGTCTTGAGGGATGCCCAGGGCGGCCATGCGCTTGTCGAGCACGAGGTCGCCCGTGGGCCAGGCGTCGGGGTCGCGCAGCGCGCGCAGCGCGATGTAGCCGGCCGTCCACGGACCGATGCCGCGGACCTCCAGCAGCCCCGCCACCGCTTCCGCCGGATCCTGGCCGCCGTCGAGGTCGAGGTGGCCCTCGGCCAGGCGGGCGGCCAGGTCCTTGAGGGTGTCGATCCTGCGGTTGGTGAGGCCGAGCCCGGTGAGGTCGCTCTCCAGGAGCCGGGCGGGGGTGGGGAAGAGACCGCCGGGCGCGGCGGCCCTGGCGACGATGCGGCCGAGCAGCGTACGCGCGCCCGCCACCGAGATCTGCTGCCCCACGACCGCGCGTACGGCCAGCTCGAACCCGTCGAACGTCCCCGGCACCCGCAACCCCGGCCGTGCCGCCACGAGGGGGCCGAGCGAGGTCTGGCCGAGGATCTCCGAGATGGCCTCCGGGTCCGCGTCCAGGTCGAGCAGGCGGCGGCAGCGGGCCACGACGCGAGCGAGTTGCCGCGTGTCGTCCACGGCCACGTCGAGCGCGATGTGGTCGGGCTTCGGTGTGAGCGTGATCGTCCCGCCGGGTACGGCTCTGGCGTACGAGGTTCGGTCCGCCACCTCCAGGCCGGGAATCGCCCGGGAGGCGAGGAACGCGAAGACGCCGTCCACGTCGTACGGCTCCCGCCGGTGCAGCCGCAGCCGCAACGTCACGGGCCCGGCCTCGTCGTCGGCCCCGGGCTCGGGCGCCCGGCGCCCCGCGGTGGCGCGCAGTTCGCTCGGCGTGAACCCGTACGTCTCGCGCATCGTCGCGTTGAACTGCCGCACGCTCCCGAACCCCGCCGCGAACGCCACCTCCGTGACCGGCAGCCCCGTCTCCGTCAGGAGCTGCTTGGCCAGCAGCAGTCGTTTCGTCCGCGCGACCGCCAGCGGCCCGACGCCCAGCTCGGCCACGAACAGCCGGTGCAGGTGCCGCTCCGTGATGTGCAGCCGCTTGGCCAGCCCGGCCACACCCTGCTCGTCGGCCGCCCCGTCGTCGATCAGCCGCAGCGCCCGGCCGACGAGGTCGCCGCGCACGTCCCAGCCGGGATCGCCCGGCGACAGCTCGGGACGGCAGCGCTTGCACGGGCGGAACCCGGCCGCCTCCGCCGACGCCGCGTGCCGGTAGAAGCGCACGTTGCGGGACGACGGCGTACGGGCCGGGCAGATCGGACGGCAGTAGATCCGTGTCGTCGTCACCGCCGTGTAGAAACGACCGTCGAACCGGGAGTCCCTGGCGGAGACGGCCCGGTAGCACGAGTCGAAGTCGAGCTCAAGTGGTGACATGCCTCCGACATTATGCGTTCGCCGCAGGTGCTGACTGGCGGAAATCGGACCCCACCGTCAAAGCGCAGGTCAGCAGGTCAGAGTGGGCGGTTGGCGGGAATCGGACGTGATCGTTCAGCGGTGCGTACGCAGTGGCGAGGCGAGGTAGGGCACCCAGCTCAACGCCATGATCACGGCCCCCGGCCACAGAGCGGCGCGCACGCCCCACAGCTCGCCCAGGCCGCCCGCGAGCAGCCCGCCCAGCCCGAGCGCGCCCATCAGCAGCAGCCGCATCGTCGCCGTCATCCGGCCCAGCAGGTCGTCCGGCGTGACCCGCTGCCGCAGGCTGACGAGCAGCACGTTGTTGACCCCCGTACGGAACGTCAGCACGAACCACGCCGCCGCGGCCGCCCACAACCACGGGCCGCGGTCCAGGAACGGGATCACGAGCGCGGTGGGCGCGGTCACGAGGCTGACGAGCCAGGCTCCCCGGCCCGTGCCGAACCGCCGGCCGATCAGGTGGGCGGCCGACGACCCGGCCAGCACGCCCAGCCCCCCGACCGCGAGGTACGCCCCCAGCACCCACTCCGGATACCCGAGCTGCTCGACGATCAGCACCGGCAACAGGACGGAGCAGAGCGGGAACGCCAGATTGGCCATCGCGCCCTGCACCAGGGCCGCGACGAGGATCGCGTTGCCGAAGAGGAACCGCACCCCGACCCCGATCTGCCGCCCGACCGGCTCCCGCACCCCCGCCGCAGCGGGCCGCCCGACCGGCTCCCGCACCCCGGCCGCGCCAGGCTCACGCATTCCCGCCGCAGCGGTCGTGGGGGAGGGTTCGGGGAGGCCGCGCAGCCAGGCCGCCGACCACAGGTAGCTGAGCGCGTCCAGCAGGATGGCCACCGGCGCCCCCGCCACCTGCACCAGCACCCCGGCCACGCTCCGCCCGGCCACGTCCATCCCCGCCCACGTGCTCACGAGCAGCGAGTTCGCCGACGTCAGCCGTTCCCGCCCGACCAGCCCCGGCACCAGACTGAGCGAAGCCACGTCGAACAGCAGCGAAGCGGCCCCCACCAGCACCGCCACCGCGTAGAGCTGCCCCATCGACAGGAACCCGCCCCACCACGCCACCGGCACCGACAGCAGCACGGCGGCCCGCAGCACATCCGAGGCGATCATCACGGGCCGCCGCCGCACCCGGTCCACCCAGGCTCCGGCGGGCAGCCCGACCAGCAGCACCGTGAGCGTCCCGAGCGCCGACAGCAGCCCCACCTCCCCGGCCCCGGCCCCGAGGGCGGTCACCGCGAGCAGGGGCAGCGCGACGTAGCTGATCTGCGAACCGAGCTGGCTCACCGCCCCGGCGACGTACAGGTTGCGAAACGCGCGAAGCCGCAGGAGCGGCTCGTCCACCGAAGTTGCCGACATGACGCCCACGATGCTGAAATGTCGTCAAGAACCGCCATCGATTAAGTGACACGCGAATCCAATGACGCTCGACCTGACGTTCACGGCCCACGACATCGCCAACACCCGCTTCGCGATCTCCCCGCTCGGCGAGGTCGTGGCCAGCGTGCGCGTGGTCAAGGACCCGGCCGCGCACCCGCTGCTGCGTCCCTGGGCCGAGCGCGTCCGCCGCCGCCTCCAGGACGCCGAGTGGCGCCTGCTGTCCGACCTGGTCCCCGTGCCGACGATCTCGATAGCGGGCTTCACCTGCACCCCACCCGCCACGTCCCTGCCGGACCTGGAGCTGGAGCTGGCCACGATGCGGGGCGCGGCCGGACGGGTCCGCTCAGATCTGGACGGGATTCCAGGTCCACGGACGAAACGGGTCCAGGCGCTCTACGACGACCCCGAGCGCGGCCTGGAGCGCCTGGCCGACGAGGTGTCGGGCTACTGGCGGGCGGCGATGGCGCCGTACTGGCCGAGGCTCAGGTCGCTGCTGGAGGGGGAGATCCTCCACCGGGCGCGGCTGCTGGCGGAGGGCGGCATCCAGCGCATGCTGGCGGATCTCGACGAGGCCGTCACCTGGCGGGACGGCACGCTGAGCCTCCGGCACCGGTACACCTCGGGCACCCGCTCGCTGCGCGGCCTCGGGCTGCTGTTGGTGCCGTGCGTGTTCGCCTCGCCGCGGGTGTTCTCGGTGACGACGCCGCCGTACCAGCCGACCGTGCGGTACCCGCCGCGCGGCCTCGCCACGCTCTGGGAGCGCCGCGAACTGGACCCGCCCGAGGCGCTGGCGGCCGTGCTCGGGCGCACGCGCGCCCGCCTGCTCGCCGAGCTCGACCAGCCGGCCTCCACGCGCGACCTGGCCCAGCGCGCCGGCCTGTCGGAGCCGGGCGTGAACCAGCACCTCACGGCGTTGCGCCGGGCGGGGCTGTGCACGGCCCACCGTACGGGGCGGTACGTCCTGTACGCCCGCACGGCGACGGCCGAGACCCTCCTGACGGGCTACTTCGACGAGACCCCGACCCCCAGGTCGAACTCCCGGTAGACCCGCGCCCAGAACCCGTCACGCAGCCACACCCGCGCCTCCGGGTAGGGCCGCAGCGAGTGCCCGAGCTCCTTCTCCGCCTCGATCAGCAGCTCGGTGTCGATCACGGTCGGCAGGATGGGGCCGGGGAGCAGGTCGCGGATGTTGTCGCGGCCACGCGTGAGGATCCACTTCTGCGCCACGTGCTCGCCCACGTCCTCCACGCGCGGGCGGCTCGGCCCGAGCTTGGCGACCTGGCCGGGTTTGGCGTGCGGTTTGACGGGCGCGCGCCCGGCGAAGACCTGGGCGGGCGACGGGGCCGCGGCGGGCGGAGTGACCGGTACGGGCTGGGGAGCACGGCTGAAAAAGGGCCTCAGGAAATCAGCGGAGATCACTTCGACGGTGTCGGACTCCCACACCAGGCGTTCGGCCTGGTTGGTGCCATAGGGAGGTTCGACGCCCCACAGATGGATGCGGACGCCGTACGCCTGCGCCGCCTCGACCGCCGGGACCATGTCCTCGTCGCCTGCCAGAAGGATCGTGTCAGTGACCGCATGATGCCTCGCCAGCGCCTCCAGATCACTCCGGATCTGCGCATCCACGCCCTTCTGCTGGCCACGGGCGTTCAGGTTGCCAAGCCGCACCTTGACCCACGGGAGCTGGGCGATGACCCGCTGATCGACCGTAGGCACGCGGTCACGGGCTGCGTCGTACCAATAGATCCGCAGAAGTTCGCCCGAAATACGTTCCTCTGCATGTTTCTGTAGACTCTGGATGAGCTCATCGGCGGCCACCCGATATTCCTTGCGCTCCTTCGCGCCGAGCAGCACTTCACCTGCCGCAGCGTACAGATAACCGACATCCACTAGGACGGCGTACTTGGCTGCCACAGGATGCGGCATGAGGTCTGGGATGGCCATGTCGTCCTCCAGGCCGCGGTGTTAGTTGATCGGCTGACTATATACGCCTACTTTCTCTAGATAGTCCCAACTCCCGGAGAACTTGACACCCGATTCCCAGGATCTATCTAGGGTAGAGCGCTCATCCGCCATGCCGACTTCCCTGAGGCGACAGGCTTACGCATACCTCTAGCCGGGTTTCGCCATGTTTGGCTTCTTGATCTAGGAGGCGACTCCGGCGCGGTGGGGCGCGTGGCGAGCACGGCCACCAAGGCGGCGATCTCTTCGGGCGTGGCGTCGCCGCGGACAATACGCAGATGGGCCGTCATAGCGGGATGTTCCCATGCTTCTTGGGCGGGAGCGTCGCCCGCTTGTTCCGTAGCGCCCGTAGCGCCCTGACGACCTGGGACCGGGTTTCGGACGGCCGGATCACCGCGTCCACGTAGCCGCGCTCGGCCGCGATGTACGGGTTGGCCAGCGTGTCCTCGTACTCGGTGACGAGCCTGGCGCGTTCGGCCTCCGGGTCGCCCGCGGCGGCGAGTTCGCGCCGGTAGAGGATGTTGACCGCGCCCTGCGCGCCCATGACCGCGATCTGCGCGGTGGGCCAGGCCAGGTTCACGTCGGCGCCGAGGTGCTTGGAGCCCATGACGTCGTAGGCGCCGCCGTAGGCCTTGCGGGTGATGACCGTGATCAGCGGGACGGTGGCCTCGGCGTAGGCGTACAGGAGCTTGGCGCCCCGGCGGATGATTCCGTTCCATTCCTGATCGGTCCCAGGAAGGAATCCCGGTACATCAACAAAAGTCAGGATTGGAATATTGAACGCATCACATGTTCGAATAAATCTGGCAGCCTTCTCTGATGCGTTGATATCCAGACATCCGGCGAAATGCATGGGCTGGTTGGCCACCACACCGACCGGCTGGCCGTCCACCCGGCCGTACCCCACCACGATGTTCGGCGCGAACAGCGCGTGGACCTCCAGGAACTCCCCGTCGTCCAGCACGCGCTCGATCACCTGGTGCATGTCGTACGGCTGGTTCGCCGAATCGGGGATCAGCCCGTCGAGCTCGGGATCGGGCTCCAGGTCCGTGGCGGCCTCGTAGAGCGGGGCCTCGTCGAGGTTGTTCGACGGCAGGTAGGACAGCAGCGCCTTGACGTATTCGAGCGCGTCGTCCTCGTCGGTGGCCTGGTAGTGGGCCACACCCGACTTCGTGTTGTGCGCACGGGCCCCGCCGAGCTCCTCGAACGTGACCTCCTCGCCGGTCACCGTCTTGATCACGTCGGGCCCCGTGATGAACATCTGCGAGGTCTGGTCCACCATCACCACGAAGTCGGTCAGCGCGGGGGAGTAGACGTGCCCGCCGGCCGCGGCGCCCATGATGAGCGAGATCTGCGGGATGACGCCGGAGGCGTGCACGTTGCGCTTGAAGATCTCCGCGTACAGGCCGAGCGCGACCACGCCCTCCTGGATGCGCGCGCCGCCGCCCTCGTTGATGCCGATGATCGGGCACCCGGTCTTGACCGCCAGGTCGAGCACCTTGACGATCTTCTCGCCGTACACCTCGCCGAGCGAGCCGCCGAACACCGTCACGTCCTGCGAGAACACGCACACCTGCCGGCCGTCGATCGTGCCGTGCCCGGTGATGACGCCGTCGCCGTACGGCCGCCGCCTGTCCAGCCCGAACATCGAGGACCGGTGCCTGGCGAACTCGTCGAACTCCACGAACGAGCCCTCGTCCAGCAGCGCCAGCACCCGCTCACGGGCCGTCATCTTGCCTCTGGCGTGCTGCTTGTCCACCGCCGTCGTGGATCCCGCGTGCACGGCCTCGTCGAGCCGTCGCTCCAGGTCGGCGATCTTCCCCGCGGTGGTGTGAATGTCCGGCCTCTCCGGTACGGCCTCGGCAGCGCTCATGCGCGCAAGGCTAGTCCCTCCTCCTAAGGTGGATCCATGACGGATGCGGTTCGCACGCATGGCCTGTTCAAGCGCTACGGCCAGCAGATCGCGGTCGCCGGGGTCGATCTTGTCGTTCCCGCCGGCAGTTTCGCCGGACTGGTCGGCCCGAACGGGGCGGGCAAGACCACCACACTCAGCATGATCACCGGGTTACTCCGGCCCGACGGCGGCGCCGCCGAGGTCGACGGCTTCCACGTCTGGCGAGATCCGGTGGAGGTCAAGGCCCGCATCGGCGTGCTGCCCGAGGGGCTGCGGCTGTTCGAGCGGCTGTCGGGCCGTGAGCTGCTGCTCTACAACGGCCGGCTGCGCGGCATCCCCAAACCCGACGTCGAGCAGCGCGCCGGAGAGCTGCTCGCCGTGATGGACCTGGCCGACGCGGCCGACAAGCTCGTCGTCGACTACTCCACCGGCATGCGCAAGAAGATCGGCCTGGCCGCCGCACTGCTGCACAACCCGTCGGTGCTCTTCCTCGACGAGCCGTTCGAGGGCGTCGACCCGGTCAGCGCCAACACGCTCACCGAGGTGCTCCAGCGCTACACCGCCTCCGGCTCGACCGTCATCTTCTCCAGCCACGTGATGGACCTGGTCGAGCGGCTGTGCGACTGGGTGTCGGTGATGAGCGCCGGCCACATCGTGGCGCAGGGCCCGCTCGACGACGTACGCGGCGGGCGGACGCTCAACCAGGCGTTCCTCGAGCTCGTCGGCCGCGCGCCCAACGGCGGTGAGGCGGGCCTGACCTGGCTGGGCGTGCAGCGGGCCGAGGAGCAGCAGTGAGCACGGTCGCGCTCTTCGCGCAGCTCAAGCTGCGGCTGCTGGCCGGCAACCTGCGCGGCGACCTGCAGCGCCGCCTCGGGTTCATCTTCACCCTGGTCATCGCCACCGGCCTGGCCGCGCTCGGCTTCTTCCTCATGAGCCTGCTCCGGCTGGCGCCCGCCGACATCGCCTCCTCGCTCGTGATCACGGCGTTCTCGTTCTTCCTCATCGCCTGGATGATCGTGCCGCTGCTCGCGTTCGGCCTGGACGACACGCTCGACCCGGCGAAGCTGTCGCTGTTCCCGCTGCGTACGCGCCGGCTGGCGGTCGGCATGTTCACCGCCTCCGTGACCGGCGTCTGGCCGCTGGCGATGCTGATCGTCACCTTCGGCGCCCTGGTCGGGCTGGCCTCGAATCTCGGCGGGTGGCTGCTCGGGGTGCCGGCCGTGCTGGTGCAGTTCGCGCTGTGCGTGGTGACGTCCCGGCTGATCACCACCTCGCTCTCCAGCGCGCTGCGCACCAGGCGCGGCCGTGACGTGCTGGCCGTGGCCGCGCTGCTCGTGGTGGTGCTCGCGCAGTTGCCGAACCTGCTGATGAACACCGGGTTCGGCGATCCGGCGGGCATGCTGCGCCAGATGGCCGCCGTGCTCAGGTGGACCCCGCCCGGCATGATGGCGCACGCCATCGCCGACGGCGGCCTGGTGGGGCTGGCCGAGATCGTCTTCGTGGCGCTGCTCGTGATCGGGCTCGCCTGGCTGTGGATCAAGGCGCTGAGCCGGGCCCTGGTCACCCCCGACGTCTCCACCCAGGCCGCGTCCGTGCGCAGGGAGAGCGGGCTGATCGACCGGTTCCTGCCGGACGGGCCGCTGGCGGCGGTGGTGACGAAGGAGCTGAAGTACATCAGGCGCGAACCCCGGTTCCGGGTGGGCTGGTTCAGCGCCATCGTGGTCACCGTCGTGCTGTCGTTCTCGCTGGGCAGCACGAGCGAGGGCGGGGCGGGGCCCGGCGTGCCCATCGTGCTGACCTGCGTGGGAGCGCTGATGATCGCGTTGCAGTCGGGCAACGCGTTCGGCATCGACGGACGCTCGCTCTGGATGAACGCCGTGACGTTCGGCTCCGAGCGCGCCCTGGCCGTCGACCTGGCCGGGCGCCACCTGGCCAACGCGCTGATCGCCCTGCCGCTGCTCGTCGCCATCGCCGTCGCGACCGGGCTGTTCACGGGGCATCCCGCGATGATCCTGCCGGCCGCGCTGACCGGCTGGGGCGCGCTCGGGCTCGGGCTCGGCGTGGGCTCGGTGACCAGCGTGGTGCTGCCGTACACGGTGCCCGAACGGATGAACGCCTTCACCGGCGCCGCTCCCGGGCAGGGCGGGCAGGCGTTCGCCTCGGCCATGGGCGCGACGGCGGGCATCGCGCTGCTCACGCTGCCGTTCGTCGTACCCCTGCTGTTCGGGCTCTTCTGGGTCAGCGTGGCGGCCCCTTTCTACGGCCTGCTGGCCGAAGTCCTCGGCCGACGCCTGGCCGCGAGGATCGGCTTCGCCAGAATGCCGGAGCTGTTGGCGGCCGTCTCAAAACCCACCTGACCTGCGTTGATGGCCTCACCCCGTGAGGCGGCTCGGACGCCCTCGATGCCGCCGCTCCTCCAGGCGACGGCAGCTCCCTCGCAGTGGTCTAGTCCAATTGATGAGACCGGTCTTCGGTCACCAGAAGCGAGTCGATACCCTTCGAAACATGATTGACCAGGGGCTCGAGCGTCGCAGTAGCGCCGTGACCGAGATGCCGGACGAGCTACGCCACGATGTGCGCCTTCTCGGCAAGCTACTCGGGCAGGTGCTCGCCGAGCAGGGTGGCGAAGACCTGCTGGCCGACGTCGAACGGTTGCGCAAGGCCGTCATCGCCGCACGAAAGGGCGAGATCTCGGCCGATGTGATCACGGAAATGGTCGCCGCATGGGAGATCGAACGGGCAGTGGAGGTCGCCCGCGCGTTCACCTGTTACTTCCACCTGGCCAACCTGGCCGAGGAGCACTACCGCATCCGCACGCTGCGGGAGCGGGACGCCGAGGGCCGGGTGCAGCGAGAGTCGCTGGCCCAGGCCGTACACGAGCTGGGCCATGAGCGGGTCACCGAGCTGCTCGAGGGCCTCGAGCTGCACCCGGTGCTCACCGCGCACCCCACGGAGGCGCGCAGGCGCGCCGTCGTGACCGCCATCCAGCGGATCAGCGGCCAGCTCACCGAGTACAACGCGCCGGGCCGCGGCGCCTCCGAACGGGCCGACAGCAAGCGGCGCCTGCTGGAGGAGATCGACCTGCTCTGGCGTACGGCCCAGCTCCGCTCCACCAAGCTCGACCCGCTCGACGAGGTGCGCACGGCCATGGCCGCCTTCGACGAGACGCTGTTCCGCATGGTGCCGCAGGTCTACCGGTCGCTGGACGCGGCTCTCGACGACGGCACCGGCACCCGCCCGCCGCAGGCCAGGCCCTTCATCCGCTACGGGAGCTGGATCGGCGGCGACCGCGACGGCAACCCCAACGTCACCTCCAAGGTCACCCGCGAGACCATCCAGATCCAGTCCGAGCACGTGCTGACCGCCCTCGAGACGGCCTGCACCCGCATCGCCCGCACGCTCACCGCCTCCGCCCAGTTCGCGCCGGGTTCGGCCGGGCTGAAGGCGGCGCTGTCGGCGGCCGTGGACGCCCATCCCGAGGTCGTCTCCGAGCTGGCCACCCGCTCGCCCCGCGAGCCGCACCGGCAGTGGCTGCTGTTCGTGGCCACGCGCATCGCCGCCACCCACCGCCGTGACCTCGACCTGGCCTACCGCTCGCCCGCCGAGCTGCTGGCCGACCTCCGGCTGGCGCAGGAGTCGCTGGCCGCCTCGGCGCCGCGGCAGGCGTACGGGGAGCTGCAGCACCTCATCTGGCAGGTGGAGACGTTCGGCTTCCACCTGGCCGAGCTGGAGGTGCGCCAGCACTCCCAGGTGCACGCGGCGGCCCTGGAGGAGCTGCGGACAGGCGGCGAGCTGTCGGAGCGCACCGAGGAGGTCCTGGCCACGATCCGGGTGATCGGCTGGATCCAGGAGCGCTTCGGCGTCACGGCCTGCTCCCGCTACGTCGTGTCCTTCACCCGCTCCGCCGACGACATCGCGGCCGTCCACGAGCTGGCGCACCACGCGCTCGGCGACCGCGCGCCCGTGCTCGACGTGGTGCCGCTGTTCGAGTCCGGCCAGGACCTGGCCAACTCCCCGCGCGTGCTGACCGGCATGCTCGACATCGCGCAGGTGCAGCGGCGGCTGGCGGACAACGGCCGGCGCATGGAGATCATGCTCGGCTACTCCGACTCGGCCAAGGAGCTCGGCCCCGCGGCCGCCACGCTCCGCCTCTACGAGGCGCAGGAGGAGCTGACCGCCTGGGCCGCCGAGCACGACGTACGGCTGCGCATGTTCCACGGCCGCGGCGGCGCGCTCGGCCGTGGCGGCGGCCCGGCCAACCGCGCGGTGCTGGCCCAGGCGCCCGGCTCGGTCGCGGGCCGCTTCAAGGTCACCGAGCAGGGCGAGGTCATCTTCGCCCGCTACGGTCACATCGCGATCGCCCGCCGCCATCTGGAGCAGGTGGCCAACGCCGTCCTGCTGGCCTCCTCGCCCACGGTCGCCGCCCGCGGCGCCACGGCCGCCGAGCGCTTCCGTGGCCTGGCCGAGCAGGTGGCCACGGCCTCGGAGCAGGCCTACCGGGGGCTCACCGAGGCTCCCGGCTTCCCTGAGTGGTTCGGCCTGGTCAGCCCGCTGGAGGAGATCGGCACCCTGCGCCTGGGCTCGCGCCCCGCGCGCCGCGGCCTGGGCGCCCCCCGCTCGCTCGACGACCTGCGGGCCATCCCGTGGGTGTTCGCCTGGGCCCAGACCCGGGTCAACCTGCCCGGCTGGTACGGCCTCGGCACCGGCCTGGCCTCGGTCGGGTCGCTCGACGAGTTGCGGGCGGCGTACGCGGAGTGGCCGCTGTTCAACGTGATGCTGGACAACGCCGAGATGTCGCTGGCCAAGACCGACCGCTCGATCGCCCGGCGCTACCTGGCGCTGGGCGGCAGGGAGGACTTCACGGAGCAGGTGCTGGAGGAGTACGACAGGACGCGCGACCTGGTGCTGCGTGTCACGGGCCACACGAGGCTGCTGGAGAACCGCAAGGTGCTCTCGCGGGCCGTGCAGTTGCGCGATCCGTACGTGGACGCGCTGTCGCACCTCCAGCTCAGGGCCCTGCGCGCGCTGCGCACCGGAAACCCGTCGGAGCAGGAGCGCGACCGTCTGTCCACGCTCCTGCTCCTGTCGGTCAACGGGGTGGCAGCCGGCCTGCAGAACACCGGCTGACGGTTTCAGCGCAGGCCGTCGAAGAAGGCGATCACGTCGGAAGTGAGCGCCTGCGTGGCGGTGTGCGCGGTGTAGTGGCCATGGGCCGGGGTCGGGAGCGTCTTCCAGGAGACGATGTTCGCGTGGTCGCGGTCCGCGAAGCGGCGGATCGAGGCGAAGTCGCCCTCGCCCATGGCCAGCGCCGTCGGCACGGTCGTGGGCTCCTTCGGCTGCTCGGCGCGGGCGTTCTCCCAGTAGAGGCGCAGCGCCGAGCCGGCCGTCCCGGTGAACCAGTAGATGGCGGCGTGGGTCAGTACGAAGTCGTCGTCCAGGTCTTCGTCGAGGAGCTGGGCCAGCCAGCCCACGAGGCCGGCGGGGGAGTCGGCGATCGCGTGGGCGAGCGTCTGCGGCTGCTGCGACTGCAGGACGTTGAACGCGCCCTTCTCCTTCCAGAACCAGTCGAGCACGGCCAGCCCCGCCTGCTCCTCCTCGCTCAGCCCGGCGAACTCGGCCGGGTCGCCGGACGGGAAGGAGAAAAGCTGCGTGACGTGCACGCCCACGACGTGCTCCGGGTCGATCCTGCCGACCTCGGGCGAGATCATCGAGCCGGCGTCGTTGCCGACCGCGCCGTAGCGCTCGTAGCCGAGCCGGGCCATCAGCTCGGCCCACGCCTTGGCGATGCGCAGGTTGTCCCAGCCCAGCTCGCGGGTCGGGCCGGAGAAGCCGTAGCCGGGCAGGGACGGGATGACGAGGTGGAAGTGGCGCGACAGGGGCTCGATGGCGTTGAGGTATTCGGCGATCGAGCCCGGCCAGCCGTGGGTGAGGATCAGGGCGAGCGCGTCGGGGTTGTCGGAGCGTACGTGGATGAAGTGGATGTTCTGCCCGTCGATCTCGGTGGTGAACTGCGGGTACGCGTTCAGCCTGGCCTCCTGCGCCCGCCAGTCGAACCCGTCGCGCCAGTGGGCGACCAGACGCTTGACCCGCTCGACGGCGACGCCCTGGTCGGCGCCGGAGATCTCGTCGGTGAAGCGGGTCAGCGCGAGCCTGGCCTGGAGGTCGTCGAGGTCGGACGGCGAGATCTCGATGCGGAAGGGCTTGATGCTCATGGGGGTCTCCTCGGACGAGAGAGCGGAACGGCTTGTTCTGTTCCAACTCTAACAGAACGGAACGTTTTATTCCACTATGCGCGGCGCTCGATCATGAGATGCGCTCGATTCCCGCATAGACGTTGCACCGCTCGCCGCGCAGGAAGCCCACCAGCGTCATGCCGAACTCCCTGGCCAGCTCGACCGCCAGCGACGACGGGGCCGACACCGCGCACACGACCGGGATCCCGGCCGCCAGCGCCTTCTGCATGATCTCGTAGCTGGCCCGCCCACTGACCATGAGCACGTGCTCGGCCAGCGGCAGCCGCCCGGTCAGCGCCGCCCAGCCGACGAGTTTGTCCACCGCGTTGTGCCGGCCCACGTCCTCCCGGGCCGCCACCAGGCCGCCGTCCGCCGCGAACAGCCCGGCGGCGTGCAGCCCGCCCGTCTTGCCGAACACGCCCTGTGCCGCCCGGAGCGCGTCGGGGAGCGCGTAGAGGGTCTCGGGGGTCAGCTCCAGCCGCCCCCGGAGCAGGGGTGTGCAGCGGTCGTGCAGCACCTCCAGGCTGGCCGAGCCGCAGACGCCGCACGCGCTGGAGGTGAGGAAGTGCCGGTCGAGGACGGGCAGATCGGGGATCGGGCCGCGCAGGCGTACGGTCACCGTGTTGTAGCGGGCCTCGGGCGGCAGGTCCTCGTCGGTGCAGTAGGCGATCGCGGCGATGTCACCCGCCCGCGCCAGCCCTTCGCCGTGCAGGAACCCGGCGGCCAGCTCGAAGTCGTGTCCCGGCGTGCGCATCGTGATGGCCGCGGTCCGGCGCGAGCCGTCGGCGGCGGTCAGGCGGATCTCCAGCGGCTCCTCGGTGGCCAGGTCGTCGCGGCGCTCCCGGCCTGTGGAGCCGGTGATCTCGGTGATCCGGACGCGGGTCGTCGGCCCGGGTCGCGTGGTCACAGCGCCCGCCGGCCGAACGGCCGCCACGAAGCCCGGTTCCTGGGGTCCAGACGCTTGCTCATTCCCCCATCTTCGCTCTCCCGTACGAGTGCTCAGAGCCGGCCACCAGCGAAGACCGGCCGGTCATCGGCGAAGATGGGGAGATGCCCAACTCGCGCTATTCCGATCTTGACCGTCCGCCACTGTCCGAGGCGGCGCTCAACCGCGCCCTCGTCCGGCCCGGCTCGCTGTGGACCGGCATCACGGTCGTGGAGAGCACCGGCTCCACCAACGCCGACCTGGCCGAAGCCGCCCGCGGCGGGGCTCCCGAGGGGACGGTGCTGGTGGCGGAGGAGCAGCGGACGGGCCGCGGCCGGCTGGGCCGCTCCTGGTCGGCGCCGCCCCGCTCGGGGCTGACGTTCTCGATCCTGCTGCGGCCCGACGTGCCGGTCACCGCGCAGGGCTGGCTGTCCCTCCTGTACGGCGTCGCCGCCGCCTCGGCCGTACGCCGCCTGGCCGAGGTGGACGTACGCCTGAAGTGGCCCAACGACCTGCTCATCGGCGAGCGCAAGCTGGCCGGCGTGCTGGCCGAGCGGGCGGATGACGCCGTCGTCATCGGCATGGGGCTCAACGTGTCGCTCCGGCAGGAGGAGTTGCCGGTCGAGACCGCCACGTCGCTGGGCATCGAGGAGGCGGCCTGCGTCGACCGCGATCCGCTGCTGCGGGCCGTCCTGCGGGAGATAGAGAGTCACTACCGCGAGTGGACGGCCGTGCGGGGCGACGAGGAGGCGTCCGGGCTGCGCTCGGCCTACCTCGCGGCGAACGCCACGGTGGGCCGGCAGGTCAGGGTCGAGCTGCCGGGGCAGCAGTCGCTGACCGGGAAGGCGACGGGTATCGACCGGTTCGGGCATCTGCAGGTGGAGGCCGCGGGCGAGACCTACACGCTGAGCGCGGGCGACGTGGTTCACGTACGGGCTGTGCACTAGGTGGCGATGGTGGCACCATTTGCCCATGACCCTTCCCGACCACCATCTGACGCAGGGTGAGCGGCGCGTCCGATCCTTCCACCCCCACTGGAAGCGGCTCATCGTCCCCTTCCTCGCGTTGATCCTCATCGCCGCGGCCTCGGGCGCGGCGCTGTACTTCATTCCGAACGACTTCGCCTACGCCGGCTACGCCAGGATCGCCGCCGTCGTCATCGGCCTCATCCTGCTGACGATCTGGTCGTTCGTGCCCTATCTGCAGTGGAAGAACACCGGCTACGTGCTCACCACCCACCGCTTCACGATCAGCACGGGCGTGCTCAACAAGTCCACCGACGAGATCCCGATCGCCAAGGTCAACACGGTGAGCTCCGACCAGACGCTGGCCGAGCGCATGCTCGGATGCGGCACGCTGACCGTCGAGTCGGCCGGAGACCGCGGGGAGATCGTGCTGAAGGACATCCCGAGGATCCAGGACGTCCGCACCGACCTGTTCAGGCTCGTCGAGGACGTGTCCGACGGCGAGGTCGACGGCCGCTGACGTCGCCTCCCGCGCGGCCTCCTCACGCCGGGCGGCGAGGCCGAGAGTCGCTGAAGTAGCCTCCTTTGCGTGACCGAACCCCGCCCCGGCCGCCCGAGCGCCGAGGAGATCGAGCGGCTGCTCGTCGGCCAGGCGCCCCGCTTCACGCGCTCTGAGGTCGCGGCCGAGGCCGGCGTGCCGCAGGAGCTGGCCGAGCGGATCTGGCGCGCGCTCGGCTTCGCGCAGCGGGCCGACGACGCCGTGGCGTTCACCGAGGCCGACGTCAGCGCGCTGCGCCGGGTGCGCGGGATGATCGAGGGCGGCCTGCTCGACGAGCCGACGGTCATCCGCATGGCCCGCGCGCTGGGTCAGACCACGGCCCGGCTGGCGCAGTGGCAGGCCGAGATCATGATGGGCACGATGCTGCCCGACGAGCCGGCCGAGGCCGACGTGGACGCGGTGCTGGAGACGGCCCAGATCCTGATGCCCGACTTCGAGCACGTGCTGGTCCACGTCTGGCGGCACCAGCTCGCCGCCGCGGGCACCCGGCTGCTGGCCATCGCCGACGTCAGCGACGAGCCGGTGCCGACCCGCGTGCCGATG
Source organism: Nonomuraea sp. NPDC050643 (assembly GCF_040654715.1). Classification (NCBI taxonomy): domain Bacteria; kingdom Bacillati; phylum Actinomycetota; class Actinomycetes; order Streptosporangiales; family Streptosporangiaceae; genus Nonomuraea; species Nonomuraea sp. NPDC050643. Next base: position 74,003 of record NZ_JBFAIM010000005.1, on the reverse strand, counting down.
GCGGTGGGGTTCGCCGACCTGGTGTCGTTCACCCGGCGGGCCAGGGAGCTCGACGAGAAGGCGCTGGCCCGCCTGGTGGAGGGGTTCGAGGCGCGGGCCTCCGACGTCGTGGCCACCCACGGCGCCCGGCTGGTCAAGACGCTGGGGGACGAGGTGCTGTTCACCGCGCCGACCCCGGCCCAGGCGGCGGCCATCGCGCTCGACCTGGTCGAGACGGACGAGCTGCGCGTCGGGCTGGCGTACGGGCCGGTGGTGCCCATGATGGGCGACGTCTTCGGCACGACCGTCAACTTCGCGGCCAGGCTCACCGCGATCGCGAAGGCGGGCACGATCCTGGTCGACCCCGAGCTGGCGGCGGGTCTCGACGGGCACGACGGCTACGTGCTGCACAAGATCAGGCGCCGTCCGGCGAGAGGGCTCGGCGTGGTCCAGCCCTATGTCTTGCGGAGATCAACCTCCTGACCCAAGATGGCTGGCATGCCGTACGAAGTGCAGGGCGTCATCGCCCGAGGCAAGGGCCAGGAAGTTTCGCTGGAGACGGTGATCGTCCCCGACCCGGGGCCGGGCGAGGCGGTGGTGAACGTCCAGGCCTGCGGGGTCTGCCATACCGACCTGCACTATCGGGAAGGCGGCATCAACGACGACTTCCCGTTCCTGCTGGGGCACGAGGCCGCGGGCGTCGTCGAGGCCGTCGGAACGGGCGTCACGGGGCTGGCGCCCGGTGACTTCGTGATCCTCAACTGGCGGGCCGTGTGCGGCCAGTGCCGCGCCTGCCTGCGCGGCCGTCCCTGGTACTGCTTCAACACCCACAACGCGAGCCAGAAGATGACGCTCAAGGACGGCACCGAGCTGTCGCCCGCGCTCGGCATCGGCGCGTTCCTGGAGAAGACCCTCGTCGCCGCCGGCCAGTGCACGAAGGTGTCCGCCGACGCGCCCGCCCAGGTGGCGGGCCTGCTCGGGTGCGGCGTCATGGCGGGCATCGGCGCCGCCATCAACACGGGCGGGGTGACGCGCGGCGACACCGTGGCCGTCATCGGCTGCGGCGGCGTCGGCGACGCCGCGATCCTGGGGGCCTCGCTCGCGGGCGCGTCCAAGGTCATCGCGGTGGACGTCGACGACCGCAAGCTGGAGTGGGCGCGCGGTTTCGGGGCCACGCACACGGTCAACTCGCGCCAGAACGACCCCATCGAGGCCGTACGCGAGCTGACCGGCGGCAACGGCGCCGACGTGGTCATCGAGGCGGTGGGACGGCCGGAGACCTACGAGCAGGCGTTCTACGCCCGCGACCTGGCCGGCACGGTGGTCCTGGTCGGGGTGCCGACGCCGGAGATGCGGCTGGAGCTGCCGCTGCTCGACGTGTTCGGCCGCGGCGGCGCGCTGAAGTCCTCCTGGTACGGCGACTGCCTGCCCTCGCGCGACTTCCCCATGCTGATCGACCTGTTCCTGCAGAACCGGCTGCCCCTCGACAAGTTCGTCAGCGAGACCATCGCGCTCGACCAGGTCGAAGAGGCGTTCGCGAAGATGCACCGCGGCGAGGTGCTGCGCTCGGTGGTGGTCTTCCCGTGATCGACCGGGTCATCACCTCGGGCACGTTCTCACTCGACGGCGGCACCTGGGACGTCGACAACAACATCTGGCTGGTCGGCGACGCGCGGGAGGTCGTGATCATCGACGCGGCCCACGACGCCAGGGCGATCGCCGAGCGGGTGGGCGGCCGCACGGTCCTGGCCATCGTGTGCACGCACGCGCACAACGACCACATCAACGCCGCGCGTGAGCTGGCCGAGCTGACGGGGGCGCCGATCCGGCTGCACCCCGGCGACCAGGTGTTGTGGGAGCAGCAGTACGGCGACGAGGTGCCCTACCAGCCGCTGGCCGACGGGGAGAAGCTCGCGGTCGGCGGCATCACGCTGCAGGTGCTGCACACGCCCGGCCACGCGCCGGGCGCGGTCTGCGTGCACGCCCCCGACCTCAACGTGCTGTTCAGCGGCGACACGCTCTTCAAGGGCGGGCCCGGGGCGACCGGCCGGTCCTACAGCTCGTTCGACACGATCATCGACTCGGTCAGAGACCGGCTGCTCACCCTGCCCGCCGAGACCGTCGTTCACACCGGTCACGGTGACTCGACCTCGATCGCCGCGGAGGCTCCCCACCTGGAGGAATGGATCGCGCGAGGCCACTGACGGGGGGACGGTAGAAAATTGTGACCCACGCAACGTAGGCAAGCCTTACCAAAGTGGGTTACCTTAGGTGTGCCTAACCTAATGGTGCCCGCCCTTCGTGAGAGGCCTATCCCTGGATGTACGTATGCGTTTGTCGTGCTGTGACCGAGAATGAGGTCCACGACTGCATCGCCTCCGGGGCGAAGAGTGCGAAGCAGGTCCGCGACACCACTGGTGCTGGTGGGGACTGTGCCCGTTGTGTACGGAAGATCTGTGCCATCCTGAAACGGTCGGAAGAACTGACGACCGCATAGCCGGATAGCGACGAGGGGCCCGTTCATGCAGGGCGACAAGCAGATCATCGAGCTGCTCAACGAACAGCTGACCGCTGAGCTCACCGCGATCAACCAGTATTTCCTGCACGCCAAGATGCAGGAGAACTGGGGATACACGAAGCTCGCCAAGCACACCCGCGACGAGTCGATCGACGAGATGCGCCACGCGGAGCGCCTGACCGATCGCATCCTCTTCCTGGAGGGTTTGCCCAACTACCAGCGCTTGGGCACGTTGCACATCGGCCAGACGGTCGAGGAGCAACTGCGGGCGGACCTGGAGGTGGAGCTGTCGGTGGTGCAGCGCCTGCGTCCGGCCATCCAGCTCATGCGCGAGAAGGGCGACGTCACCTCGGCCCGGATCTTCGAGGAGATCCTTGAGGACGAGGAGACGCACATCGACTACCTGGAGACGGAGCTGGACCTGATCCGCAGCCTGGGTGAGCAGCTCTACCTGGCCCGCTACGCCGAACCCCCCTCGGTCGACGACTGACCCGCGCACGGGCGGGTGAGCCGACCTCCGCCCACCCGCCGCACGCGTGGGATTCCCCCACTTTGGGGCCCGAATGTCGAAAGACGCCGATCCCACCCCGTTGGCTGGAACCGGCGGCAGCCGGCTCGTCGCTGATCTCGGCTGAAGGGGCTAACCGCCCAGCCTGATGATGCCGCGGGAGGCGGCGACCGTCACCGCGGCGGTGCGGTCGTCCACGCCGAGCTTGGCGAAGATGTGCAGCAGGTGGGTCTTGACCGTGGCCTGGCTGATGCACAGGTGGGCGGCGATGGCCCTGTTGCTCATCCCCTGGGCGACCGCGCCGAGGACCTCGACCTCCCGGCCGCTGAGGGCGTCGGGGGCATCGGCACGCGCCCATGACAACACGCGGGTCGCGATCGCCGGCGACAGGGCGCTGCCCCCTCGCGCCGCCGCCCGGATCGCGTCGAACAACTGCTCACGGCCGGTGTCCTTGAGCATGTAGCCGATGGCTCCCGCGTCGATGGCGCGGGAGATGTCGCCGTCGGTGTCGTAGGTGGTCAGGACGATCACCTTGGCGTCGGGGTCGTGTTCGCGGATCAGGCCGATCGCCGTCGCGCCGTCGATCTCGGGCAGTTGCAGGTCCATCAGGGTGACGTCGGGCCGCAGGTCGCGCGCCAGCCGTACCGCGTCCGCGCCGGAGACCGCTTCGCCGACCACCTCCAGGTCGTCCTGGGTGCCGAGCATCGCCCGTATGCCGTCGCGGACCACCGGGTGGTCGTCGGCGATCAGCACCCGGACGGTCATCGTGCCCCGCTCAAAGCCGCCACCGGGAGGCTGGCCACCACCGTGGCGCCCGCGCCCGGGGCGCTTTCCACGAGCAGCGTGCCGCCGAGCTGTTCCATCCTCTCCCGCATGATCGAAAGGCCGTGCCCGGAGGCGGCCCGCCCGGGGTCGAAGCCGTCGCCATCGTCGTGGACATCGAGCACGACCAGATCCTCCATGTACGACAGGGTCAGCGTGACCTGCTCGGCGCGGGCATGGCGGCGAACGTTGGCGACCGCCTCCTGCGCCACGCGCAGCAACTCCGCCTGCGCCTGGGCTTCGAGCGGCCGGAGCTTGCCGGTGATCACGGTGTGCGCGTCGATGCCGGTTTCGTCCGACAGCCGGCCGGACAGCCGACGCAGGGCCTCCGGCAGGCCGCACTCGTCGAGCTGGCCGGGTCGCAGCGCTCTCACCACCCGGCGGCTCTCGGCCAGATTCTCCCGTGCCGCCCGCAGCGCCTGGGTCAGGTGCTTGTTCTCCGGCAGGGTCGCCTGGGCCGCCTCCAGCAACATCGCCACGCTGGCGAACCCCTGGGTCAGGCTGTCGTGGATGTCGCGGGCCAGCCGCTGCCGTTCGGCCGCCACGCCCGCCTGCCGTTCGGCCGCCGCCCGCGCCTCCTGCGCGGCCTGCAGCCGGTCGAGCAGCCGCTTGCGCTCGGCGCTCTGCCGGGACACCGAGCTGATGTACCCGACCGCGGCGGCCCCGCTGATCGCGATCAGCGGGGCGATGACGATCTCGTCCCAGGTGATCGACCCGGTCATGTGGAAACGGTGCCACAGCCAGCCCCCGGCACACGACACCACCGCGACCAGCCCGACCCGCACGGCGTCCATGCAGTACGGCACGAGCACGCTCAGCACGACCACCAGGAAGGAGGAGTCGATGGCGAACAGCCCCAGCCACAGCAGCCCACCGCCGAGCACGTACGGCAGGGGCACGTCGTCCGGGGGCGGCGTGCGCAGCACGAACCACATCGCGTACCAGGCGGCCAGCCCGGCCACCAGCACCACCGGGAGCACCTGGCCCGTCTCCGTCAGGGGTCCGGCCGAGGTCAGCACCAGCCATGAGGCGAAGAAGGCGTGCTGCCACCGGCGCCGCGACCGCTCCCAGGACTCCACACCGCCGACGATAATCAACCACCCGTCCATTCGGCATCAACCAGTCGACTGATCGCGTAATCGGCATTCCGCTCGATGCGGGCACCGCCGTGCCGGAACCAGACTCGACGGCGTGACCGCCATCCCCAGCCCGAGCCAGGCCGTCTGGCATCTCGGCCCGCTCCCGATCCGCGCCTACGCCCTGCTGATGCTGCTCGCCGTCCTCGTCGGCATCTGGGTGACCCGGCGCCGCTGGGTCGCCCGCGGCGGCGAGCCCGGCACGGTCGGGGACATCGCCACCTGGGCCGTGCCGTTCGGCCTGGTCGGTGCCCGGCTCTACCACGTGGCCACCGACTGGCAGCAGTACTTCGGCCCCGGCAACGAGCCGCTGCGCGCGTTCGCGATCTGGGAGGGCGGGATCAGCATCTGGGGCGCCGTCGCGGGCGGCGCGGTGGGCGCGTGGCTGGCCTGCCGCCGGCGCGGCATCGCGCTGCGCGACTTCGCCGACGCCGTCGCGCCCGGGATCGCGCTCGGGCAGGCCATCGCCCGCTGGGGCAACTGGTTCAACCAGGAGCTGTACGGCGGCCCGACGACCGTGCCCTGGGCGCTGGAGATCGACCCCGCCCATCGGCCGGCCGGTATGGAGTCCACCGCCACCTACCATCCGGCCTTCCTCTACGAGTCGCTGTGGAACCTGGGCGTGGCGGGGTTCGTGCTCTGGGCCGAGCGGCGGTTCCGGCTCGACCGTGGCCGTACTTTCGCTCTCTACGCCGCCGCCTACACCGCCGGTCGCGCCTGGATCGAGTGGCTCCGCATCGACCCCGCCCACCACATCCTCGGTCTGCGCCTCAACGTCTGGACCGCGCTGCTCGGCTTCACGGCCGCGGTCACTTACCTGGTCGCCACGCGAAAGGCCGCCCCGGCGGATCGGCCCGGCGGCGGGCTTCCTCCTGGACACGCGTGACGGGACGAAGCGGGCCGAGCCCGGAGCCCCGGACCGTCAGTCCATCCGCAGACTGATCTGTTCCCCGTACTCACGGAACCCGAGCGCCCTGGCCACCCGCTTGGACGCCTCGGGACGGGCCCGCCACTGGGGTAGCAGCCCGCGCCCCAGCGCGTCCCGCACCGCCGCCGACGCCACCTTCCGGGCCAGCCCCCGCCCCCGGTGCGCCGTCGCGGTCAGTACGGAGATGTGCGCCCCCGTCCCCACCACCACGGAGTACGCGGAGGCGGCCACCACCTCGCGCCCCACCCGGCTCACGAACACCGTGGAGGTGGCGTCCGCGAGACCGCACTCCTCGGCCTCCGCCTCCGGCACGGCCGCCAGCAGGGCCCGTACGTCGGCATGCCCCGCAGGCAGCCGCTCGGCCTCGGCCCCCGCCTGCGTGAAGTCGTCCGCGTCCAGGTAGGCCAGCGACGCCGGCCCGAGCACCTCCGACGCGGCCGGCCCCAGGTCAGCAAGACGGCTCTGCCCGTTCAGCCGGTCGCGCAAGGGCTCGGCCAGGTCGGAGCTCGGCACGCTGGCCAGGGCGCCCCCGTCCAGCACGACCACCCCCGCCCATCCCGGCGGGCACAGCCGCGACTCCGGCGCGACCACCACCGACACGCCGCCCCGCTCGGGGAAGACGGCAGGGACACGGGTGAGGACGGCCCACATCTCGCGGGCTCGATCCAGGGCGTTGGAGGACATGTCATCATGATCGCAGCATCCCGCTATTCATCGGCAACGGCGTATTTTTCGGCGAAATGTGAATTCGATCGGCGGCTCTCCCCGGGCAAAGGGTTGAGCGTTTTCGCGGCTGGGCATGATCAGCCGATGATCCCCGGGCCCAAAACGGCGGTAATTTAATCACGACCAACCGTATTTTAGTCGTGTTTGCCCAGGTCAATGGATAGGTCAACGACGAGTCAAACCGCGCGCTGTGCCCGGGAAACGATCGCCTAAGGTCCTACGATCGCTTTATGACCTGCGTACTTCTCGCCGAGGATGACACCTCGATATCCGAGCCACTCGCGCGTGCGCTGCGCCGCGAGGGCTATCAGGTTGAGGTGAGTCCCGACGGCCCGCAGGCCCTGGAGAGGGCCCTGTCGGGCGGCATCGATCTCATCGTTCTCGACCTTGGCCTTCCTGAGATGGACGGCCTGGAGGTGGCCCGCCGGATTCGCGCGGAGGGCCACGGCACTCCGGTTCTGATACTCACCGCCCGCGTCGACGAGGTCGACACCGTCGTCGGGCTCGACGCCGGCGCCGACGACTACGTGACCAAGCCGTTCCGGCTGGCCGAGCTGCTCGCCCGAGTGCGGGCGCTGCTACGCCGGGGCACTTCCGAGACCCCGGTCGTCCAGGGCGTGCGCATCGACGCCGACTCCCGCCGCGCCTGGATGGGGGAGAAGGAGCTGCATTTGACGACCAAAGAGTTCGACCTGCTGCGCGTCCTGGTTCGCGACGCCGGCAAGGTCGTCACCCGCGAGCAGATCATGCGAGAGGTCTGGGACACGAACTGGTGGGGTTCGACCAAGACGCTCGACATGCACATCTCGTGGTTGCGCCGCAAGCTTGGCGACGACGCGGCCAAGCCTCGCTACATCACCACTGTCCGGGGGGTCGGCTTCCGGTTCGAGCGCGAGTAGGAGATGCGCCGCCGACTGCTCTCCTCCACCCTGGTCGTCGCGGTCATCGCGGTCCTGCTGCTGGGGGTCCCCCTAGGCGTCGTCGTCAGCCGTCTGATCGTCGATGAGGCGGCTCAAGAGCTCGGGGCGGAAGCCAAGCGTCTCGTGGGAGAGGTGGAGTACGCCCGCGTCCAGGAGACGCCGCTCGACCCTCAGCAACTGGAGCAGAAATACCCGGGCCGATACATCCAGATCTGGGAACGCGGAACCCCCCTGAGGGTGACCGTCGTCGGCAGCCCCCCGGCGTCAGGTCACCTGATGACCGAGGATGCCCAGACCAACACCGGCGTATATGTCCGGATAAGTCGCGACCGTGATCAGGTCGAACAGGACGTACGCGCCCGCCTGCTGCTCATCGTGGCCCTGGCCGTCGCCGCCCTGGCGGTGGCCGTCAGCCTGGCCGTGGTGCAGTCACGCCGGTTGACGCTGCCCCTGCAGGACCTGGCGAAGATCGCCGACCGGCTGGGCTCCGGCGACGCGCGGCCGAGCAAACACCGCTACGGCATCCCCGAGCTCGACCGCGTGGCGCAGGTGCTCGACCGCAGTGCCACCCGCATCTCCGACCTGCTCACCCGCGAGCGCGAGTTCGCCACCGACGCCTCACACCAGCTCCGCACCCCCTTGACCGGTCTCACCATGCGCCTGGAGGAGATCGTGGCCGCCTCGGGCGAGCCGGACGTCGTACGCGAGGAGGGCGAGGCCGCGATCGTGCAGGCCGAGCGGCTCACCGCGGTGATCGACGAACTGCTGGCCGCCGCCCGCCGCCAGCGGCACGCGCAGGCCGAGCCGACGGCGATCGACGACGTGCTCATCCAGCAGATCAGGGAGTGGGACCCGGTCTTCCGCGACGCGGGCCGTACGCTGCGGCTGGAGGGAACGCGCGGCCTGAAGGCGATGGCCACCACCGGCGGCTTCGGCCAGGTGATCGCCTCCCTGCTGGAGAACTCCCTGCGCCACGGCGGCGGAGCCGTCACCGTCACCACCACCAGTGGTGACAACTACGTGGTCATCGAGGTCGCCGACGAGGGCCCGGGGATCGCCGACGAGATCGCGCCCAAGATCTTCGAGCGGAACGTCAGCGGTGGCGGAGGCACCGGGCTCGGGCTCACCCTGGCCCGCGCGCTGGCCGCGGCCGACGGCGGGAGACTGGAACTGGTGCGTCGCCGCCCGGCGACGTTCGCCATCTTCCTGCGCCCGGCCGAGGACGACGGCAGGGGCCGCGTGGTCAGCGGTCCTGCTTGACCCCGGCCTCGGGCAGCTCGACCGGAATCGGCTCGGTGGCCTCGAGGAACACCCACTTCTTGTAGGACCAGAAGCGGAACAGGGTGCCGAGCCCCACGCCGACGATGTTGGCGATGTTGAAACTGAGCGTGTCGTGCAGGTTGAGTGTGTAGGTGGTGAAGCCGATCGTCAGCATGCCGAACAGCAGGGCGATGCCGTTGAGCAGGAAGAACAGGAAGTATTCGCGGCCCAGCCCGCTCTGCTCGCGGTGCCGGAAGGTCCAGAAACGGTTGCCCATGTAGGCGAACGTGGTGGAGATCGTCGTCGCCACGACCTTGGACGTGAGCGGACCCCAGCCCAGCGCGAGGTTGCAGAGGTTGAGCAGCCCGAGGTCGATCAGGAACGCGACGGCCCCGATGCTGCCGAACTTGGCGAGCTCGTGCACCAGAGACCGGAACCGCTCGTGGAGGCGTTTGGCGAAGTCCACGTCTCTGTTCGGTCCCTTCTCTCGTCAAGCCTGTCCGCCCCAGCGTACCGGCCATGATGTACGTCCGGTGTCAGCCCGACGAACATACCCTTCGAAGACCATCCATCGAAATATCGGCTATGTCAGGTATTTCCCAAAGGCGGGCGTTACGCTGCGGTGGCAGATCGAGGGCGCGCGAAACGCTGGACGGTCGTGCCCATCGGCGACCCGGAACGGCCGTCCAGCCCTCGAACGGTCCTTTACCCGGCCACCGCGTGGACCTCGTGCGGACCTCGCGTGGCTGTCACGTGGTCATCGTGGGACCTCACGTGGTTATCGCGTGGCTGTCACGTGGCCGGCACGTGGCCCTCGCCGCCCGATGCGCGGCGGAGAGAGGCACTCCGTCCCGGTAAGCTCACCTGGCGTGAGTTCCTACAGTCCCATCGGGCCGGTCGTCGGCATCATCGGCGCTGGTCAACTGGCCAGGATGTCGCAGCCGGCCGCCATCGCGCTCGGCGTCGAGCTCCGGGTGCTGGCCAACACCCCTGACGAGAGCGCCGCGCGGGTGATCGTCGACACGCGCATTGGAGATTACCGCGATCTTGGCGACCTCCGCGACTTCGCCAAAGGATGCGACGCGATCACGTTCGACCACGAGCACGTGCCGACCGAGCACATCAGGGCGCTGGCCGCCAACGGCTACGTCGTGCACCCCGGAGCCGACGCGCTCGTGCACGCCCAGGACAAGGCCGTGATGCGCGAGCGCCTGACCGCGATCGGCGTGCCCTGCCCGGCCTGGGCCCGCGTGTCCTCGGTGGACGACGTCACGGCCTTCGCGGCCGCGAACGGCTGGCCGGTGGTGCTGAAGGCGGTGCGCGGCGGCTACGACGGCCGTGGCGTGTGGGTGTGCCGGACACCCGAGGAGGCGGCCGAGGCGTTCGCGGGCGGGGTCGAGCTGATGGCCGAGGCGTTCGTGCCGTTCGAGCGGGAGCTCGCGGTGCTGGTGGCCCGCTCGCCGCACGGGCAGGGCGTGAGCTATCCGGTCGTGGAGACCGTTCAGCAGGACGGCATCTGCGTCGAGGTGATCGCACCCGCGCCCGGCCTCGACGCGGAGCAGTCCGCGCAGGCCCAGCGCATCGGCCTGAAGATCGCCCACGAGCTGGGGGTGACCGGGCTGCTGGCGGTGGAGATGTTCCAGACGGCGCGCGGGCTGGTGGTCAACGAGCTGGCCATGCGCCCCCACAACAGCGGGCACTGGACGATCGAGGGCTCGACGACATCGCAGTTCGAGCAGCACCTGAGGGCGGTGCTCGACCTGCCGCTCGGCACGCCGAAGATGACCGCCCAGATCGTGGTGATGGCCAACCTGCTCGGCGGCGACGACCCCGACCTGTTCAAGCGCTACGAACACGTGCTCGCCCACGACCCGGGCATCAAGCTGCACTTCTACGGCAAGGAAGTACGCCCCGGCCGTAAGATCGGCCACGTCACGGCCCTGGGCTCCAACCTCGACGAGGTACGCGCCCGCGCCCGCCACGCCGCCGTCTACCTGACCACGGGGGAATACGCATGATCGATCCGAGTGGGGACTCCCGGACGCGGGCGAGCATCGGCATCGTCATGGGGAGCGACTCCGACTGGCCGGTCATGAAGGCCGCCGCCGAGGCGGTCGCGGAGTTCGGGGTGCCGTTCGAGGCCGACGTCATCTCGGCCCACCGCATGCCCACCGAGATGATCGACTACGGCCGCCAGGCCGCCGCGCGCGGCATCAAGGTGATCATCGCCGGCGCCGGCGGGGCCGCCCACCTGCCCGGCATGCTGGCCTCCGTCACGCCGCTGCCGGTCATCGGGGTGCCGGTGCCGCTGAAATACCTCGACGGCATGGACTCCCTGCTCTCGATCGTGCAGATGCCGGCCGGGGTGCCGGTCGCCACGGTCGCGGTCGGTGGGGCCCGCAACGCGGGGCTGCTGGCCGTACGCATCCTCGGCGCCTCCGACGCCGCGCTGCGCGAGCGCATGGAGGAGTTCCAGGAGCGGCTGAAGGAGCAGGCGTACGCCAAGGGCGAGCGGCTGCGCGCCGAGGCCGCCCAGCTCTGAAGCCCTTCTTTCACGTCCATCCCGGCGGCTAGGGTGCCGGGATGGACGATCCGATCAGAGGTCACGCCGCCCGCGTACGCGCCGCCGACCCCCTCGTCGCGGGCCAGGACGAACTGCCGGTGTCCGGCGTCGAGACGCTGATCGAGACCCGCCACGCCGTGGGACTGGCCGCCGTGGACCGGATCGACCCCGGCTCCATGCGTGCCTCCTGGTCCCCGCTGGTCGTCCACCGGCTCCAGGCGCGGGCCGGCGGACCCGACCCGGAGGCCGCGCTCGGCGGGCTGCTCGATCGATGGCTGGCGGGCATACGCCGTGACGAGCCGGGGCAGGCGCTGAGCGTGTCGTGGCCGAGCCTGGACACCGCGCCGGTCAGGGCCCTGGCCGTCCGGGGGTTCGCGCCGGTCGCGGTGGCGGCCGTACGGCGGCTGGGCGAGCACGCGGTGACGACCGCCACCGTGCGCCGGGCCAGCGGGGACGACCTGGAGGCCGTGGTGCGGATGTACACGCGGCTGGTGGCCTACGACGCGCAGTTCGGCTGGGTGGCCGTGCGCGCGTCCACCGAGGAGCGGATCCGGGAGTCGGTGGCGGCCGAGGTGCTGCCGCTGGAATGGTGCTGGCTGGCCGAATCGGGCGGGCGGCCGGTGGGGTGCGTGATCGTCCAGCCGCCGGCGCGGTCGGGGTGGATCGGGCGGTCGGTGAACGACGCGCCGGTGGCGTACCTGGGCGTCATGTACGTCGAGCCGTCCGTACGCGGCCAGGGCGTCGGCGCCGCGCTCACCGAGGTGGCCCACAGTGAGGCGGCGGCGCAGGGCGTGTCGTCAATGGTGCTCCACCACGCGCTGCCGAACCCGCTCTCGACCCCGTTCTGGGCACGCCGGGGCTACCGCCCGCTGGTCACCCAGTGGGTACGCCACCTGGGCTGAGGAGCGGCTCGCACGCCTTTCCGGTTCTTACGGGGGCTTCCAGAGGGGCTTTGCGGAGTCTTTCAGTGGGGCTTTGACCCGGAGAGCTTTGCGGGGGCCATGCGCGGGCTTTGTGGGGTTTGCGGGGTTTTGCGGGGGCTTTTATGGGCGGCCGAGGGCGCGGTAGTGCCAGCCTGCGGAGCGCCAGACCTCGGAGTCCAGGGCGTTGCGCCCGTCGACGATGCGCCGGGTGGCGACGGCCTCGCCCAGCTCCTCCGGGTCGAGCTCCAGGAACTCCTGCCACTCCGTGAGCAGCAGCACCACATGTGCCCCGCGAACCGCCTCGATGGCCGACTCGCCGTAGTGCAGCTCGGGATGAGCCTTACGAGCGTTGTCGAGCGCGATCGGGTCGTACACGGTGACCTGTCCGCCCTGGTGCCCGATCGCGACGGCGACGGCGAGCGCGGGGGAGTCGCGGATGTCGTCGGAGTTCGGCTTGAACGCGGCCCCCAGCACGCCCACGGTGCAGCCGTGGAAGGAGCCGCCGGCCAGCTCTCTGGCCAGGTCGACCATGCGGGCGCGGCGGCGCATGTTGATGGCGTCGACCTCGCGCAGGAACGTCAGCGCCTGGTCGGCGCCCAACTCGCCGGCGCGGGCCATGAAGGCCCGGATGTCCTTGGGCAGGCAGCCGCCGCCGAAGCCGAGCCCGGCGTTGAGGTAGCGGCCGCCGATGCGGTCGTCGTACGACAGGGCCTGGGACAGGAGCTGGACGTCGGCGTGCGCGGCCTCGCAGACCTCGGCCATGGCGTTGATGAAGGAGATCTTGGTGGCCAGGAACGCGTTGGCGGCCGTCTTGACCAGCTCGGCCGTGGCGAAGTCGGTCACCACGATCGGAACGTCGCCCAGCGGCTCATAGACCTCACGCAGCACCTTCTCCGCACGTTCCGAACGTACGCCGAGCACGATGCGGTCAGGGTTCATGGTGTCCTGGACGGCGAAACCCTCGCGCAGAAACTCGGGGTTCCAGGCCAGCTCGGCCTCGCCGCCGGCCGGAGCCAGGCGCGCCAGTTTGTCCGAGAGTCGCTCGGCGGTGCCCACGGGGACGGTGGACTTGCCCACCACCAGGCACGCCCGATCGAGGTACGGGGCCAGGGACTCGAACGCGTTGTCCATATAAGTAACGTCTGCGGCATACTCGCCACGTTTCTGCGGTGTGCCCACGCAGACGAAGTGCACGTCGCCGAAGGCGGCGACCTCCTCGTACGAGGTGGTGAAGCGCAGCCGGCCGCTGGCCAGTCCGCGGCGGAGCACCGCTTCGAGGCCGGGTTCGTGGATGGGTAGCTCACCCGCGTTCAGCCGGTGGATCTTGTCAGCGTCGATATCGAGGCCCAGGACGTCGAACCCGAGATCCGCCATGCAGGCCGCATGAGTGATGCCCAGGTATCCAGTCCCGATCACCGTGAGGCGATATGGCACGAGTGAGCTCCTTTCGATCGCGCAGGCATGCTACCGGCCTTCGCTACCTCGTACGTGCCACCTGCTTCTCTTCGCAAACCGTACCGGCTGGTAACAAGATGGTCGGACGTCCTAGTATTCGATGCATGAGCTTCCCTCTCTATGCGCCCGCCGAAGAGCACGACATGCTCAGGGAGACGGTCCGCGCCCTGGCCGACGACAAGATCGCCCCGCACGCCGCCGAGATCGACGAAACCGAGGAGTTCTCCTGGGACGTCTACAAGGCGCTCGTGGCGGCCGACGTGCATGCCGTACACGTCCCTGAGCAGTACGGGGGCGCCGGGGCGGACGCTCTGGCCACGGTGATCGTCATCGAGGAGGTGGCCCGCGCCTGCGCCTCGTCCTCCCTCATCCCCGCCGTCAACAAGCTGGGCACGGTCCCGCTCCTGCTCTCCGCCTCGGAGGAACTGAAGTCCCGGTATCTGGCGCCGGTGGCGAGGGGCGAGGCGATGTTCTCGTACGCGCTGTCGGAGCCGGAGGCGGGCTCGGACGCGGCGGCCATGAAGACGCGCGCGGTGGCGGACGGGGACGCGTACGTCCTCAACGGCACCAAGATGTGGATCACCAACGCCGGCGTTTCGGAGTACTACACCCTGATGGCGGTGACGGACCCGTCGGCCGGCGCCCGCGGCATCTCCGCCTTCGTCGTGGAAAAGTCGGATGAGGGCGTCTCTTTCGGCCCCAAGGAGAAGAAGCTCGGCATCAAGGGCTCACCCACCCGCCAGGTCATCCTGGACAACGTCCGCATCCCGGCGGACCGCATGATCGGAGCCCCGGGCTCCGGCTTCAAGACGGCCCTCGCCACCCTCGACCACACCCGCATCACGATCGCCGCCCAGGCCCTGGGCATCGCGCAGGGGGCACTGGACTTCGCGATCGGCTACGTCAAGGAACGCAAGCAGTTCGGCCGCCCGGTGGCCGACTTCCAGGGCCTGCAGTTCATGGTCGCCGACATGGCCATGAAGCTCGAGGCGGCGCGGCAGCTCACGTACCACGCGGCGGCGAAGTCGGAACTCGCGATGAACGGCAAGCCCCAGAAGGACCTGACGTTCCTGTCGAGCGCGGCGAAGTGCGCGGCTTCGGACGCGGCAATGGACATCACGACGGACGCGGTGCAACTGCTGGGCGGGTACGGCTACACGAAGGACTTCCCGGTGGAACGCATGATGCGCGACGCCAAGATCACCCAGATCTACGAGGGCACCAACCAGATCCAGCGCATGGTCATGGCCCGCCAGCTCCTCAAGTAGGCGTTGACATGCTGAACCCGGCCCTCCTGGAGTGGTGGGCCGGGTCTGCTGAAACGCTGGCTGATCTTCGGTGTCCGCCTGTTCCGTCCCTGTTCCGTGATCTTGAGCTTCTTTGTTCGTCAGGACTACTGCACACACTCTTGCTAACGCAGCGCTCTTGGAAGGCTCTGGGGCAGCCTCCCCCGGTGTTCGTCCGTGCCGAGGCCAGCGGAGTGGGCCGAACCAGTACGTGTGCGGTCAGGACGGAGCAGAGTGTCGGGTTCTGGCTATTCGAACCACAGGACGGATCACCTACAACGCTAGAGGCCGAGGGATGTCGCATGCCGATCGACGGTCGGTTCATGGTCAAGCGACCCGTACCGAGTGAGGTCCGACGCTGATCGTCACATCGACGTGGCCACCGAGAGCAGCTGCGTAGGCGCGGATGGTCTCGAGCTCCATCGAGTCCAGATCACCGTTCTCTATCTGAGAGACGCGTGCTTGTGAGATCCCAAGAGCAGCCGCCACCTCGGATTGCGTCTTGCCGACAGACTTGCGCAGTTCCTTCAGATGGTGGCCGGCGACGTAGGCATCCAGTTGCGCATCGGCGACAGCCTGCCGCTGCGGGTCGGCCAGTTCGGGGTACAACCGGTGCGCTTCCGCCTTGACTTCACGCCAGTTGCGTCCTGGGCTCATCGCTTGTCCTCCCTCTTCGTCTCAGCCGACTTCGCGGCGCGGTACTCGGCGTAGCGTGCTTTGGCCAATGGGATCGCCTCCTCGTACCAGCGCGACCATCTGCCGGCCTTGTCGCTGGCTACAAGGAAGATGGCTTCCTGTCCGGATCGAAGACGAACACGATTCTAATCTCGGTTCGCTTCCGCGAGCCTGGGCGCTTCGTAACCGGCGCTCGGCGCCGGACGCGCTCAGAGAACGGTCGTCGAGCGTTCTGGGTGCATGGTCAATGCATCTCGTCTGGTCGCCCGTGTTCGCGCTATGGCGATCTTCATCGATGGGAAAATTCTCGAACGTCCCCAACGACGAGGAGCACATGGTGAGCCGCATCATCGACAAGATCGCCTGGATCCACCTGGACAACGGCAAGATTCTCAGCACCCGGTCACGGGGCAAGAGCGTCTACTACCTCCCGGGTGGCAAGCGTGAGCCCGGTGAAAGCGACCTCGACACCCTCATCCGAGAGATCGACGAGGAGCTATCCGTCACCATCGACCCCGCCAGCGCCACTCATGTGGGCACGTATCAGGCTCAAGCGCACGGTCACACCGACGGCGTCACCGTGCAGATGACCTGCTACAGCGCCGACCATCACGGAGTGCCCACGCCCAGCAGCGAGATCGAGGAAGTCGTCTGGCTGAGTTACGCCGATCGCGACCGTGTGGCTCCGGTCGACCAGATCATCTTCGATCAGCTCCACCAGAGCGGACAACTTCACTGATCCGGCGCGGTCCCGGACCTTGCGGTACGGCAGCCGTCCCCGTTCCCGGCCTCCTCCTCACGGTGTGGAAGGGGTCTGGTTGGTGCCCGGTTCGTCTCGGCTCCAGATCTGGGTGGCTCGGGGGAGATCCCTGATGCTGCCGCCTTCCGGGATCATGCCCCAGAGGAAGGGGATCAGGTATCGGGGTGGGCCGCCCAGGAGCGCGGGCAGTTCGTCTTCGGCGATGGTGAGGGTGAACGTAGGCCCCGGTGTCCTGGGTTCCATCCTTGGTCCAGAGCCCGCTGGACGCATCCGGCGACGAGGACGGGGCGGACCACGATCGTTCGCTCTCCTACCGTGTTGTCCGGCCGGGCGCAGGGGAGCGAGACCATGAGCACGCCTTCCGGCTTCTCGGCTCGCTCGACGGCGAACGTGAGAGGCTTCCGGTCGTTGCTCGGGCGGTGGTCCGGCCTGTGGCTGACGCGCCAGCGGTAGGCGGCGCCGTCGACGGTGATGAGCCGCGAGCCTTTCTTCGGCATGGCCACGGTTGCCTCCAAGCTCCGCTCTTCGTCCGTCGCCGTTTTCCGTGGGAGCACCGGGAGCGGCGAGAGGTGATGCGAGACGCCCGCCAGGGTAGCCGTTGCTCACTCCGGTGATCGAATTGTTTTCGCTGGTGGACGTATCGAGGGCCGGAGATCGCCGGGGTCTGTGAGGGTGCCGGGCGGATCCGGGGAATGGTCGTGGCGCCGTGTTTTCATGGGGCCATGGAAGCTGTCGCCGCAGGCGTGGTCGCCGTGCTGGGCACCCTTCTGGGGGCGGCCCTGAATCATCTGTTAGAACGGCGAACGGCCAGGCAGGCCGATCTTTCCGCGCGGAGTGAGCGGCTTCGAGCGGAGCGCATAGAGGCCTATTGCGCGCTTGGCGGCGCTCTCACCAACTACCGGCGGGCCCAGATGGATCTCTGGTTCACGCGTCACGATCATCCCGACCGGCCGGATTTGGTGGAGCTCCGCCGGGAAGAACAACGCTTGCGGTCGGCGGCTCTTGAGGCGCTCTTCCGGGTGGAGCTCCTGACCGATGACGAGACTTTGATCGACAAGGGGCGGGCGGCTCTGAGTGCGATCGATGGCATGGACTGTACGGATCAGAGCGCGCAAATGAGTCAGGCCAGATCGGCTTCCAGAGCCTTGATCTATGACTTCATTCGCGCAGCGAAGCCTTTTGTCCGGGATGAGTGGCCGGCGAGCGTCGAGCGCTCGGCCGGACCAGGGGGAGGGGAGGGGTGACGTCGTATGGCGCGCCGGGTGAAGGTCGAGGGTGACAGGTATCACGGGCGTGTTCCTGAGGGTGCGGTCTATGTCGGCAGGGCCGCGCCGGGTCTGAAGGCCAGTCCGTTCAGCAGCCCGCACAGCGTTGGGGGACGAGGATGCCGGGCTTGTGGCGGGCGGATCCATGAGCGGCATGAGGTGATCGAGCTCTACCGGGAACACCTGCGTCAGCATCCTGAGCTGGTCGAGCGGGCGCGGGAGGAGCTCGGCGGCACGGACCTGGCGTGTTGGTGCTCGCTGGAGCAGGAGTGTCATGCCGAGGTGCTCTTGGGGGTGGTCGCGGGAGCGGAGCCCTGAGGGTGGTGACCGGTATGCGGATCCAGCGGTCTCATAGTCCTCTGGAACGGGGCGGTCAGCAGCAGGCGAAGCCGTCTGTCGCGGTGAGGCAGAAGTCGCGGAAACGGGTCAGCCATTCGACCGTCGCCGCGTAGTTGCGGGCGAGGTCTTCCCGGTGGAACTCGAAAGTGTCGGGTTCGGTGGTGACCGAGCCGTCGAGCATGACCCGTCCGCCGGTGGGAGCGGTCGCCAGGTAGGTCTCCAGGAAGGCGGCGATCCGCTGGGCGTCTTCGCCGCTCAGCTCGACCAGGATGTTGTACCCGAGCAACTCGGCGGTGTCGGCGTCCAGAACGCCGGAGCTCTCCAGCAGTTCCAGGGTCGGCCGCCAGTTCCACGCGTTGACGTTCAGGGACCGGCCGTCGGGGGTTTCGAGCGTCCAGGACACCGGCCCAGCGTATCGGGCGTGACGCGGTCAAGGCCGTCGACCAGGAGTCGCGTACGGAGGGTCCGGCCCTGTCGATCTGTTCCTGCCGCACTGGAGACGCGCAATCCCGTAGGGGAGACTGGCGGTCATGGCGGGACGGGCCGAGTCACCTGAAGACAGATCCTCGCGGGACGCAGCCGTCGCGATAGACCCTGGCCGCGCATATGGCCGGGACGCCTGGTCCGGCTCCAGAGAACGCAGAACCGCGTTAGTGGTCGTTTCGTTCTCGGTCGCGCTCGCGGTCGCACTCTGGATGTTCGCTTTCAGCTACCACTCCTATGTGACGGCCGGTATCGAGAGTCGCTGCGCGGAGTTTCTCACCGTCGAAGGCCTGGATCCGGCGGAGATGGCCGACATGAACGAAGCCGGTGAGCAGGCGTGCCTGTCGGCTGTGGCGGCGGGGCCGTCGCTCACGCTCTTGACGGCGGTCATCGTCGGCTCCGGGCTGATCGCACCGATCCTGGGCGCCCTCTACCTGATCGCCAGGAGGCGGAATTTCATCGACCGATATCTCATCGCCCGATCGGCGCAGATCGGAAGTGAAGAGGCGAGGTTGATGGCCTCGAATGAATTGGAGCTGGGCCGGCTCTGGGGGCTCACCGAGGCCCGGCTGCGCATTTACCATGAGATCGCCACACGTCAGGCCGGTGTGAGCTTCGTCAGCGCCCAACTGGCCATCTCGCTCGGGTTCGTGGTCATCGCCGCCGCATCATTGCTGGCCTTCAACGCGAAGTCCGGCACGGCGAGTATCACCATCGGCCTGCTCGGAGGTCTTGGGGGCGCGCTGTCGGCCTACATAGGGCGCACTTTCCTGCGATCGCAGGAGAACGCGGCCAGTCATCTCCGCTCCTACTTCGACCAGCCGAAGGAGTTCTTCCGGTATCTGGCCGCGGAACGGCTGCTCGCGCATTTGTCGGACGGCAGCAAGGACGCCTCGATAGACAGAATGATTCAGGCCATCGTCCTCGCCGAGCGTTCCCCCGGCCCGGAGCCGGATCGGACGGTGGACGACAAACCGGAGTTGTAGGGTGCCGCCATGACCGACGAGCCCGTCCCCGGAACGTTGCATCACGTCGAGATCTGGGTCCCCGATCTGGAGCGGGCCGTCGGGAGCTGGCAGTGGCTGCTCGAAGCGCTCGGTTACACCCTCCACCAGGACTGGGAGGGCGGGCGGAGCTGGCGGCTGGGGGCGACGTACCTGGTGTTCGAGCGGTCGCCCGCCCTCATCGGAGACCGGCACGATCGCCGCCGCCCGGGGCTGAACCATCTGGCCTTCCACGTCGGCGGACGTGACCAGGTGGACGCGCTGGTCGAGCGGGCTCCGACGCATGGCTGGACGCTGATGTTCCCCGATCGGCACCCGTACGCGGGCGGCGAGCGGCACTACGCCGCCTACCTGGAGGACGAGGACGGGTTCGAGGTGGAGCTGGTCGCTATCGGGACGTGAGGTGGGCGTGTGTGGCCAGGACGAAGGGGGCGAACGCCAGCCAGGTCAGCGCCGCGCGGATCCAGTTCAGGCGTGTCCACAGGCGCTGCGCCGCCTGCCAGTCGTCCGGCATCGCGTCGGGGTTCCAGCTCAGGATGACGTCGTAGTTCGGCTCGGCCAGGAATCGGGACGTGAGCAGCGGGCCGGCCACTGTGGCGGCCAGGCCCAGGACGCCGAGGATGAACGCCGGGCCGGCTGCCGGACGAACGTCGGGTGCAGGATCGTGGTCAGGGTGAGCAGGAGGCCGGACCAGAGGCCGGCGGCGATGACGCTGAGCCAGAGCCCGACGGTCGCGATCATGTACGGCTCACCTCCCCGCCTCGCACGATAACCACGGGAACCGGTCTTGCCAGGACCCAAAGGCCTGACCGGCCGTCCTCGAATGGCGCACGGGGTGGTCGCTCACACGCTTCCACCGACCGACCGGCCGGGTGACTCGAGCCGACGGCCTGCCTGGGTGACTTGGCTGCCTGCCATGTCCGCAGATAGCCGGAAATGGACTGACCGGGCGAGTTCGCATCACCATAATGAGGCAGTTATGCGCCCTCTCTCGGTAGACGGATTGCTCAACGACGTCGAACCGCTGTCCCACGGGCAGCGATGCCGTCGCCTGGCCGGGTACGCCAAGGAACTCGCCGGGCACCCTGAGCTGCCGGCCCTGCTGGACGGCCTGGCCGAGCGCGGCCAGTACGAACGCTTTCTCGGCGTGCGGCTGGCCGCGATGGCGCGGGAGGTCGCGTACGTCACGCGCGCCACGACCGACCCCGACCCCGACATCGCCCGGTACGCGATAGGCCAGGCGGTCAGGCTCGGCGCCCCCGACGACGCCGTCCTGGAGATCGCCCGCACCGCCCCCGTCGCCCAGCGCACGGTCGCCTACCAGGCCATCAGGCGCAACCACCGGAGCGATCTGGCCAAGCGGCTGATCGACGAGGTACGCGAGCGGTGGGGCGACCGTGAGGCCGCGAGCCTGCTCGGCGCGTGCCCGGCCGAGGTGGTGGCGGACGAGCTCGCCGGCCTCGCGCACGCGGTGCCGAACTGGAAGGCGCTCGGCAGGCGGCACCCGCTGCTCGTGCTCGCCCACGCCGAGTCGGTGCTGCCGGGACTGCCCCGCCAGCTCCGGCGGGCGTGGTGGTTCGCGCTCGGCCCCGGTGTCGAGGCCGCCGCCCGGCACGCGCCCGAGCGGGTGATCGCGCTGCTGGAGCGGCACTGGATCGACCGCGACTGGCGCTGCGCGGGCCTGCTCCTGGACGCCGACCCGGTGCGTACGCTGGCCCTCTACCTGGCCCCCGGGCGGCAGTCGCGGCTGGCGGGGCTGCTCGGGCGGCGCGCCGTACGGGATCGGCTGGCCGCGCTCACCGACGCCGAGCTGGGCGAGCTGGGACAGGCGGTACGCGACGACGAGGACGCGGTGATCGACCTCCTGCGGGCGGTGCCGCCCGGCCGCAGGGACGCGGTGTTCACCGCGGCCATGGCGGGCGTCGACCTGTCGCAGGCGATCCACTCCGAGGACCTGCTGAACATCCTGCCCCTGCGCCGCCGCGTCGCCGAGGCGCGTCGCATGCTCGGGCTGCGGCTCGTCGCCGAGAGCCCGTACCGCGTCCTGGGGACCACGGCCTTCCTCCCGTACGCCGAGGCCGAGCCCGTCCTGCGCGCCGCCACCCGCCGCTCCGACGCGCTCGACCGCGCCGGCGGCTACCGCGAGCTGATCGCCTGCGCCGGACGCGACCGGGACCCCGAGGTGCTCACCCGCCTGCTGGACGCGCTGGACCGGCTGCGCAACGAGCAGGACCCGGTACGCCAGACCGTCATCGGGGCGCTGGCCGAGATCCCGCCGAAGTTGTTCCGGGCCGCCCACGTGCCCGCCCTGGACCGGCTGGTCGAGGACGCGCTCGCCGCCCGCGACTGCTCCCACCCCACCCGGCTCGCCCTCGCCCGCCTGGCGGCCCAGGTCTTCGAGGAGGGCGCGAGGCGGGACGACGGGGCGCTGCTCGACTACAGCATGCGGGTCTTCGAGCGGCTGACCGGGCACGTGGGGTCGGTCTCGCTGGGGCGGCTGCCGCACGTGCTGCGGCGCGGCCAGGAGGACGTGCTGATCCGCAGGCTGGCGCCGTACCTGGAGGCGGAGGCCGATCGCGACCGGCACGAGCTGGCCTTCCAGCTCGCCGCGGCCCTCGACCGGCGCGGCCATGACCTGCCGGAGCTGCAGCGGGCGCTGGAGCGCGCGTTGGGCGCGACCCGCGAGGGGGACGCGCTCCGGGCGATCGATCACTGGCTGGCGCCGCCGCGCACCCGGGGGCAGCGGGTGGCGGCGCTGCTGGCGGCGGATCCGTCCGTGGTGGTGCTGGGCGGCGTGTTCCACGTGCTGGCGTGGCAGCGTACGGATCTGCTGGCGGCCGTGCTGGAAGGGCCGGACCCGGTGGGCCGGTTCGCCAGGAGCGGTGTGCGGCAACTGCGGTACGCCGCCCGCCAGGCCGTGGCTCGGTGGACGGCGCGGCAGCGCGAGGCGTACCTGCGGTTGATGGCTCGGGTCGCGGGGAACACGGCGCTGCCCGCGCTCGACCGCGCGGACGCCGTGCGCAGGATGGGCGAGGTGCCCGCGGTCGAGGCCGGGCGGCTGCGGCCCTACCTGGAGTCGGGGGACGCCCTGCTGCGGCGGGCGGCGCTCACCGCGCTGCCGTGGACCGCGCGCCCGCAGGAGGTGCTGGCCGAGTTGCTCGCGCACGCGGGCGGGGACGACGCGCACGTGGCCGTGTACGCGGCGGTGCGGGCGGCCCGGTTCGTGCGGCCCGCCGAGCTGGCGGCGGCGCTGGAGCCCGTGCTGGCCGAGGGCAAGGTCACCGCGCGCAAGGAGGCGGTCCGGCTGCTCGCCCGGCACCGCGCCCCCGACGCCATGTGGGTGCTGCGCGGCCTGTGGGACGTCGACGGCCAGCACAAGGACGTGCGGGCGGCGATCGTGTCGGCGGTCCTGGACCTGCTCGCCGAACCCGGGGCCTGGCAGTTGCTCGAGGAGGCGGTGGCGGCGGGCGGCGAACTGGCGGCCCCGGTGCTCCGGACGCCTCCGCTGAGCGTGCCGGAGCGGTGGCGGAGCGCGTACGGAGGGCTGATCGTCACCGCCACGCGCTCCGGGGACCTGCTGACCCGTTCGGCCGCCGTCGAGGCGCTGCGCCACTGGGCCGCCTACGCGTCCGAGGGCATGGCGCGGCTGGCCGACATCGTCTGCGAGCTGGGCGAGAGCGCGAACTGGCGGGCCGCCGTCCGCGGGCTGGTGACCGGGGCGTGTTCCGGGTTCGGGCTGGAGGAGCTGAGGCGGGCGGTACGCACCCTCAACGCCGCGCCCGCCGAGCCCGACGCCGGGGCCGGCCGCGACCGCCCCGCCACCCAGCGCCTGGAGGCCGTCGTGACGGGCCTGTGCCTGTGGCACCGGATCGAGCGGGAGCCGGTGCCGAACGTGGCCCATGATCTCCCGGCGAACCTGGCGGCCGAGCTGCTGGCCGCCACCGTGGACTGGGACGCCCCGCGCGCCGTGCTGGCGCGGCTGCTCCCGTCGATCGGGGGAGTGCTGGCCGCCGTCGAGGTGGGGCAGGCCCTCGCGGAGTCGGCGCGGCTCGTACCGGTCGAGCGGGTGCTGCGGCACGCGCGGTGGCTGGCCGCCGAGGGCGAGGCGGGCGCGTTGCTCGCTACGGCGCTGGTCGCGTCGTGCGGGCCCCGGTCGGGGTGGGCGGAGCCGTGGCGGGAACTGCTGCGGCGGGTACGCGCCAGCGGCTTCCCCGAGGTCGCCCACCAGGCGCTACGTGTCCGAACAGCCGAGGAATGAGTAGTTTTGCGGGACTTCACCGCTAGTTCAGGCAATTGTCAGACATCATCACGAGGTCGGTATAGCGTCAGGTTTCGGTCTTAACCGAATACCAGAAAACGGGTATCGCACCATGCGCAAACTCCTGACGCTCGCCCTCGCCACCACCACCTCCTTCGGCCTGCTCGCCGCCCCGGCCCTGGCCGACCGCCCGGACTTCGAGTTGCCCGCCTCGATCGACGGCGGCGCCTGGACCGCGGGCCATGTCCAGGGCATCGCCATCGACCAGCGCAAGGGGTTCATGTACTTCTCCTTCACCAACCTCCTGGTCAAGACCGACCTCAAGGGCAACATGGTCGGCTCGGTGACGGGCTTCACCGGCCACCTCGGAGACCTGGACTTCAACGCCCAGGACGGCCGCGTGTACGGCTCCCTGGAGTACAAGGAGCAGGAGTCGTTCTACATCGCCATCTTCGACGTCGACCGCGTCACCAGCATGAACATGGACGCCCAGACCAGCGACGTCGTCAAGACCGTCTACCTCAAGGAGGTCGTGGCCGACTACGCCGCCGACATGAACGGTGACGGCAGGTTCGACGGCAACATCGCCAACACCCCCGACCACCGGTACGGGTGCAGCGGCATCGACGGCGTCTCCTTCGGCCCCGAGTTCGGCAAGAAGGGCGGCAAGCAGAAGCTGACCGTCGCCTACGGCATCTACTCCAACGTGACCAGGCAGGACAACGACCACCAGGTCCTGCTCCAGTACGACATCCAGCGCTGGAAGCGGTTCGAGCAGCCCCTCACCGAGAGCGCCCCGCACAAGAGCGGCCCCGAGCGGCCCGACGGCAAGTACTTCGCCTACACCGGCAACACCACCTACGGCGTGCAGAACCTCGAGTACGACGAGCACACCGGCAACTGGATGATGGCCGTGTACAAGGGCAAGAAGCCGCAGTTCCCCAACTACTCCTTCTTCATGGTGGACGGCGGCGCGCAGCCCAGGAAGGGCGAGATCGTCGGCCAGCCCCAGCCGGGCGAGCAGGGCGACCTGCTGACCCTCGCCCCCGGCGGCCTCCAGCACGCGGCCACGGGCGTCCGGGGCTGGGAGTTCACCGGCGAGTACGGCCTGATCTCGCTGGGCCAGGGCCGCTACTACGTCTCGAAGGCCGGCACGGTCACCGAGGACGGCGTCTCCAAGCACACCGGCCAGGCGCAGCTCTACCGCTGGACGGGCCAGACGCCCACGCCCTTCGAGCAGGTCGGCCGGTAAGTCCGGCCGGTAAGTCCGGCCGGTAAGTCCGGACGGTGGCCCTGCGGTCGGCTGGGAGGCGAGTGACTGCGTTAAGGTCATCCGTTATCCCGCTTTGAACGAGTAAAGAACCCCTGCATGGGAGGGTCATGCGGACCACAGGGAAGATCGCATTAGTCGCGTCCGTGCTGGCCGGGGCCGCCGCGCCGATGGTGGCGGCGGCGCCCGCCGCCGGTGCGCGGACGGCGCCGGCGTGGGTCGCCTACCACGGCGTCAGCGCCGGGCAGAGCGCGGCGCGGGTCAAGCGGCTCAAGGCCCAGGGCTACCGGCCGATCACGGTGAACGTCTCCGACGGAGAGCGGTACGCCGCCGTCTGGGTCAAGGACGGCGCCGCCACGAAGTGGGGCATCTGGCAGGGTATGTCGGCCGGCGCGTTCCAGAAGCGGTTCGACGCCGGGGTGAAGGCGGGCGTGCGGCCCGTCTCCGTCTCCGCCACCGGGCCGGCCGGCTCGCCGGTGTTCACCGCGATCTTCGAGAAGAGGAGCGGCAAGTTCCTGGCCAAGTCGGGCCTCACCGGGCCGCGCTTCGCCGCCGCCGGCAAGAGGGCCGCCTCCCAGGGGCTCACGCTGACCTCCATCGACGCGTACGGCACCGCCGGCGACGTCCGCTACGTCGGCGTGTGGAGCGCCGGCTCCGGCGACGCCTGGTCCTTCACCTACGGCAAGACGAGGCGGCAGCACGAGGCCGAGTTCTACGCCAGGAAGGACCAGGGCTACCGGCCGGTCAAGGTGGCCGTGGCACCCGACGGGACGTACGCCGCCGTGTGGCGCAAGGACGGGGTCGAGGACTGGGCCCACTACGTCGACCTGAGCGCCTCCGGCTACCAGAAGCGGTTCGACGACCTCAAGGGCAAGGGGTTCCGGCCCGTGCAGGTCAACGCCGAGAACGGCAGGTACGCCGCCATCTGGGAGTAGCCCGGACGGGACGGGCCGCCCGGAAGAGCGGCTGCGGGCGGCCCTCCGCTCAGAAGAGCGGATGCGGGGGCCGCCCGCCACGATGCCACCGGTCACTTGGCCAGGACGCGGACGTCGCCCGAGGTGCTGCGGGCGACGATGGTGCTGGCGCTCTCGCGGTCGTGCTTGATCTCGGAGCGCTCGCTGCCGTCCTTACTCCTGACCGTCACCGCGTACGAGCCGGTGGGCACGGTCGCCGTCACCCTGCCGTCGCCGGACTCCAGGTCGAGCGTGGTGGGCCGGTCGGCGAACGTCACGTCGATCGCGCCGTCCGAGGTGCGGCACCTGACGTACGCCGACTTCAGGCCCTCCCCGGTGATCGGGCCCTCGCTGCGCAGCCGCAGCCGCCCCGAG
The DNA here is from genome assembly GCF_040654715.1 of Nonomuraea sp. NPDC050643. Classification (NCBI taxonomy): domain Bacteria; kingdom Bacillati; phylum Actinomycetota; class Actinomycetes; order Streptosporangiales; family Streptosporangiaceae; genus Nonomuraea; species Nonomuraea sp. NPDC050643. The sequence continues at coordinate 47,597 of NZ_JBFAIM010000005.1, read as the reverse complement.
ACGCCCGTCACCTGGATGCGGTCCCTGCTGACCACGTCCACGTCCTGGGCCAGGCCGTTCAGGATGACGCCGTCCGCGGCGTCCACCGACAGCCGCACGCCGGGCGGGACCTTGACGTGGTAGCGGGCGCCGCAGTCGCCGAAGACCATGCTGCAGTTCGCGCCCAGGCGGAGGGTGCCGTCGCGGAGCGACCAGGTGGGGTCGTCGGCCGCCTTGCCGCGCACCCAGCGCTCCACCTGGACGGCTCCGCCGGTGCCGGGCAGGACGCGGACTCCGCCCAAACTGGATCTGATCGTCAGGCCGCTCCCCGCGAAGGGGAACGACTGGGTGGTGTGGACCTCTTCGGCGTCCAGGTCCACACCACAACCGCCGGTCGCCACTGCCACGACGGCCGCGCAGGCCGCTGATGCCGCGATTCGCCTCATGACACCCGATCGTGGCCGAGCGCCGCCCGCGGGCCATCGGCCATCCGGCCGACGGCCCATCGACCATTCGGCCGGTCTCCGCCCGCCGGACGCGAAAGGGCCTACGGGAAAGGGCCTACAGGGCGGACAGCAGGGCGGCGACGTGGGAGAGCGGGTCGGCGCCCAGAGGTCGTACGGCGACCGTGTCGGCCCCGGCCGCCCACAGGCTCTTGACCCGCGCCGCGGCCTCCTCCGCCGTCCCCGAGGCCATGACGACCTCCTCGGGGGTGACCCCGAGGTATCCCGCCTGCCCGGCCACCGCCGCCCCGGTGGCCTCGGCCGTGCCGGGGCCGGTGTGCAGGAACGTGAAGACCACCAGCTCGTGGTCCTCGTCACCGCCGATCTGGTCGCGGATCTCGGGCAACTGCTCCGGCCCGATGCCCTCGGGCAGGATCGTGCCCTGGGCCACGCGGCCCGACAGCGCCAGCGACCGCGGCCCCTTCACGCCCGCGAGGACGGGCGGCGGCTCAGCCGGCGGGTGCACGAGCGACACGCCGTCCAGATGCACCGATCTGCCGTCAAGGGTGACGGTCTCGCCGCGCAGCAGCGCGCGTACCGACGTGATCGTCTCCTCCAGCAGGGCGAGTGGCGACGGCGGGGCGACGCCCACCTGGCGCATCCACTCGCCGACGCCGTGCCCGATGCCGGCGGCGAGCCGGCCGGGGTGCACGCGCGCCAGGTTCGCCAGCTCCATCGCCAGCAGCATCGGGTTGCGCAGCGGCGCCGGGGTGATGCCGATGCCGACGCGCAGCCGGGAGGTGACCGCGAGCGCCGTGGCGGCCGCGGAGACGCCGCCGGTCCAGCCCAGGTCCTCCACCACCCACAGGTCGTCGACCGCCGTCTCGTCGAGCGCCTTCGCGAACGGGATGAGCTGCTCGGGCGGCAGCTCCCGGTCGAACATGACTCCGAGTCTCACGATGCCCTCCAGTAATAGCGGAACATTCGGCCGGTCTCCGAGTATCCGGCACGCAGGAACGCGTTCGCGGTGGGGACGTTGGCGACGTCGGTGGCCGCCACGACGCGCCGCACGCCGGCCTCGGAGAGGGTGCGGGTGCCGTGGGCCAGCAGGTCGTGGACGTAGCCATGGCCGCGGTGCTCGGGCACGACGCCGATGTAGGCGATGGAGTGGTCGTCGGGGGCCACCAGGCCGACGGGGGAGTCACCGAGGTGGCCGATGACGAACCAGTCGGGCTTGGCCTTGCGGCTCATCAGGTCGTCGTACATCCATCGCGCCTCCTTCTCCGCGCCGCCGGCGGCCACCTCGACCTGGGTGTCGTAGTCGAGGGAGCCCTCGGAGACGCGTACGAGGAGGTCGATCACCTCGGAGGGGTCCATGGGGCGTCCCGGGCGGTAGGTGAGCCGCCCGGGATCTGCGGGAATGTCCGTGCCCGCCACCCACTCCAGCATCAGCCGCTCGACCTCCATGGCGAACCCGGCCCCCAGCAGGGCCTCGTGCGCGACCGCCCGATCGACGACCGGCGTGAGCCCGGGAGGCAGTGAGATGTCGTAGATGATCTTGGTCAGTTCCGCTTCGGCCAGGCCGCGGCGCAGCAGGCCGGCGGCGGCCACGGGGTCGGGGCCCGGGTCGAACTGCCAGACGATCACCGGCTCCGAGCCGGCGAAGGGCGCCCAGAACGCCAGGCGGGCCTGCCCTTCCGCGAAGCACCACTCGGGCCGCGTCTTGCCCTCGTCGAGGGCGGAGCGCAACTGCGAGCGCGCGGGCTCGGGGAACTGCTCGAACAAGGTGAGGGCCTCCACGCTTCAGGAGGACCCTTCACCGTCTGTGAGAGGGCGCCCCCGGTTACCTCACCATGCTCTCGCGGCTCAGGCCGCGTTGACCAGCGCCGTGCGGGCCTCGCTCAGGGAGCCGCTCGTCTCGAAGTGCCGGTCGAGGTTGGTGATCGTCAGCAGGTGACGGATCATTCCGGGGGCGAGGACGAGGATCATCCGGCCGCGCAGCTCCTGTACGTGGTTGAGCGTGGCGACGAGCACCCCGAGCCCCACCGAGTCACAGAACGGCACCTCGGTCAGATCGACCACCAGGTTGAGCGGGTCTGCGGCGGCCAGGGCCTGCTCGAGTTCCGCCCGCAACCGGGGAGCGCCCGCAACGTCGAGGTCTCCCACGAGATGCAGCACCGTACAGGGTTCCTCCCGCCAATACCTGACCACCATGGGCCTCACCTGCCCGAACCGCAGATAGTTATACCTATTTCTTACATATGTTCTGCATTGCCGTTTTGGTGGTTGGTGTAACGCTCGGCTTGGCGGTAGGCGTGGCCGTGGTCTGCTGTTTCCCGATTTTCGGCTGGTCGCTGCCGAGAATCAGCTCGATCCCCTTGACGTCGTCCTTGCGCAGCTCCGCCCCGGGGACGGCGGCGGCCACGGCCTTGGCGGCAGCCTCCAGGCCCTCGCCGTAGCGGATGATCGTCTTCTTGTAGTCCTTCTTGGTGGTGTTGCCGGGCTCGCCGGGGACCTTGAACCCGTAGTCGGCCAGGGCCGTCTTGGCGCGGGCGGCCAGGCCAGTGATCATCGTGCCGTTCTTGACCTTGAGGGTGATCTGGCCGGGACTGATCGAGGTCGGCTTCGCCGACGGCTTGGCGGTGGCGGTCGGCGTGGCCTTGGCGGGGTCTTGGTCGGCGTTGATCTTGGTGAACATGTCGCGGGCGGCCGTCTTGTCCCACAGCACCGCCGACTCGCCGGTGGGCGCCTTGAAGTCGACGTTGGCCAGCGGCACCTCGGCGAACTTCACGTCTTCCAGCGAGACGTCCCTGAGCTGGGTGGCCAGCCCGATCAGGCCGTCGTCGGGATCGACCTTGACCGTGCTGAGCGTGGTGTTGACGAACGAGGCCAGCTTGCCCGGGTTGGCCAGCGTGTCGGCGCTCAGCGCCCGGTTGAGCAGGGCCGAGATCACCTGCTGCTGCCGGTCGATGCGGTCGAGGTCGGAGCGGGCGGTGGCGCGGGTGCGGGCGTAGCCGAGCGCCTGGACGCCGTCGAGCTGGTGCGTGCCGGCCGGCAGGTTGAGCGCGATCTTGGTGTCGTTGATCGGCACGGGCGTGCAGACCGTGACCCCGCCGAGGGAGTCGACGACGTCGATGAAGCCGAGGATGTTGACCTCGATGTAGCGGTTGATCTGCAGCCCGGTGGCCGCCTCGACGGTCTGCTTGGCGAGCTTGGGCCCGCCGAACTGGTACGCCGAATTGATCTTGTGGTCGCCCTTGCCGGGGATCGTCGTCCAAGTGTCGCGAGGCAGGCTCACCACCGTCACCTTGCGGTGGTCCTCCGACAGGTGGATGACCATCATGGTGTCGGTGCGCTGGCCGGACTCGCGGCCCAGCTTGAGCCGGTTCTGCTGCTGGCGGGTGAGGTCGTCGCGCTTGTCGACGCCGACCAGGAGGATGTTCTCGGCACCGCCCCGGGCCGCGGGGGCGGTCACGCCCGCGTCGACGGTGCCGATCTGGCGCGGGGTCGCCCAGACCACGCCGGTGGTGACCAGCACGCCCGTGGACAGGAAGCCGGCGATCAGCACGTTGCGGCGGCGGGCCTTGGCACTCCTGCGCGGCGGCCTGCGGGTGCGGGCGGGGGTGAGTTTGACGCCGCCGTAGGCGTCGCCGCCCACGAGCACTCCGGCGTCCTCCTCGCCCGGGTCGCGCATGCCGTCCCCCCTTTGTCACCCGGAGGTTCGGGCCTTCGATTGCCCTCCTCCCTCGCTCGTACAGTAGCGTGAGCCCCGCCATGAAGCAGTTCCCCGACTCGCCGCACGCGCCCGCGGAGACGCGCGGCTGGCCCCCCATCTCCGTCGTCATGCCGGTCCTCAACGAGGAGCGGCACCTCCGCGAGGCCGTCGACCAGGTCCTCGCCCAGAGCTACCCCGGTGAGATCGAGGTCGTTCTCGCCGTGGGTCCGTCCCAAGACCGAACCCAGGAGGTCGCCGACGCCATCGCGGCGGCCGACCCCCGGGTGACCGTGGTGCCCAACCCGACGGGCCGCACCCCCAACGCGCTCAACGCCGCGATCGCCGCCTCCCGTAACGGCATCATCGCCAGGGTCGACGGGCACGCCATGCTGCCCTCCGACTACCTGCGCGTCGCGGTCGAGACACTGGCGGAGACCGGCGCCGACAACGTGGGCGGGGTGATGGCGGCCGAAGGCGTCTCGCCGTTCGAGCAGGCCGTGGCCCGCGCCATGACGTCCAAGATCGGCGTGGGCGCCGCCGCGTTCCACGTGGGCGGCACGGCGGGCCCCGCCGACACCGTCTACCTCGGCGTCTTCCGCCGCTCGGCGCTCGACCGGGTGGGCGGCTACGACGAGCACTTCCAGCGCGCCCAGGACTGGGAGATGAACCACCGCATCCGCGAGAGCGGCGGCCTGGTCTGGTTCCAGCCGCGCATGCGGGTCTCCTACCGGCCGCGCCCCAACGTCAAGGCGCTGGCCAAGCAGTACTTCCACTACGGCCGCTGGCGGCGCGTGGTCGCGCGCACGCACGAGGGCACGATCAACCTGCGCTACCTGGCGCCGCCCGCCGCCGTGCTGGCGATGGTGCTGGGGCTGGTCGTCTCGCCGTTCTTCCCGCTCGCGCTGATCGTCCCCGGCGGTTACGCGGTGGCCATCGTGGCGGGCTCGGCGCTGACCGGCAGCGGGCTGCCGGCGGCGGTCAAGCTGCGGCTGCCGATCGTCTACGCGACCATGCACTGCTCGTGGGGGTGGGGATTCCTCACCAGCCCGAAGAAACTGGCCCGACAACCCGGCTGAGCCGCCCCGACCCCCCGCCCGTCACCACGGACCTTCGCCGTACCCCGGCGGAGGTCCTTCTCAGGTCCGGGGACGTGCGCGGTCAGGTGCCGGAGAGGACCCGCTCGACGGCGGCGTTGAAGCGGGCCAGCGCGTCCGGGTACTCCGGGCCCAGCAGATAGCTCCTGAGCTTGATCCGGGCGCGGGCCAGCGTGTCCTCGCCGTCCAGGAACTCGGCGAGCCCCGACAGGTCCTCGCCGAGCAGGACGCCCGCCTCGGTGCTCGGGTAGCGCTCGTGGAAGGCGCGCTCGGGCAGGCCCGCGACGTTCGTCACCGCGTACGGCTTCTCGCTGGCCAGGAAGTCGGCCACGACGCTGGAGATGTCGCTGATCAGCAGGTCGCACTCGTCGAAGCAGTCGTACAGGTGCGGCTCCGGCCCCGTGACGATCAGGTGCCTGATGCGCGGCGACTCCCCGGCCACCGCCCGCGACGGGTGCCGGGCCTTCGACTTGGCCAGCTCCACGTTCTCGATCATGGTCACGATCTTCTTGTGCGCCCGGGTGGCCCTCTTGTCGCGGTGGCCGGTGAGCGGGTGCGGCTTGTAGATCACGCGCAGCGGCGGCCGGTGGTCGAGCAGCGCCCGTACGATGCGCGGGCCCATGGTGGTCAGCGAGGTGTGGAACAGGTCGTCGTTCCAGCCCTCCCAGGTGGGGGCGTACAGGACCGTCCGGTACGGCAGTCCGGGCCCCTCCGTCGAGATGCCCTCGAGCTGCGGCCTGCCGACCTCGTGGATGTTCTCGTCCCTGACGCCCACCTTGGCCCGCCGGTAGCGGTCGCGGCCGGCCGGCCCGGCCACCCACACCTCGTCGTACACCCGGGAGAACGGGTTGAACGAGGCCTCCTTGTCGCTGTCGCCGTGGTTGAGGAACGCGCTGCGCAGCGACGGGATGCGCAGCATGTGGACGTTCCTGCCGACGTTGGCGACGTACAGGCAGAGTTTGGCGCTGGACAGGGCGCGGAAGCTCATCAGGTCGGCCGACGACGGGATGCACACCATCGGCAGGCCGGTCGACTCCAGGTGCGCGGCCATGCCGCGCTCGCGCAGCACCACGATGGCCCGCCGGTCGAGGCGCTCCAGCGTGGGCAGCCACATCCTGGCCTGGTAGGCGGCGGCGGTGGCGCCGGAGAAGTACAGGATGACCTCGGGCCGGTACCGCTCGACCTGCTCGCCCACGACCTCCATGACCCTGGCGGCGTCGGTGAGCGGGGTGGCGCGGCGGACGTACGGGATGAGCGCGAGCGCCCCGGCCAGGCCCGCGACGAGCGCCAGGCCCGCGCCGAGCGTGGCGGGCACGACCCCGGCCACCGCGCCGAGCACCGGCAGCGCGTCCAGGTAGAGGAAGGGCACGCTGCGGGCGTCACGCAGCGAGCGCGGCGGCATCTTGGGGATGCGCAGCGCGGAGACGTCGAGGTTGCGGGTGGTCACCGGCATCTGGCTGAGCGTCTGGCGCAGCCGCATGGCCAGCCCCGTGTGGGCGGCCCTGACCGCGTGGATGGCGAGCACGCCGCCCGCCAGCGCCACGAACCACGGCGAGTCGGGGCCCGACGACCGCGCCACCAGCAGCAGCGCCATCGTCTCCCTGGCCGCGAAGCGCAGCGTGATCCCCAGGTGCACCTTGCCGAGCAGATCGGGCAGCGGCCTGGCGACGCGCGGCGCCGCGCACTCGGCGGCGTAGGAGGCCACGGCCACCAACCCGAACAGCACCGGCGCCGGCCAGAGCGCCGACACCAGCAACGCCGGGTAGCAGCCGAGCAACGCCACGATCACGATGAGTCTCCCCATGTGATCGCACGGTAACAATCCTCAGGTCAAGGGCCGTCCACGCGAACGTCTATGACGTGCCCGGAAAGGCCGGAGATGAGGATGTCCAGCGAGGTCTGCGCGACGAGGAGCGGAGAGGCGCCGGTATTGACGCAGTTGACCCGGATGCCGTCGGACGCCCATTCGCGGGCCAGCCCCCTGGTCAGCCCCGCCAACGCGGCGGACACGGACGCGTGCAGCGCGCCCGAGCCCGGCGGCATGTGCAGCAGCAGGCTGCCGCGCAGGTGCGGACGGGCGGCGCGGGCCACGTTGAGCGCGCCCAGGTGCCCGCCGACCGCCTCCGTGACGGCGTCGCCGGTGGCCCGGCCGAGGTCCCCCGAGTGACCCGCACCCGCCGCGTACACCACGTGGTCGGCCGCGCCCACGTCGTCCAGCGCCTTGGCCACCGAGTCGAAGTCCTCCACGCGCACGCCGTCGGCCGTGGACAGGGCGTGCACCCGGGCGCCCCGGGCGGCGGCCAGCGTGGCGAGCTCCGGAGAACCGAAGACGACCAGCGTCCGGCCACCGAGCGCTGCGGCGTCCCCCTCGGGCACGGGGGGCGGGAGCCGGAAGAGCAGGTCGGCGATGTGCAGGTCGGCCGGGTGGGTGACCTTGATGTTGTGCTCGCTGCCCGGCACGAGGTGGATCGGCACGTCGGGCAGGTAACGCAGCACCACGCCGCAGTCGTCGGTGGCCGGCCGGCCGGCGAACCCGGGGTCGGCCAGGGCCCGGACGTACGCCTCCCGGATCACCGACAGGCGGAAGCACTGCGGGGTCTGGCTGCGCCGCAGCCGCGAGCGGTCGAGCACCTCGCCGATCACCTCGCCGTCCGGCCCCGGCTCCGCCACCAGGACGGTGTCCGAGCTCGCTATCGCCACGTTGACGGCCGTGTGCGTCTCCAGCGCCCTGACACATTCCGTGATGATCCGGGGCTCCAGGAGGGGGCGTACAGCGTCGTGCAGCAGGACGTTGCACTCCTCGGTGCCCAGGGCCTGCAACGCCCGCCAGGTGCTCTCCGTACGGCTCGCGCCGCCGTCCACGATCTTGCCGACCTTGCGGTAGCCGCCCTCGGCCACGATCTCGCGCACGCGGCCGGCGTAGCCCGGCGTCATCAGCACCACGATCTCGTCGATCTCGGGCGCGGCCTCGAACACCGCCAGCGAATGCTCGATGATCGTCCGCCCGGCGACCTCGATGAGCTGCTTGGGAGTGCCCAGGCCGACCCGCTGCCCCACGCCCCCAGCGAGGAGCACCCCTACCGACCGCAGACGTGAATCCATACCGCGAGCGTAACGGTCCTGTTCCGTGATATCGCGTTGACCTGTCGCTACGCTGTGTCTACGTACCCCCCAAGTCCGTGTGCTCCACCCCGACCGGGAGGAGACCTGCGCTTTGCCCGACTCACTGACCCGCGAAAGCACGACCACGTCGGTCGTGCTGCTCGCCACGACTCCAGCCTGCAGGCTCTCCAGCGGCGACGGCACCCTGCTCGACCGGATCGGCGACCAGCTCGCCGTGCTGCCCGTCCGCGACGTCCAGGTGGTGACCCCGGGCGGCGGCCTCGGGGCCGACCTGCGCGGCGTCGCCAAGATCGCGCGTACCTCCTCGGGCGCCGTGGCCGTGCTCCCGGCCGACCTCGTGGCCCACACGGAGGCTCTCGCGCTGCTGCTGGAACACCCGGCGCACGACACCGGCGCGCTGGTCTCGTACGACGTGGCCGCCGCGCCGCTGCGGCCCCCCGTACGCGTCGAAGGCGGCAGGATCGTCGCCGCCGGCAGCTCCTTCCACGTCGTCCCCGAGGCGAACGCCACGTTCAGAGGCGTGCTGCAGGCCGGTGAGGCCGACCTGGCCTCGCTGGCCGACGTCGCGGATGAGCTGGCCGAGCTGGCCGAGACCGGCAAGCTCGGCCCCGTCACCCCCGTCGAGGCGGTGGACCTGCTGCTCGTCGGGCTGGTCAGATCCGGTGTGGCGGTGCGGGCCGCCGGCATCGGGCCGCTGCACGCCGACCGGGTGACCGGCCAGCTCGCCGCCGACAACGCCGTGATCAAGCTGGCCGAGGTGGACGAGGAGCGCGTCAAGCTCGACACCTCCGTCAAGGAGGACGACGGCTTCTTCGCCACCTTCTTCGTGTCGAGCTGGTCGCGCCACCTGATCAAACCGGCCGTCCGGCTCAAGCTCACCCCCAACACGGTCACCGGGATCTCGGTGGGGCTGGCGCTGCTGTCGGCCGTCTGGTTCTCGGCCGGCACCCAGGGCGGGCGGCTGGGCGGGGCCGCGCTGCTCTACCTGTCGTTCGCGCTCGACTGCCTCGACGGGCAGGTCGCCCGCTACACCCGCACGTTCTCGCCGCTCGGCGCCTGGGCCGACGGCATGTCCGACCGGCTGAAGGAATACCTCGTCTACATCGGGCTGGCCATCGGCTTCGGCGGCACCGAGATCTGGTATCTCGCGGCGGCCGCGACGGTGCTCCAGGTCGTGCGGCACGCCATCGACTACTCGTACGCGGGCGCCGTCGCCGACGCCTCCCGCGTCGGGGCCATGTGGGGCAGCCCCGTCCGTTCCCTGCTGGAGTCGCACGACGCCCGCCGCGATCACGGCATGCTCTCCCTGGCCCAGCGGCTCGAGCGTGACACGCTCGCGCGCTGGCTGAAGAAGATGATCGTGCTGCCCATCGGCGAGCGCACGGCGCTGATCGCCGTCACCGCCGCCGGCTGGAACGCGCGGGTGACGTTCCTGGCCCTGCTCTGCTGGGGCGGCGTGGCGGCCCTCTATCAGCTCACCGGACGGATCGCGAGGTCGGCAAGGTGATTTCGGTCCACATGACCCCCGTCCCGAGCAGCACCGTCGTGGCCTACCGCGACGACGGGCCGCTCTCGCGCGCCATGGGCCTGCTCGTGGCCGGGCAGCTCCCGCCGCTGCCGCCGGTGCTGGCCGGCACGTTCGTCACCGGCGTGCTCCTGCTGATCGGCGTGGCCGGGGCCGACGGGCTGGCGGTGTTCGCGCCGGCCGTGACGCTGCTGCTGGCGGGGCCGGGCAGCACGCATCCGCACGACGGCCGGGTCGACTGGCTGGTGCCGCCGATCCTGCGCCTCATCGAGTACACCTTCATCGCGGCGTGCGGGTTCGCCCACCAGATGCACCCTCTCGTGATCTTCCTGCTGCTCGGCGCGCTGGGCTTCCATCATTACGATCTGGTCTACCGGTTGCGGCAGCACGTCTACCCGCCCCCGTGGCTGGCCACGCTCGGGCTCGGCTGGGACGGGCGGATGATGGTGGTCTCGCTGGCGGCGCTGTCGGGCTGGGTGACCGGCGGTTACGTGCTGCTCGCGCTCTACCTGTGGGGGCTGTTCCTCTGGGAGAGTCTGACCTGCTGGTTGGCCGCGCCCCGATCTGGGCTGGAAGCAGCCGATACGGGAACGCAAGACTAACGCCGGATTGCCCGCGCCCGGCCCAAAGACGAATACTCTTTGGGCTTACGGTGGGCGTGTTCGACCGCCCATCGCCGAAACTTGCTCGACTGAGGAGTGCACGTTGCTGGGAATGGTTCTGGCCGCTGGGGCCGGACGACGCCTGCGGCCGTACACCGACACGCTGCCCAAGGCGCTCGTGCCGGTCGACGGCGAAACCACGATCATGGACATCTCGCTGAGGAACCTCGCCGAGGTGGACCTGCGAGAGGTCGTGGTCGTCGTCGGGTACGCGGCGCAGGCCGTACACGAGCGTAAGGACGCCCTGGAGCGGCGGCACGGCGTCAAGCTCACCCTCGTGCACAACGACAAGGCCGAGGAGTGGAACAACGCCTACTCCCTGTGGTGCGCGCGCGACTACTTCGCCCAGGGCGCGCTGCTGGTCAACGGCGACACCGTGCACCCGGTCTCGGTCGAGAAGACGCTGCTGTCCGCCCCCGAGACCAGCGACATCCTGCTGGCCGTCGACAACGTGAAGAAGCTGGCCGAGGAGGAGATGAAGGTCACGCTCTCGCCCGACGGCTCCCTGCGGCGCATCACCAAGCTGATGGACCCGGCCGAGGCCTACGGCGAGTACATCGGCGCCACCCTCATCAGGCCGGGCGCGGCCGAGCGGCTGGCCGACGCGCTCAAGGCCACGTTCGAGCGCGACCCGCAGCTCTACTACGAGGACGGCTATCAGGAGATGGTCGCGCGCGGCGAGGTCATCCACGCCGCGCCCATCGGCGAGGTCGACTGGGTCGAGGTGGACAACCACGACGACCTGGCGAAGGCTCGCACCATAGCCGTTCGCTACTGAGGGGGCGCGGATGCCGCTTCTAGCGAGGATGCTGCCGGCTCCCCTGACCATGGAGGTCAGGCGGGGTGCGGTGGCGCAGCTCGGCGCTCTGCTGGCCGACAGCCGCGTGGCGACCTCAGGGCGGGTCGCCGTGGCCGTCGGTCCCGGCCAGGGCGACCACATCGAGAGCCTGATCGCCCCCACGCTGGGCGAGGCGGAGGTGTTCAGAGTGGCCGACGGGTCGGTCGACGCGGCCGTCTCGCTCGGCGCCGACCTGCGCAAGGGCGCCTACGAGGTCGTGGTGGGCGTCGGTGGCGGCAAGACGATCGACGCGACGAAATACGCCGCGTCGCTCGCGGGCATCCCCATGGTCGCGGTGGCCACCAACCTGTCCCACGACGGCATCTGCTCGCCCACCGCCTCCCTCCTCTACGAGGGCGGCAAGGGCACGTTCGGGGTGCCGATGCCGCTGGCCATCCTGGTCGACCTCGACTTCGTGCACAACGCGCCGCAGTCGCTGGTCAGGGCGGGCGTGGGCGACGTGGTCAGCAACCTGTCGGCGATCGAGGACTGGCAGCTCGGCAACGTCGAGCGCGGCGAGCCCATCGACGGGCTCGCCTGCTCGATGTCCCGCACCGCCGCCGAGGCGCTCATCGGCCGCACCGACTCCATCGAGTCCGACGCGTTCCTGACCGTTCTGGCCGAATCGCTGATCCTGTCGGGCATGTCGATGGTCGTGGCGGGTTCATCCCGGCCCGCGAGCGGTGGAGACCATGAGATCCTTCATGCCGTGGATCAGCTCTTCCCCGGCACCTCCAACCACGGCGAGCTCGCCGGGATCGGTGCCGCCTTCTGCTTCTTCCTCAGAGAGGACGAGGCCCGGGTCAAGCAGGTGGTCGGCTGCCTGCGCCGCCACGAGCTGCCCGTCGTCCCCGGCGACATCGGGCTGACCGCCGAGCAGTTCGCCGAGGTCGTCGCGCTGGCCCCGGCCACCCGTCCCGGCCGTTACACGATCCTGGAGCACCTGCGCATGCAGGACTCCGAGATCCGCGATCGGGTGGGGGACTATGTCCGCTCCTTCGGTAGCTGAGCTCCGGCGGGTCGCCCAGCCCGCCGGCCACCTCGAGCGCAGGAACGGCGAGCACTGGGCGGGCGTGCTCTACATGCGCCGGCTGTCCATCTACGTCACCTGGCTGATGACCAAGACGCCGGTCACGCCCAACCAGCTCACCTGGATCATGACCGTGGCCGGGATCCTGGCCGGGGTCGTGCTGGCCCTGCCGGGGTTGTGGGCCGCGGTGGTCGCCGCCCTGCTCATCCAGGTCTATCTGCTGCTCGACTGCTCCGACGGCGAGCTGGCCCGCTGGACCGGCAAGACCTCGCTGACCGGCGTCTACCTCGACCGGGTCGGCGCCTACTTCGCCGAGGCCGCGGTGCTGGCCGGGCTGGGCTGGCGCGCGTCCGAGGTCCTGCCCGACTGGCACACGGTGCTGGGCTTCGCCGGCGCGCTCGGCGCGATCCTCATCAAGGCCGAGACCGACCTCGTGGACGTCGCGCGGGCCAAGGGCGGTCTGACGGCCGCCACCGAGGCGTCCGTGGGGCAGTTCCGCTCGGGGCTGCTGGGGCTGGGCAGGCGGATCCTGGGGGCCACGAAGTTCCACCGGATCGTGCAGCCGATCGAGCTGTCGCTGCTCGCGCTGGCGACCGCGGTGATCGACCTGGCGCTGGGTGACCTCACGGCCACGCGGGTGCTGCTCTACGCCTGCGTCGTCGCGGCTTGCCTACAGGTCGTCCTGCATTTGGTCAGTATTCTCGCGTCGAGACGGCTGGCGTGATCTCATGTCGGAACCGGTTGGGCTTCTCGTCCGTCGTATAGATCGGACGTCCGCCGTTCGGTGGGGGTTCACTCCCGGTTCCGATACGCTTGGCTTCACTCATATCAATATGCGAATTAGCAGACTCGGTGATCATGAAAGAATGCTCCGCTCGTGTTCTCAACGCGTCAGGATTGTGATTCGTTGAAGATCTCGTGCGTCATCCTCACCATGGGCAACCGGGTCGCGGAGCTGAACCGGGCGGTCGAGTCCGCGCTCAACCAGATCGACGGCGACGTCGAGGTGGTGATCGTAGGCAATGGCGCCGACGTGCCCGAGGTGTCGGCGACGCCACCCGAGGGGTCGGCCGCGGTCGTGAAATCGATCCGGCTCGATCAGAACACGGGCATCCCCGCCGGCCGCAATCGCGGCGTCGAGGAGTGCTCGGGAGACGTCGTGCTGTTCCTCGACGACGACGGCTGGTACGCCAGCCAGAAGGTCGTGGCGCACGTACGCGACCGCTTCGCCACCGAGCCGGACCTCGCGGTGATCTCCTTCCGCGTGATGGACCCCGACGGCGGCATCGGCCAGCGGCGCCACGTCCCGCGCCTGCGCGCCGGCGACCCGCAGCGCTCCTCGCCGGTCACCACGTTCCTCGGTGGCGCCTCGGCGATCAGGCGTTCGGCCTTCCTCCAGGTGGGCGGCCTGCCCGAGCGCTTCTTCTACGCGCACGAGGAGACCGACCTGGCCTGGCGGCTGCTGGGGGAGGGCTACCGGATCGAATACGACGCCGAGACGGTGATGTACCACCCGCAGGTGCCGCCGACCAGACACACCGAGTTCTACCGTCTCAATGCCCGCAACCGGGTCTGGCTGGCCCGGCGTAACCTGCCGTGGGCGCTGGCGTTCCTCTACCTGACCAATTGGGTCGTGCTCACCGTGATCCGCGAGCGCGCCTCCGGCAAGCCGCTCAAGGCCTGGTTCGCCGGCTTCTTCGAGGGCCTGCGCACCCCGGCGGGCGAGCGCCGCCCCATGGCCTGGCGCACGGCCTGGCGCATGGTCAAGCTCGGCCGCCCCCCGATCGTCTGAGGCGGGGAGGTCCTGGCATCAGGCCTCCCACGCCTCGCCGAAGGTCATGGCGGCGCGCGAGACGGTCGTGCTGAACATGGCCCGCTTGGGCAGCCCCAGCTCGCTCAGCTCCTTGGCGATGGGGTGGTTGCCCAGGCGGATCAGCGCCCCGCTCGGCCGGATCCTGGTGCCGCGGGCGCGCACGGACCACGGGACGCGCCGCGTGACGCCGTCCCGGTGCGTGTAGGCGTCGAGCGGCGCCATGGCCGTGGCGCCCAGCGTGGGCAGGCCCGGTTTGATCAGCAGGTCGAGCACGAGCCGCCCGTCCTTGCGCAGGATGCACCTCTTGTACGGTGACGTCAGCCGCAGCTCGATGTCCGCCAGCTCCTTGGGAAACCCCCACAACGTCCGCCCGGCCTCCAGCGTGAACGACCGGTCGACCGGCAGCCAGTGCACGAACACCCCGGCCTGCCGCAGGTCGGCCGGCCCCGTGGAGCCGGTGGCGCCCGGAGGGCGGACCAGGAAGGCCATGCCGAACTCGTGATAGGTGTCGAGGTCCCCGTCACGGTAGTCCACGAACAGCAGCACGCAGACCGCCTTGCCGGGCAGGACCTCGGCCACGTCGAGGCCGGAGTACGCGATCACCGCCCTGGCGGCGTCGGCACGCACCGGGTAGAAGGCGCTGCAGATCTCAGCGTCCCGCACCCGTACAGGCATGCTCACCGTCCGGCCCTGGATCAGATGCGATGCCATAGGCCAAGTACATCAACCGGCAAGCCGTGTGACCATTCCCGCCCCGGTGCCGTCTAGGTGTGATGTGACAATCCAAAGACCGCGGAGGGCATCATCATCGAGGAGCTGTATCGCGAGCATTGGGCGCTCGTGTGCGGGTTCCTCCTGCGCCGGACCCGCGATCCCCACCTCGCGGAGGACCTGGCCCAGGAGACGTTCGTCAAGGCGACCAGGGCCCTGCTGGGCTGGCGCGGCGAGAATCCGGCCGCCTGGCTGCTCACGATCGCGCGCAACGTGCTCATCGACCACGTGCGCCGTGCCCGCCGCGACCTGCCCCTGCCCGAGCCCGACGAGCTCGGAGCGCCCCCGCTGCACGTGGACGCCCTCGGCGTGCGCGACGCCCTCGACCGGCTGCCCGAGCAGCACCGCAGGCTGCTCGAACTGGTCTATTTCGAGGGCTTCTCGCTCGTGGAGGTCGCCGCGATGACCGGCAGGAAGCACGCCTCGATCAAGACCGCAGTGTGGCGGGCCAGAGCCGCCTTCGCCGACGTTTACGGAGTGCCCCATGAGTGATGACTTTCCCGAGATGGACATGCCGGACTTCGACCCGAAGCTGGCCAGGCGGGCCGTCCGCCGGGGGCTCCTCAGGACGACCTCGTACGTGCTGGCGGTGCTGCTGACGCTGGTACTGGTGGCCACGGTCGGCTCGACGCTCGTCCAGGAGCGCGGCGGCCGGGAGCGGCGCATGATGGACGTGCTGGGCACGGCCTTCAAGCTCTACAACCCGGGCTACACGGTGGCCACCGGCGAGTGCTGCGAGACCACGCCGCTGTCGATGTCCTTCAAGGTCTCCGCGATCCCTGTCGAGCCGGCCGCCGAGCGGTCCTCAAGCCACGACACCTTCACGATCAGCCAGAGCTTCTTCGGCCGCGTGGGCCACCTGCCCCTGGGCAACACCGCCAACACCCGGCTCTCGATCTCGCTCTACTCCGTCGGTGGCACACTGGCCCAGAAGGAGGAGGTCCGCAAGGTGCTGGCCAGGCTCCCCGACAGGCTCATGGCGTTGGCGGTGGTGGAGTTCGCCGCACCGCTCAAGGAGCCCGAGCTCAAGGGCTTCCTCGAGCAGTACAAGACGTGCGCGGACAAGGTGGTCTACGAGCGCAGGACGGGCTCGGTGCCGATCACCTGGGGCGAGATCACGTGGGATCGCGGCGCGTTCAACGAGGGCAAGGACGGCTGCGGCGTCGGCCTGGCGAACTTCCGCTCCTGGGTCTCCCTGCTCCGTGACCACGACGACGCCAACCTGCGCAGCTTCGACCTCTCGCTGGCCCGGTTGCGCAAGGCCGCCGGCGACGGCCTCGCCTACGCCTACGTGGACCAGCTCCAGACGATCGAGGAGTTGCGCACGCTCATCGAGGACCCGCGCGTGCGCACGGTCCGGCTGGCCGACGTCGCCTTCGACCTCGACCGCCCCTAGACGGCCAGCGCGTGCCTGGTGACACCCGCCCACGACTCGGCGCGGCGCACGAAGGACTCGGCGTGGTCCGGCCAGTGGTGACGCAGGCGCGCCTCCGCGTAGCCCAGCGCGCCCAGCTTCGCCCGCCGCGCCGGGTTCTCCTTCAGATCCAGTACGGCGTTCAGCACCGCGTCCACGTCGAGTGGCACCACGACCCCGCACCCGGCTCCCTCGACCAGCGAGGCGCCCTGCGGGGTCGTGATCACGGGCAGCCCGCGGCCCATGTAGTCCATGATCTTCGTGGGCAGTGTCCTGACCGTGTCGTCGGCCAGGGACAGGCCGGCCAGCGCGCCCTCGGCCATGCGCAGGGCGTGCCGGTTGGGGACGTACCCGAACCAGTCGAGCAGGCCCACCCGCTGCGCGTCGCGCAACAGCGGACGTACGTCCCGGGCCGCGGCGCCGACCAGGTCCAGCCGGATGCCGTGCGGGACCAGGCGCTCGGCCAGGCCGATCAGCTCGGTCACGCCGCGTTCGGCGGACAGGCGGCCGATGTGGACGACCCTGGTGTCGCCGGGAGGAGGCGGGCTGGACGACACCAGGGTCGCTTCCGGGACCACGGCGGGCGTGACCACCTGGTGACGCCGCCCGGCACGGGCGAGCCTGCGGGGGGTGACCTGCTCGCGTACGTCCCAGACGACCGGAGGGCGCCGGTAGGGCAGCGCCCGCAGCAGCCGGTGGTCGTGCACGATCAGCAGGTCCGCGCCCCGCACGCCGCGCCTGAGCGCGGCGCGTGCCCGGCCGAGGGAGGCGTGGCGGGCCACGTCGACCGCGGTGAGCCCCATGATCGGAGTCACGTTGAAATAGGTGAACGGCGCGACGTAGGTCACCTCGTGGCCCGCGTCGAGCAGCGCCCGGATCTGCCGGTGCATGATCCGGGCGTCCTCGGGATGATGGACGGTGGTGGCGACACATGCGCGCATGTGTTGATGCTCCGCGCCTACCAGGTCAAAGGCGTTAATGCGGGTGGAACGGCCGCTTAACTTCGTGAGGGGCGGCGATAGAGCCAGACCAGACGAGGCTCCAGGACCCACTTGAAGATCGTGCGGGTCTCCGGGAGGCACAGCACGATCGCCAGGGCGAAGCAGCTCGAGGCGATCGCCAGCACGCCGAGCGGCCCGTGGAGCCACGGGAGCTCCAGCCAGCCCATCTCCTTGGCGATCAGGACCGGGATGCCGTGCAGCAGGTAGCAGTAGAGCGTGCGGGTGCCGAGATCGGAGTACCAGGTCTCGCCCCTGGGCACCAGCGCCAGCACGGCGAAGCACATGGCGAGCGCGCAGACCAGCAGCCCGGCGCGCAGGCCGAGCCCCATGTACCAGGACTGGTTGAGGTCCTGGAAGCTGTTCTTGTAGTAGAACGGGCCCAGCTTCGCCATCGGCGCGATGTAGATCGCCACCGCCGCCGCGCCGAGGATCGTGAACACCGAGACGATCTTGATCCAGCGCCGGTTGAGCATCTCGAAGTGCTCGGGCTGCATGACCAGGCCGATCACGAAGAACGGCATGAGACCGAAGAAGCGGTCCATGCTGAAGTCGCCCTCGATCTGGGAGAACCCGGCGAACAGGTAGATCGCGATGGCCACCGGGACCGGATATTTCATCCGCTTCCACACCGGTGTGGACAGCCGCCAGAACAGCAGCGCCAGCAGATACCAGTTGAGCCAGGCCGGATCGATGATCGTCAGGCTCCACTTCTGTCCCAGCGAGAAGCGGAGCGCGGCGTAGCCGACCTCGACGATCACGTAGGGGACCAGGAACGTGTCGACCAGCTTGTTGGTCTTCGCGTTGGAGTTCCAGAAGTTCCTGGACAGGTAGCCGCTGATCAGCACGAACAGCGGCATGTGGAAGACGTAGATGAAGATGTAGAGCGCCCTGGAGGAGTCGGCCGAGAGCGTCGGCACCAGCGAGTGGCCGACCACCACGAGCGCGATCAGGACGAACTTGACGTTGTCGAGGAACGGATCGCGCTTGCGCTTGCCCGGCTCGGGCTTGGGCTGCGGCTCCGGCTGCTCCTGACGCCCTTCGGCGGGCGCCTCGGCCTTGGCCGGGCTCTGGGCGACGTCGCCCTGAGGCTCGGTCCGCTCGCCGGGGGCGACCCCGTGCGGATCGGTGGCCTCGCTCCAGAAGGTCTCCTCCGG
The DNA here is from genome assembly GCF_040654715.1 of Nonomuraea sp. NPDC050643. Classification (NCBI taxonomy): domain Bacteria; kingdom Bacillati; phylum Actinomycetota; class Actinomycetes; order Streptosporangiales; family Streptosporangiaceae; genus Nonomuraea; species Nonomuraea sp. NPDC050643. The sequence continues at coordinate 29,035 of NZ_JBFAIM010000005.1, read as the reverse complement.
CAGCGGCCAGCGGGCCCCCGTGTTGGCGGGCCCGTCTTCGTCAGGGCTCCGCGGGGTCGTGACCGGAGGTGAAGATCTGGTGTCAGACACAGGGGAGTCGCTCAGCTTCGCTCGGGGCCGGGGAACACGACGGCAATACGAGCAACGGGGCCTTGCGACTCCGTGTCGCGCTGCGTCGCCGACCCGGAACAGACTATCCCGCCCTCATGGGTCCTGTCCCCCGTGACGGCCCAGAAGCCCGGTTACACAGGGAACTTGGAGCCTCAGGTGCACACGTTCTTCTGCTCGGAAGCGGTGATCGTACTGTTGTTGACGCTGTCGGGAAGCTTGGTCACCTTGACCGACTCGAAGTCCTCGCCGACGACGAGCTGCATCACCGGAGTGCCCTTCGTCGCGGCTCCCGCCGTGGCGGTGAGCGTGGACGTGTACGGCTGCGCGTTGGTCGCCGCGACCTTGCCCGCCGCCGCGGTCGGCTTCGGCAGGACCGCCACGGCCAGCGCGTCGGCGTGGTCGGGCGCCGACTCGATGGTCTTGGCGTAGTGGACCTCGCTCTTCGCCATGCTGGCGCCGTCAGGGGCCTCGTAGTTGCCCACCCCGACGACGTTGAAGCCCTGCTTGGCCAGCTCGTCGGCGACCTCGCGGGCCTTGCCCACGGTCTTGGTGCCGTTGAGGACCTGGACCTTGACCTGCTCCGGCTTCAGGGCCACCTTCGGCTTGGCGCTCGCGCTGGCCGTCGGCGTCGAGACCGTGACCTCGGTGTCGGTCTTGATCGAGGTGAACAGCTCGGTGGCGTCCGGCTCCTTCCAGACCACGCGGTTCGCGTCGGCGGGGTCGGGGCCCCACGGCACCGTGGTGAACTTGACCCCGCCGGCGGTCATCTCCCTAGCGCTCGTCGCGATCTGGATGAGCTGCTCGGTGTCGTTGGCGAGCTCGGGGTCCATGGTGACCGAGCCGGCCGCGGCGGCGATGAAGTCTCTGAGCCGCCCCACGTCGGTGAGCAGCTCGCTGCTGGTGGCCTTGGAGACGACCTTGCTCAGGAAGATCTGCTGGCGCTTGATGCGCTGGATGTCGCTGCCGTCGCCGTATTTGCGCAGGCGCACGTAGCCCAGGGCCTTCTCGCCGTTGAGCAGGCTCTTGCCGGGCGGCAGGACCAGTTTGGAGGCCTTGTCGTTGACGCCGGACTTCAGGCAGATCTCGATGCCGCCGAGCGCGTCCACGATGTTCTTGAAGCCGCTGAAGTCCACCTCGACGAAGTGGTTGACGCGGATGCCGGTGAGGGTCTCGATCGTGGACATCGTGCACGCGATGCCGCCCGAGTTGTACGCTGAGTTGATCATGTCGCGGCGGGGCGGCATCTCCTGTTTGGTGGCCTCGTTCTTGCACCGCGGGATCTGCACCATCGAGTCACGTGGGAAGCTGATCAGGCGGGCCTTGTCCCGGTTGGGCGAGATGTGCATCAGGATGATCGTGTCGGTGCGCTTGCCGCCCGCGTCGGCCTGCCGGGCCAGTTGCTGGCCGTACCTGGCGTTGCCCTGGCCGGCGCGGGTGTCGGACCCGACGAGCAGCACGTTGAGCGCGCCCGTCTCCGGAGGACGCGGGTTGATGATGTCGTCCTTGACGCTCTTCTCCTTGATGTTGCCGAAGGCGTCCCGATACAGCGTGTACGCGGTCAGCGAGCCCGCCACCATCACCGCCGTCAGGCCGATGCTGACCCAGGCGAGCACCCGCATCTTGGCCTGCCCGCCGCCCGAGCCGCCGGAGCGGTGGCCGTGCGGGGGCCGGTCGCCGGGCGGAGGCGGTGGCGGGGCCGCGGCGGCGGCCGCCCGGCGCGCCATCCTGCTGCCCGGCTGGGTGGGGGTCTCCCTGTAGCTGACTACCGGCCCGCTCCTGTAGTCGGTCATACGTCCGCTAGCCTCACTCCTCGCGCCTGACGCGCTGGCTTGGTCGCGCCGCGCCACGAGACTAGGTCACGTTCGGCGTGGCTCGGGCCGTGATCGCGGTTAACGACCGTGACCCGGGCGTGATGTTTCCGCGGCACAGCATACTCAGAGCCGGACATTGGGTGGAATATCATCGCCAAACTCTTTCCTGCTGCCGGACCGTTGGAGCTTGTCAGGCCTGATGCACTGGGCCGCCGCCAAACAGGCCAGGGGTACGGCCGGCAATACGTACCGGTAGTCGAACTCGGCGGCCGCGGCCGGTGTGATCAGCAGCACGACGGCCACTGACCAGGGCACCAGCCAGGCCGGAGGTCCCGAGAGACGCACTCCCGCACGCCTGCGGACGATCGCCGCCACCGGGGGCACGAGGAGGAGCCCCAGGAGCACCAGGCCGGGCATCCGCGCCATGCTCTGGTAGGCCCGCAGCCATCCGGCGTAAGGCTCGACGATCTCCGTGCCGATCGCACCCTGCTCGTAGAGCTTGGCATACTCGGCGCCGACCTGCGCGGGATAGCGCCCAGGTGGTCCGGGCTCGGTCACCGGAAACTGGTAATAGCCGTAGATCTCGGCGTCGGGATAGATCGGCCGGTCCCACCGGAACGTGCGCGCCAGCTCGTCGAGCACCGAGGCGGCGTAGTCGAGCGGCTGCGTGGTGATCGCCAGCGTCGCGAACCTGGCCGCGAGGTCGTCGTTCTCCTTCGTGAACGTGATCCCGGGCAGCAGGACCAAGGGGGAGTCCTTGGCCCAGATGTACTCCTGGGAGGGCGGGCGCCGCTCGGGCGGGCGCGGGTCGCACAGGACCTTGAGGTCGTCCGGCGGGTTCATCCTGGCGCAGTCGGCGAACGACATCGTGCGGGCGTACAGGAAGGCGCCGTTCGCGCCTACCAGGCCGACGCGCTGGTAGGAGGCGTAGAACCAGGCCCCGTACGCGATCACCGGCACCAGTGCGGCGGCGAGCAGCACCGCGGTCAGCCTGAACCGCCGGCGCAGCACGAACCAGGCCGCCAGCACCACGATGAGCGGTTGGCCGATCGTTCTGGTCAGCGTGGCGGCCGCCAGCAGCAGCCCGATCGCCGCGACCGTGGCGGGCCGCTGCGTCGTGCACAGCGCCACGGCGGCGGCCACCAGGAACATGAACAGCGTGTCGGAGACCAGCAGGTGCTCCAGCTCGACCTGGTACGCGTCCAGCAGCACGGGCACGGTGGCCAGCGTCGCCGCCCACTTCGGCGCCCGGCGCGCGGCCCGGTAGATCAGCACCCCGGTGGCCAGGCCGAGCAGGTGCTGGGCCACCGTGACCGCGCCGAACGCGTGCAGCGGCTCCAGCAGCTTGAGGAACAGCGAGTAGCCCGCCGGGCGCACCAGGTCGGGGCGCGGTCTGAAGACCGTGACGATGTAGGTGTAGGAGTCGGGGAACCACAGGGCCGGGCGGTAGCCGAGCATCGCCAGGGCGCGCAGCACCGTGCCGAGCCCGAGGACCACGAGGAACCACTTGTGCCGCCGCGCCCAGCTCAGCGGGTCTCGCGGCAGGCGGCGCCGGCCGCGACCGGCCTCTGTGCGAGCCTCCTCCATCACCCGCACACCCTCCTGCTTCTCCGGCACGTCGCGTACGCTACCCGCCCTCGCGCGGACTCCGTGACACGGCGGCGACACGGCGACGACACAGCGACTGCACGGCGACTGCACAGCGACTGCACAGCGACCGCACAGAGGCGGCGGAGTGGCCGGGAGGCATGGGTGTGCGTTCTGACGGCGGGGGTTGGATACGCTCGCTCACCGATGGAACTCGATCGATCCGGCCGGGTGCTCGCCGCGCTCTCCGTGCTCCCCGCCCTGGCCGTGGCGGGCTGGCTGCTCGCGGGGCTGCCGCTGCTGCTGCTCGGCCGGTACGCCCCCCTGCCCGCCGCGCTGCTCGGCCTGTCCGCCGCCGCGGCGCTGGGCTGGGCCGGCACACGTGGCCTGGGCAAGGCGGTCGAGGCCACCGGGCGGCAGGTCGCCGGGGTCGTGGCGGTGGCGGCGGTCTCGGGCGTGGTCAACGCGATCATGCACAGCGAGCAGATCGCCGTCAGGCGTGACCCGGCCACCTACGCGCAGTACGCGGCCTGGATCGCCGGCCACGGCTCGCTGCCCATCCCCGTCCGGGCCGAGGCGTTCGGCGGCGCCGACCCCTCACTGATCTTCAAGAGTGTCGGCTTCTACGACGTGGACGGGTCGGTGGTGCCGCAGTTCATGCCCGGCCCGCCGATGTTGTTCGCGATCGGCGACTGGCTCGGCGCGCCCTTCGTGATCCCGGCCCTGCTGGGCGCGCTGGCCGTGCTCACGCTGGCCGGGGTGGTGGTGCGGCTGGCCGGGGCGCGGTGGGCGGTGGTGGCGGCGGTGGCGCTCGCGGTGAGCCTGCCGATCCTCTACACCTCGCGCACGACGTTCAGCGAGATCCCGTCCCTGATCCTGCTGTTCGGCGGGATGTCGCTGGCGTACGACGCGCTGGCCAGGCCGGGGTGGGGCCGGGGGCTGCTCGCGGGGCTGGTGTTCGGGCTGGCCGTGCTGGTCAGGATCGACGGGCTGCGCGACGTGCTGCCGGTGCTGGCGTTCGCGGGGTTGCTGGTCGCCCTGCGGCGCTTCAGGAGGCCGGAGGGGGCCGTGGGGCCGCCGCTGCTGGTGGGGCTGCTGGCCGGGGGCGGGATCGGGATGCTCGCGGCGTACCTGCTGGCTCGTCCTTATCTGTCCTATCTGTCCGGCTCGGTCGAGCCGCTGCTGCTCATCGGCGCCGCCGTGCTCGTCCTCATCCTGATCGGCGCGGTCGCGGCCCCGGCCCTCGCCCGCCTGCGGCTTCCCGGATGGCTGCCCACGGCGGCCGGCGGGCTGGTCGTGCTGGTCATGACGGCCCTGTACGTCCGCCCCTGGCTGCAGACGGTGACCCGCCTGCCCCAGAACGCCGACGACCGGCGCACGTTCCAGATGATCGAGCAGATCCAGCGCGCCAACGGCCTGCCCGTGGACGGCACCCGGCTCTACTTCGAGGACTCCCTGCACTGGGTGACCTGGTACGTCGGCGTCCCCGTCGTCGTGCTGGCCACGATCGCCGCCGCCGTGCTCGTCCGCAAACTGCTGCTCAAGGGCGCGCCGTTCGAGTGGCTGCTGCCCCTGGCGATCGTGGGCTGGACGACCGTCACGACGCTGCTGCGGCCCGAGATCACCCCCGACCACCCGTGGGCCGCCCGCCGCCTGGTCCCCGTCGTGATCCCGGGGCTGATCCTCATCGCGACCTACGCCCTGGCCCGGCTGGGGGCGGCGTTCGACCGGCACGGCCCGCGCTCGCGGCTGTGGGGGAACGCGGTCGTCGTGCTGCTCGTGCTCGTGCCCCCGGCCATCACCTCGATCGGCACCGCGTTCACGCCGATCGAGCGGGGCGAGGCGGCGGCGGTCGAGGCGATGTGCGCCAAGCTGCCTCCCGACGCCTCGGTGCTGATCGTCGAGCGGGTCACCGGCGACCGCTTCACCCAGGTCGTACGCGGCATGTGCGACCGCCCGGCGGCGCAGGTGGCCCGTCCGGGCGAGTCCGACGTCGCGTCCGAACCGGAGGTGCGCCGTCTGGCCGAGCGGGTGCGCGCCGCGGGCCGCGTCCCCGTCGTGCTGGCCGCCGAGGCCGCCCAGGTGGCCCCGTACGGCTCTCCGTCGCAGGTCATGGCGCTGGTCGCGCGCCAGGACGAGCGTTCGCTCACCGAGGCTCCCAACGGCACGTGGACGCTGCGGATGAACGTGTGGATGGCGATTCCCGGCCCGTAATGATCTTCGAACATGAAGCGATGTGGACTCGTCTTTAAGCGGGGCAGAGTAACCTTCAGGCCCGTGAGCACGCTTGAGACCCCCAAGAGTGGAACTGCCGTGGATGAAGCGCCATACGTCACGATCGTCCTGCCCTGCTACAACGAGCAGAATCACGTCATCGACGAGGTGGAGCGCATCACCAAGGCGATGGACTCGAGCGGCTACACCTACGAACTCGTCGCCGTGGACGACTGCTCGACCGACTCGACGCTGTCCAAGCTCCAGGAGGCCGCGGCCGACTATCCCCACCTGCGCATCCGCGCCTTCCACCGCAACGGCGGCGCCGGCACCGTGCGGCGGATCGGCTCGCAGGAGGCCAGGGGCGAGATCGTCGTCTGGACCGACGCCGACATGTCCTACGCCAACGAGCGCATTCCCGAGCTGGTGCAGATCCTGGACAAGGACTCGACCGTCGACATGGTGGTCGGCGCGCGCACCAGCGAGGAGGGTTCGCACAAGCTGCTGCGGGTGCCGGCCAAGTTCGTGATCAGGAAGGTCGCCGAGATGCTGGCCGGGCAGAAGATCCCCGACCTCAACTCCGGCCTGCGCGCCTTCAGGAAGTCGGTGGCCAGGCCCTATCTGCGGCTGCTGCCTCCCGGGTTCTCGTGTGTGACGACGATCACACTTTCGTTCCTGTCGAACCAGCACGACGTCTACTACCTGCCGACCGAATACGCCAAGCGGGCCGGGAAGTCGAAGTTCAGCTTCGTCTCCGACGCCTACCGCTACATCCTCCAGGTGCTGCGGATGATCATGTACTTCAACCCGCTCAAGGTGCTCATGCCGCCCGCGCTGTGGCTGGTCGGGATCGGTTTCGTGAAGGGCGTCTGGGACATGATCCAGCACCCGTTCTACTTCCCGGCCAACACCGTCATGATCTTCCTGTCCGGGTTGCTCATCGGCTCAGTGGCCCTGCTGGCGGACCTGATCGTGCGCTCGCGGGGAGAGTGACGTTGCGGATCGCGATCGTCGGCCCCACCTATCCGTACAAGGGGGGCGGGGCCCAGCACACCACCGAGCTGGCGCACCGGCTCGCCGCCCTGGGGCACGACGTGGTGATCGAGTCGTGGCGGGCGCAGTATCCGTCGTTCCTGTACCCGGGGCAGCAGACGATCTCCGCGCCGGAGGGGACGCCGTTCCCGAAGACCGTGCGGCGGCTCGACTGGCGGCGGCCCGACGGGTGGGTGGCGGCGGGCCGGCGGCTGCGGTCGGCTGACCTGGTGGTGTTGGCGGTGCTGAGCCCGGTACAGGTCCCCGCCTATTTGGGGATTTTGTACGGGATAGGGCGAAAAGTCAGGACTGTTGCCCTCTGTCATAACGTGCTGCCGCACGAGCGCAAGCCCTACGACCAGCCGCTGATGAAGGCCCTGCTCAAGCGGGTCGACGGCGTGCTGGCCCACTCCGAGCAGCAGGCCGCGTTGGCCAGGGGGCTGACCGTCAAGCCGGTCATCGTGGCGGCGCTGCCGCCGCACCTGCCCTCGACGACCGCCGAGAAGTCCGCCGTGGTGCACCGGCGGCTGCTGTTCTTCGGCATGGTGCGGCCGTACAAGGGGCTGGACGTGCTGCTCAAGGCGCTGCCCGAGGGGGTCGGGCTGACGGTCGCGGGCGAGTTCTGGGGCGGGCTGGAGGAGACGAAGGCGCTGATCGGCGAGCTGGGTCTGGGCGACCGGGTGGAGCTGCGGCCCGGTTACGTGGCCGCCGAGGACGTGCCGAAGCTGTTCGCCGGGGCGGACGCGCTCGTGCTGCCCTACCGCAACGCCACGGCCAGCCAGAACGTCTGGCTCGGCCACGAGCACGGCGTGCCGGTGATCGCCACCCGCGTCGGCGCGTTGGCCGATCACATCACCGACGGCGTGGACGGGCTGCTGGTCGAGCCGGACGACGTCGGCGCGCTGCGCCGGGCGCTCGAGCGGTTCTACGTCTCCGGCGAGCCCGAGAGGTTGCGGTCGGGGGTCAAGGCGGTCGATCCCGAGCCGTTCTGGTCGGCGTACGCGGCAGCGCTGCTCGGGGTCTGACGGCCGAGCAGGAACGCGATGCCCGCGGCCGCCGCGTCGGCCAGCGTGAACGCCAGCCGCGACACGATCGCCACGGCGAGCGCGGTCGGCGTGCCGATGATCGGGCCGAGCACGAGCACCAGCGCGCCCTCCCTGACGCCGACACCGGCCGGCACCACGACCGTGAGGATGCCGGTGGCCCACGCGAACGCGTAGGCGCCGGTGGCGATCACATAGAGGTCGCTCTGGCCGGCGATCAGCCAGATGTGCACGCCGTACACGAGCCAGCCGAGCGCGGTCCACGCCACCGCGACCACCACGGTACGGCCGGGCAGCACGCTCTCCAGCGGCTCCTTGCGGGCGATGCGCAGCGCCAGGTTGAGCCCCCAGGTCAGCACCTTGGGATGCAGGCACACGATGATCGCGGGCACCAGCAGGACGAGGTACCAGGCCTCGCGTACGGCGTCGAGCGTGCCCAGGGTGGCCGCGGCGATCGAGATCGCCACCCCGATGTTGATCACGAGCCCGAGCGAGATCGTCGCGAACGTGCGCCGCGGCGGGCTCCCGTGGTCGCGCCCGAGGTCCATCATCGCCGCGTACGCCCACACGGCCCCCGGGATGTATTTCCCGAGCTGCCCCACGAACATGATCCGCCCGGCGATCCGCAACGGCACCCGCGTGCCCAGCCCCGCCAGGATCTCGCGCCAGGCCACCAGCATGAAGAACTGGCCGAGCAGCACGGCGGCGAAGGCTCCGAGCACCGCCCACGGCGACATGGCGGTCACGGCCGAGGTGGTCTCGTGCCAGTTGGCGGCCAGGCCGTAACCCAGAAAACCGACGGCGACCAGGGCGAGGACGACGCGGAACAGGCGGCGGAGCATTGGCTCAGGTTACGCGCGGTACGCCTGGTAAAGCCAGACGACGGCCGCGACCAGCGCCGGCGTGGCGAGCACGGCGCAGGCGATCTCGGTGACGCCGCGGGGACGGGCGCCGTGCGGCCGCTTCGTCCCGTCCGTCCTTGTATCGCCAGGTCGGCCACCGTACCAAAGCCGTTTGACGTCGGATGGGCGTAGAGGTCGGTACGGTTGGGAAGCGTGGTGAAGCAACGGGTCGCGCAGCTCGAATACTCAGAGTTCCAGTCCGCCATGCTCGACGAGGAGAAGCGCAGGCGGAAGGCGGCGAAGATCATCGCGGTGCTCGAGCACTTCCACGGGCCGCTCGCCGGCCTGACCGTGGGCGACGTGGGCTGCTCCGCCGGATTCATCGCCGACGAGCTGGCGCTGGCCGGGGCCAAGCACACGCTGGGCATCGACATCGACGTGCCGGGGCTGCGCAAGGCCGCCGACAGGTTCGGCGAGCGGGTGGCGTTCGTGTGCGGTGACGGCACCGCGCTGCCGTTCCCCGACGGCTCGGTCGACGTGCTGGTGTTCAACCACATCTACGAGCATGTGGTCGACCCCGACTCGGTGGTGGCCGAGATGCACCGGGTGCTGTCCGACGACGGGGTGCTCTACCTCGGGCTCGGCAACCGGCTGGGCGTGATGGAGCCGCACTACAAGCTGCCGTTCCTGTCGTACCTGCCGCCCGCGCTGGCCGACCGCTACGTGCGGGCGTTCGGGCGGGCCGACCACTACTACGAGCGGTTCAGGACGCGGCGCGGGCTGCGCAGGATGCTGCGCGCCTTCCACGTGTGGGACTACACCTTCCCGGTGCTGGCCACGCCGACGAAGTTCGCGGGGGGCGAGCTGTTCCCCGGGCTGCCGGGGAGGGTGGTCAAGGCCGTGCTGTCGCGGACGCCGCGTGAGGTGCTCAGGCTGCTGCTGCCGGTGGTGCCGACGTACCTGTGGGTGGCCACCAAGACCCCGCGGCGGCCGGTCGGCGCGGCGCTGCCGCAGCCGCCCGAGCGGGTCCGCCCGCTGTGAGCCAGGACGTCGTGGAGGAGCCGGCCGCCATCCCCCGGCGGTCGTGGCCGCGCAGGCTCCTGCGCCTGGGGTTCCTGGCCGTCGCCCTCGGGTTCGGCGGCTACGCGGTGGCGGGGCAGTGGGACGCCGTGGTGGCCGGGTTCGCCAGGCTGTCGTGGCAGGCGCTGGCCGGATCGCTGGTCGCCGTGGTCGCCGCGCTGCTCGGGGCCATGCTCACCTGGCGCACCCTGCTGGCCGACCTCGGCTCGCCGCTGCCGGCGCGGCCCGCGGCGAAGGTGTTCTTCGTGGGCCAGCTCGGCAAATACATCCCGGGCACCGTCTGGCCCATGCTCGCCCAGATGGAGATGGGCCGCGAGCTCGGCGTGCCCCGCGCGCGCAGCGCGGCCGCCTTCTTCCTGACGATGCCCGTCCAGCTCGCCACCGGCCTGCTGGTCACGCTCATCACGCTCGGCTGGGACCGGTACGGCTGGCTGCTGCTCTTCCTCCCGCTGCTCCTGGTCCTGCTCGAACCCAAGGTCATCAACGGCCTCATCGGCTACGTCCTGCGCAGGCTCAAGCGCGAGCCGCTCGAACGCCCCCTGACCCGGCGCGGCATGCTCACCGCGCTCGCCTGGGCGCTGACCGGCTGGACGGCCTACGGCGTGCACCTCTACCTCATCGCCCCCCAGGGGGGCCTGCTCTTCGCCGTCGGCGCCTTCGCGATGTCGTGGTGCCTGGGCATTCTGACCTTTGTCGTCCCCGCGGGTGCCGGAGTGCGCGAAGTTGCCATGGTTGCGGTGCTGGCGCCTCATCTGGACCATGGCGCCGCAATTGCAGTGGCTCTTTCGTCCCGCATTGTCATCATCATTGGGGATCTGATCTGCGCAGGCTTGGCGGGAATTGCGGCGCGTCGCGACTCGGTGTGATTTGGCCCACGATTTAGGGGAGGCTGGTCATAAGCTGAACTTCAGAGGGGGACGCCCAGTCCCACGTTGATCTTGAGGGGAGAAGATCTTCGTATGCCTCGAGTGCTCGTCGATGCGGCGGCGGTCCCCGCGGACCGCGGTGCTTTGATCAGATACGTGGACGGGCTGGTGGCCGCGCTCCACCGAGCCGGTGCGGACCTCGCCGTGGTCTGCCAGCGGTCCGAGGCGGAGCGATATCGCCGCCTCGCGCCCTCGGCCCGGGTCATCGCCGGGCCCGTCGCCATCACCAACAGGGCCGCCAGGCTCGCCTGGGAGCAGACCGGGCTGCCGCTGCTCGCCCGCCAGGCGGGAGCCGACGTCATCCACGCTCCCTACTACTCCATCCCGCTGAGCTCGGGCCTGCCGACCGTCGTGACGGTGCACGACGCCACCTGGTTCACCGAGTCCGACCAGCAGACGCCGCGGGCGTCGTTCTTCCGCTCGGCCACCCGCACCGCCGTCCGCCACGCGCGGCGGGTGATCGTGCCGTCCAAGGCGACCAGAGACGAGCTCGTCCGCGTGCTCGCCGCCGACCCCACCCGCATCGACGTCGCCTACCACGGCGTCGACCTGGCCCAGTTCCACCCGCCGAGCGAGGAGGAGATCCGCCGGGCCGCCCTGCGCTGCGGTCTGCACGGCCAGCCCTACGTGGCCTTCCTTGGCGCGCTCGACCCCCGCAAGAACGTTCCCAATCTCATCCGCGGCTTCGCCGCCGCCGTGAAGCGGCTCGACAAGCCGCCCGCGCTGGTGCTCGGCGGCGGGGTGCACGAAGACGACGTGGACGCCGCCTGCCGCGAGGTCGAGGCCACGGTCAGAGTGGTGCGGCCGGGCTACCTGCGCGCGCCCGACCTGCCCGGATTCCTGGGCGGCGCGCTCGTGGTGGCCTTCCCCTCGCGCGGCGAGGGGTTCGGGCTGCCGGTGCTGGAGGCCATGGCCTGCGGCGCCCCGGTCCTGACCACCTACCGCACCTCGCTGCCCGAGGTGGGCGGCGACGCCGTCGCCTACACCGAGCCGGACGCCGACAGCATCGCCACGGCGCTGGGTCAGCTGCTGGCCTCCTCAGGGCGCAGGCGGCAGTTGCAGGAGGCCGGGCTGGCCAGAGCACGCGAGTTCACCTGGGACGCCTCCGCGGAGGCGCATCTCAGCTCTTATCAACGCGCGATCGAATAGTTCGGTAATCTCACGGAGTGATGGAGAGCTCTTTGCCAGACCTCGAGGCGATCCTCCTGGTCGGAGGGCAGGGCACGCGCCTGCGTCCGCTGACACTGGGCACGCCCAAGCCGCTGCTGCCGACCGCCGGTGTGCCGTTCCTGGCGCACCAACTGGCTCGGGCGCGATCTTTCGGCGTGCGCCGCATCGTGTTCGCGACCTCGTACAAAGCGGCGATGTTCGAGCCGGCCTTCGGTGACGGGGCGGCGTTCGGGCTCTCGCTCGAATACATAACGGAAGAGACGCCGCTCGGCACCGGCGGGGCGATCCGCAACGCCGCCGAGGCGCTCACGTCCGGCTCCGACGACCCCGTCCTGATCCTGAACGGTGACATCCTCTCCGGCCACGACATCGGCGATCAAGTGCGACAGCATTGCCTGCGGCGTGCCGATGTAACGCTCCATTTGACAGAAGTCGACGATCCCTCCCGGTTCGGATGCGTGCCGACCGACGAGTCCGGGCGCGTGACGGCGTTCCTGGAGAAGACGCCCAACCCGGTGACCAACCGGATCAACGCCGGGTGCTACGTCTTCACCCGCTCGGTGATCGACTCGATCCCGCGAGGCGAGGTCGTGTCGGTGGAGCGGGAGACGTTCCCCGGGCTCATCGAGTCGGGGCGGCTCGTGCTCGGCTACGCCGACCGCACCTACTGGCTCGACGTCGGCACCCCCGCCGCGTTCGTGCGCGGCTCACGCGACCTGGTGCTGGGCCGGCTCGGCTCGCCCGCGCTGCCCGGTCCTGCGGGCGAATACCTGGCGCTCGACGGCGCCCAGGTCTCGCCCGAGGCGAAGGTGTGGGGCGGCACGGCGGTCGGCGCGCGGGCCGTCGTCGAGGCCGGTGCCTCGGTGGTGGGCTCGGTGCTCAGCGACGACTGCGTGGTCGAGGCCGGCGCCTCCGTGACCGACTCCGTGGTCGGCCGGGGCGCGCGGGTCTGCGCCGGCACGGTGGTGCGCGACGCGGTGATCGGCGACGGTGCCATCGTGGGGCCGGGCAACGAACTGCAGAACGGCGTCCGGATCTGGCCGGGCATCGAGCTGCCCGAGCGGGCGCTGCGCTACTCGAGCGACGTCTGATCCCGGTCCGGTCAGGTGTGTGCCCCGGGCCCGGTTCGACCAGGTGCTCGGCGCGGGCAGACTGGACGGGTGAGGGAGCGCAGGTGGGTGCCCGAGGGGCCGCTGGACCTCGGGCTGGCGTTGCAGCCGCACAAACGCGGCGGCGGCGATCCCACCTGGGCTCAGACCGGTGACGGCGCCGTGTGGCGCACGTCCAGGACGCCCGACGGGCCGAGCACGCTCCGGGTGAGCGTCCAGGACGGCTGCGTGCGCGGGCAGGCGTGGGGGCCCGGCGCGGAGTGGACGCTGGAGATGTTGCCGGGGCTGGTGGGGGCTGACGACGATATTTCGGGTTTCAGGGTGCGGCACGAGGTCCTGGCGGAGGCTGTCAGGAAGAACCCCGGGCTGCGGATCGGCAGGACCGGGCGGGTCATGGAGGCCCTCGTCCCTGCTGTGCTGGAGCAGAAGGTCGTCGGGCGGGAGGCATGGCGGGCCTGGCGGTGGCTGCTGCAGCGCTACGGCGAGACCGCGCCCGGACCCGCGCCCGAGGGCATGCGGGTGATGCCCGAGCCCTCGGTGTGGCGGCAGATCCCGACCTGGCACTGGCACCGCGCGGGCGCCGAGGCCGTGCGCGCGAGGACCATCGCCAACGCCGCCTGGCACGCCGACAAGCTGGAGGCCGCCACGACCACGCGCGAGCTCGACCGGCTGCTGCGCGCGCTGCCCGGCATCGGGGTCTGGACGTCGGCGGAGGTGCGCCAGCGCGCGTTCGGTGACCCCGACGCGGTGAGCGTGGGCGACTTCCACCTGGCCAAACTGGTCGGTTACGCGCTGACCGGGGAGAAGACCGACGATCTCGGGATGATGCGGCTGCTGGAGCCGTACGCGGGGCATCGGCACCGGGCCACGGTGCTCGTGTGGCTCACGGGGCTGCGCCCGCCGGCGCGGGGGCCCCGGATGGCGGCGCGCGACTACAGGTCGTTCTGACCCGACCCTGGGTGCGCGTGGCGAACTCAGCCCGACGTACTGTGCTTCCATGAGTTCTGACTCCGCGCTCCGCCGCGCCCTCGCCCGCGCCAGGGACGGCAAGACCCTTGACGTCACCGAGGCGACCGTCCTCCTGCACGCCCGGGACGAGCATCTCGACACGCTACTCGAACACGCTTCCCGCGTTCGCGACGCCGGGCTGAAGGCGGCCGGCCGCGAGGGGGTCATCACCTACAGCAGGAAGGTGTTCATCCCGTTGACCCGGCTCTGCCGGGACCGTTGTGGTTATTGCACTTTCGCCACCGCGCCGCACAAGCTGCCGGCGCCATTCCTGAGCCCCGACGAGGTGCTGGAGATCGCCCGGCAGGGCGCGGCGATGGGGTGCAAGGAGGCGCTGTTCACGCTGGGGGACCGGCCGGAGGACCGCTGGCACCAGGCCAGGGAGTGGCTCGACGCGCACGGCTATGACGACACGTTGTCCTATGTGCGGGCCATGGCGATCAGGGTGCTGGAGGAGACCGGGTTGCTGCCGCACCTCAACCCTGGGGTGCTGAGCTGGCGTGACTTCCAGCGGCTCAAGCCGGTGGCGCCGTCCATGGGGATGATGCTGGAGACGACGTCGCGGCGGCTGTTCGAGGAGAAGGGGCAGGCCCACTACGGCTCGCCCGACAAGGACCCCGCCGTACGGCTGCGCGTGCTGGAGGACGCCGGCCGGACGAACGTGCCGTTCACCACCGGCGTTCTGATCGGCATCGGCGAGACCGTCCAGGACCGCGCCGAGTCGATCTTCGCCATCCGCAAGGTGGCCAGGGAGTACGGCGGCGTCCAGGAGGTGATCGTGCAGAACTTCCGGGCCAAGCCCGACACGGCCATGCGCGGCCTGCCGGACGCCGACCTGCAGGAGCTCGCCGCCACGATCGCGGTCGCCCGCCTCGTGCTCGGCCCCCGCGTACGCCTCCAGGCCCCGCCCAACCTGGTCGACGCCGAGTACGAACTCATGATCCGCGCCGGCATCGACGACTGGGGCGGGGTCTCACCGCTGACCCCCGACCACGTCAACCCCGAACGCCCTTGGCCGCAGATCGACGACCTCGCCGACCGTACGCGGCAGGCCGGGTTCCGGCTCAGGGAACGCCTGACGATCTACCCCGAGTACGTGCTGGCCGGCGAGCCCTGGCTGGACCCCCGCCTGACCGGGCACGTCGCCGCCCTGGCCGATCCGGCCACCGGCCTGGCCCGCGAGGACGCCGTGCTCGAAGGCCGCCCCTGGCAAGAGCCGGACGGCGGGTTCGCCGCGACGGGACGGGTGGACCTGCACGTCGAGGTGGACACCACCGGTCGCGCTCAGGACCGCAGGGACGACTTCGACCACGTCTACGGCGACTGGGACGCCCTGCGCGAACGTCTCGGCACGGTGGCCGCCGCCACCCCGAGCGACGTCCGGCAGGCGCTCAAGCGGGCCGGGGCCGACCCGGCGGGCCTGACCGACGACGAGGCCGTGGCCCTGCTCGGCGCGGAGGGGGAGGCGCTCGACGAGCTGGCCGCCATCGCCGACGACCTCAGGAGACAGGCCGTGGGCGACGACGTCACCTACGTCGTCAACCGGAACATCAACTTCACCAACGTCTGTTACACCGGCTGCCGCTTCTGCGCCTTCGCCCAGCGCAGGACCGACGCCGACGCGTTCACGCTGAGCCTGGACCAGGTGGCCGACCGGGCCGAGGAGGCGTGGGCGGCCGGCGCGACCGAGGTGTGCATGCAGGGCGGCATCCACCCCGACCTGCCCGGGACGGCGTACTTCGACATCGCCAAGGCCGTGAAGGCCAGGACGCCCGGCATGCACGTGCACGCGTTCTCGCCGATGGAGGTCATCAACGGCGCCAGCCGGACGAACCTGTCCGTCCGCGACTGGCTGGAGGCGGCCAAGGAGGCCGGCGTCGACTCGCTGCCCGGCACGGCGGCGGAGATCCTCGACGACGACGTGCGCTGGGTGCTGACCAAGGGCAAGCTGCCCGCCAAGGAGTGGATCGAGGTCATCACGACGGCCCACAAGGTCGGGATCCCGACGACCTCCACCATGATGTACGGCCACGTCGACAACCACCTGCACTGGGTCAAGCACATCAAGCTGATCAGGCGGCTGCAGGAGGAGACCGGCGGCTTCTCGGAGTTCGTGCTGCTGCCGTTCGTGCACACCAGCGCGCCCATCTACCTCGCCGGAGTCGCCCGGCCCGGCCCCACGGCCCAGGAGAACCGGGCCGTGCACGCGCTGGCCCGGATCCTGCTGCACGGCGCGATCAAGAACATCCAGTGCTCGTGGGTCAAGCTGCAGGACGACCTGTGCCGCCAGGTGCTCCAGGGCGGGGTGAACGACCTGGGTGGCACGCTGATGGAGGAGACCATCAGCAGGATGGCCGGCTCCGAGAACGGCTCGTACAAGACCATCACCGAGTTGCGCGCGATGGTCGAGGTCAGCGGCAGGCCGGTCAGGCAGCGCACCACCGAGTACGGCGTCCCGGGCGAGGAGCGGCTGCGGGCCTCCGAGGCCAGCGACGGCGTCTGCCAGAGCGTCAGGCGAGTGCTGCCGATGGCGTAGTTATAACATGTTCTAACAAGGCTTGCGCCCGCTATGGGAGACGCTGGAAGAATCATCACTCCCCCTGGAGGAAGGTTCACCGTGCGCTTGGGTCGGCACCGTGCCGCGCTGCCCCCGGAGCAGCGGCGCAAGAAGGCGCTGCGGCGCGGCATGCTGGCGGGGCTGACGGCCGTGGCCATCGTCGCGGCCGGGCTCGTCGTGCTCTTCGGCGGCGGTGGCGTGCTGTGCACCACGCGAGAGCCTGTTCTGGTCAACGTGGCCGCCGCGGTCGACGTGGCCCCGGCGGTCATGGAGGCCGCCGACCGGTTCAACGAGACGAAGACGGCGGCCGGCGGCCGGTGCGTGCTCGTCCAGGTGACCGAGCAGCCGCCGGCCACGGTCTTACGCACGCTGATCGGCGACCGGGCGGGCGTGCTGCGCGAGCGGCCCGACGGCTGGATCGCCGACTCGTCGGCCTGGATCCGGCTGGCCCGCCAGCAGGGCGCGAGCGCGCTGCCCGCGGGGGAGAGCGTGGTGGCCACGTCGCCGCTGGTGTTCGCCACCCGGTCGTCGCTGGCCCAGCGCTTCTCCGTGGGCAAGACCGAGATGAACTGGCGGATGGTCTTCCCCTCGACCGTGCGCGGGCGGCTGACGCCCACCGCCGACGAGCCCGACGTCGTACGCGTGCCGGACCCGTCCTTGGCCGGAGCCGGCATCGCGACCGTGGCCGCCGCCCGCGACGTCGTCGGCACCGGGCCCGACGCCGACAAGGCGCTGACCGCGTTCGTACGGTGGGCGCAGGCCGGCTCGGCGCCCGACTACCGCAGCATGCTGGCCGCGGTGGACGACCGTACGTTCTGGCAGCGCCCGGTCGTCATCGTCCCCGAGCAGTCGGTGTGGAACCACAACCTGCGCCCCTCCGCGGACCCGGTCGTGTCGCTGCATCCGCGCGAGGGCACGATCAACCTCGACTACCCCTACGTCGTCACCGCCACCGATCCCGCGGTCGCCGAGGCGTCCACCGTGTTCGCGAGCTGGCTGAGAGGCGCGCAGGCCCAGGAGATCGTGCGGCGGGCCGGGTTCAGGTCCGGCGACGGCGGCCAGGGCCCGATCTCGCCCGGCCCGCAGATCCCGTCCGAGACGCCCAAGACCAGGTCGTCGGTCTCGCCGCAGGACATCGACGAGGCCCTGCGCGCCTGGAGCCGGCTGGCCCCGCCGACCAACATCCTCGTCCTGGCCGACACCTCCAAGCACATGGCCGACCGGATGAACGGCACCACCAGGGTCAGCGTGGCGCTCGACGCGGCCAAGATCGGGCTCCAGCTCTTCCCCGACTCCACGCACATGGGCCTGTGGGAGTTCGCCGACAAGGTGGGCCGCATCAAGGGCTACCAGCAGCGCGTCGGCCTCGGCCCGATCACCGAGCCGGAGACCGGGCAGATCATCCGCAGGAGCCGCCTCGACGAGCTGACCAGCACGATCGCCGCCCACCCCAAGCTGGACAGCTCGCTCTACGACGCCATTCTCAGCGGCTTTCGCGAGGTCTCGGACGAATACCGCGAGGAGATGAACAACGCGCTCCTCGTGATCACGGCCGGCCGCGACGACGGCAAGGGCACGAACCTGCCGCAACTGCTGGACAGGCTGCGGCGTGAGTGGAACCCCGACCGCCCGGTCCAGATCATCGTGATCGCGTTCGGCAAGGGCGTCGACCGGGCGAGCCTGTCGCAGATCACGGCCGCGACCAACGGCTCGCTGCACGAGGCCCAGGAGCCGGGCGAGATCATCGACGTCTTCCTCTCCGCCCTGGCCCGCAGGCTCTGCCACCCGACCTGCAAGCCGACGGCCTGACGCGCCCAGCGAAGAAGGGGGCGCCAGGAAGCGCCCCCTTCGGTTCTCATCCGAGCTGTCTCACACGCGTTGCCACAGCGCCGGTACGTTGGGCGGCTCCCACCCGGCGAGGGCGGTGTGCGCCTGGAGGCAGCGGTACGTGCCGCCGTTGTATGTCACCGTGTTGCCGACCGCGTACGCCGTGCCGGCCCGCCACGTGCCCGAAGGCGTGGTCGGAGGCACGGTCGGCGTCGGGGTGGGGGTCGGCGTGACCGTCGGAGTGGGCGTGGGGGTCGGGTTGCCGCCGCCTCCGCCGCCGATCTGCAGGTCGATGCACGAGTAGAAGGCGTTGGCGGTGTCGGAGATGTTCCAGACGGCCAGCACCTTCTGCCGGCCCGAGAAGCCCGACAGGTTGACCGTGTGCGAGACCGTCGGCGGCGGCTGCTGGTTGTTGCCGCCGAACGAGCCCACCTTGGTGTTGCCGATGAAGTACTCGAAGTTCGAGGTGGCGTGCCTGGCGGTGAACGTCCAGTTGAAGGTCACGGTGGTGCCCACCGAGGCCCGGGGCCAGGGCTTGCTCTCGTCGCTGAGCTGCGCGAACTGTCCCAGGTTGGCGTGGCAGCTCCGCAGGCCCTTGGGCCCTTCGACGCTCTGCGGCTCGTAGATGATGTTGCCGCAGTTGGCCACCCTGCCCTGGGCGCAGTTGGCCTGGCGGCTCGGGGGCGAGTTGACGTACCCGTGAGCGAACGCCGGCGCGGTGTTGAAGACCGTGGTGGCGACCGCTATCACCACCACGGTGACTAACGTGAGCATCCTTCGCATGGAGTTGCTCCTTTACATGGGGGGATGCTTCGAATGTAAAGGAAACTTTCCTAACGGTAAACGCCCGATTGACCGCCGGTTAGCACGGAGTCAACGCGTCAGGATGAAATCCTCCGGCGTGCGCGGCGCCCGGTCGCGCGGCGGCGCGGCGGCGTGCCCGACGGCCACGCAGCCCATCGGATCCCACGATTCGGGCAAATCCAGCACCTCGCGGACGATCGGGCGGCAGAACATCGTGGAGGACACCCACGCCGAACCGAGCCCTTCGACGGCGAGCTGGATCAGGAAGTTCTCCACCCCGGCGCCGGTCGCCACGATGAACATCTCCCGCTCCGAGGCGTTGCGCCGGTCGTCCCTGTAGGTGTGCGAGCCCTCCATGACCAGGCACGGCACGACCAGATAGGGCGCCTCGCGCAGCACGTCGCCGCGCTTGACCCGCTTGGCGATCGACTGCTCGCCGAAGCCGTCGCCGCGCAGGTCGTCGATCCACGCCTCGCGCATGGCGTCGAGCAGCTTCGTCCGGGTCTCCGGCGACTCCAGCAGCACGAACCGCCACGGCGTCGTGTGGTGCGGCGCGGGCGCCGCGATGCCCGCCGCGACCGCCCGGCGGACGGCCTCGGGATCGACGGGCCGGTCGGCGAACTCCCTGATCGTCCGGCGGGCGAACACCACGTCGCGCGACCCGTAGCGGAACAGGTCTTCGTCGGCCGGCCGCACCAGCGGCGTGACCCCGGGCCCGTCGTCCTCGGTGACCAGGTGGGACAGCCCGCGCACGATCGCCACGGGCACGCCGTCGAGCTTGCCCTTGACCAGCTCGGCCGCGCCCGCGATCTCGTCGGCCAGCGCCGTGACCGTGGCGCTGAGCGGGTTGCCGTAGGTGTCGGACGTGCCGCGGAAGTCGTCGAGCGGGCGCACCCCGGCCGCGCCGATGGCCACGTCGGTGAGCCCGTTGCGCCACGGCCGCCCGAACGTGTCGGACACGATCACCCCCACGCGCCCGCCCAGCCCCGCCCTGATGCGCCGGGCCGAGGCGTCGGGGTCTTCGGGCAGGAGCAGCACGGTGCCGGGGTCGGTGTTGGAGGCGTCGACGCCGGCGGCGGCCATGACGAAGCCGTGGCGGGTCTGGGAGATGACCGTGTCGCCACGCCGGGCGACCACGCGCTCGGTCTCGTCCATGATCGCCTGGGTGCGGTCGGGGGCCTGACGCACCCGGCCCTCGGCCTTGCTCACGATCTTCGAGGTGACGACCACGATGTCACCGTCACGCAGCCCAACGCCGGCCGCTGCGTCAGCCTCCGCGCCGGTGCCCGTGGCGGCCGCTGTCAGCAGTGCCGCCACGTCGTCGCCCGGCCGCACCTCGCCGATGCCGGTCACGGCGAGCACTTCGATCCGCTGAGGGGTGGCAGGGGCGTGGGCCCCGGGACGTGGGGCGGTCATCGGGCGAGCTCCTGGGCCAGGTCGAGGGTGGTGCGGGCGATGTCGGCCGCGGCGTCGGCGTCGTGCATGAGGATCGGGCGGGCGAGCACGCGCACGCCGTCGAGGGCGACCCCATCGTCCTCCTCGGCGACCAGCCAGCCGTCGATCAGGTCGGCGCCGTAGAGCTCCAGGACGGCCTGGGCGGTCGTCTCCACCCCGATGGCCGTCAGGCAGGCGTCGGCCATGCCCCTGACCGGCGCCCCGCCGATGATCGGTGAGACGCCGACCACGGTCTTGGGGAGCAGGGCGTCGCGGATGCCCGGCACCTGAAGGATCGTGCCGATGCTCACGACCGGGTTGGACGGCGGCAGGATCACCAGGTCGGCCTGCTCGATCGCCTCCAGCACGCCGGGGGCGGGCTTGGCGGTGTCGGCCCCCACCAGCGCGAACGACTGGGCCGGGACGGAGGCGCGCAGCCGCACCCACCACTCCTGGAAGTGGATCGCGCGCTTGCCCTGCTCGTCCTCGATCACGACGTGGGTCTCGCAGCGGTCGTCGGTCATCGGCAGCAGCCGCACGCCCGGCTGCCAGCGCGTGCACAGGGCGTGCGTGATCTGCGAGAGCGGGTAGCCGGCCTCGAGCATCTGCGAGCGGACGATGTGGGTGGCGAAGTCGCGATCGCCGAGCCCGAACCACTGCGGCTCCACGCCGTACGCGGCCAGCTCCTCCTTGACGACGTGGGACTCCTTGGCCCGGCCCCAGCCCTGCTCCTCGTCGATGCCGTTGCCCAGGGTGTACATCACCGTGTCGAGGTCGGGGCAGACCCGGAGCCCGAACAGGGTGATGTCGTCGCCCGTGTTGCCGATGACGGTGATGGAGGCGTCTGGTGCGGTGGCGCGGAGTCCGCGCAGGAAGCGGGCGCCGCCGATGCCGCCGGCGAGTGACACGATGTGCATGCGGCCCAGTCTTTCACCGGGCTCCGACAACGCCGTCTTGGGAGTGGTTTTCTCCTATTTAGTAGGGAGAACTTCCAGGTATGAGGTGTTTTGATATGCAAGAGGTTCCTGGGACTCCCGCCGGGCGAGACGGTGATGTGGCAAACTCCCTTCGGGCTAAAGGGTCCGATGGGGGTAGTTGTGAGCAAATTTGACGTTGCCCGGCTGAGAGAGCCGGCCGCCTGGATCATGCTCGTCACCGGATTGCTGACCGTGGTGCTGGCGATCGGCCGCATCCTGATCGCCACGTCCAGTTTGTCCTTCATGGAACGCGCGGCGTCTCATTTCTCGGATTTGACGAACCCGGTCGTGACGGCGTTGCTGCTGGGCGCGGTGCTGCTCGTCACCAAGGTGGGGGAGCCGTCGCCCAAGGCCAAGCCGATCATGTTCGGGGCGGTGGCCGGGCTGGGCCTGGCCGCGGTCTTCGGTCTGCTGTCGCTGCTGCTCGGCCTCTTCGCCGGCGCCGGGGTGCGCGACACGATCGAGCTCCTGCTCCTTGGCGTGCCCACGCTGGCGCTGACCGCCATCGCCCTGATCTACCTCCTTCCGCAGATCCTGCCCGAGCGCCCGGCCGCGCAGGTCTACCACGGCCAGTTCGGCCAGCAGAACGGCGGGTTCTTCGACGGGCCGCCCCAGCAGTACGGCCAGCCCGACCAGTCGCAGGCGGGGCCCGGCCCCCAGCCCGCCTACGGCCAGTCCCCCTACGGCGCCGGTCCGGCGGGCCAGCAGGGTCCGGCGGGCCCGCAGCCCGGCTACGGCCAGGACCAGCCCGCCGCCTACGGCCAGCAGCCCATGTCGGGCCAGCAGCCGGGCTATGGCCAGCAGCCCCCGTCCGGTCAGCAACCGCAGCCCGGCTTCGGCCCCCAGGACCAGGCCGCCGCCCCTTACGGCCAGCAGCCGCCCTCGGGCCAGCAGGACCAGCCCGGCTACGGCGCTCAGGATCAGCCCGGCTACGGTCAGCAGGATCAGTCCGGGTTCGGGTCCCAGGACCAGTCCGGGTTCGGGCCGCAGGGCCAGCAGCCCGGGTACGGTCAGCAGCCGCCGTCCGGTCAGCAGCCGGGATACGGTCAGCAGCCGCCCTCCGGCCAGCAGCTCCCGCCCATGTCCGGCCAGCCGCCCATGTCCGGGCAGCCCGGTTACGGCCAGCAGCCGCCCTCGGGTCAGCAGCCGGACTACGGCCGGCAGCCGCCGTCGGGGCAGCAGGATTACGGGCAGCAGTCTGGTTACGGGCAGTCGTCCGGCTACGGGCAGCAGCCTCCGACGGGTCAGCAGCCCGGCTTCGGGGGTCAGGATCAGCCCGGGTTCGGCGGGCAGGACCAGCCCGCGTACGGCCAGCAGGACCAGTCCGGGTTCGGGTCGCAGGATCAGCAGCCGGGTGCCTTCGGGCAGCCGTCGGGTCAGCAGCCCGGTTATGGCCAGCAGCCGCCGAGCTTCGGCGGGCAGCCCGAGCCGCAGGCGGCCGCCTACGCGCCGCCGCCCCAGCCGATCAGGGGTGCGCTCCCCGCCGCCCCCTCGGACCAGCAGCAGCCCGAGCCGGCCTTCCCGCCGCAGGGCTTCGGCCAGGACTCCGGCTTCGGCTCGTCGGCCTACGCCCCCGCCGACACGGCCCCCTCGGTCCCGGAATACTCCACCCCGCCCGCCGGCGAGTACACCCCCGCCCCCTACGTCCCGGCGGACAGCCAGCCGAACCTGTACAACCAGCCGAGCCCCAACCCGTACGCGCCGGCCGACCAGCCCAACCCGTACGCGCCCCCGGCCGACACCGCGCCCAACGCCTTCGCCGCCCCGTTCGCCGCCCCGGTGGACCCGTCGTACCCGTCGGGTGACACCACGCCGAGCGTCCAGTACCCGCAGGCCGACCAGCCCTCCTACGGTCAGCAGCAGCCGTCGTTCTTCGGCCAGAGCGCGCCCGAGCAGCAGCAGGCCGGTCAGCAGCAGGGTGGCCAGCCGTTCTCGGGGTACTCGGGCCACGAGTACGCCACCCCGTCCGCGTACCAGGAGCCCGACCCGCCCGTGGACCCGCGCTCCCAGCAGCTCATGGACGCCTATCAGCAGGCGGAGACGTACCAGCACTCCAATGGCGGTCAGCAGCCCGACCTCCGGCTGCCCGACTACTCCGGTCAGCCCGGCCGGCCGTTCGACCCGTTCGGCCACCCGCAGCAGCAGCAGGCCCCTCAGCACAGCGGCGGTTACGAGCCCCAGCAGGGCCAGTACCAGCCCACCCACCAGGCTTCGACGGGCTGGCAGGATGCGCAGGGCGAGTCGACGATGCGGCTCGACCCCTCCGCCATCCAGGGAGGATCGGGCTTCGGCGGCGAGCAGCGCCGTCCCGGAGACGACCCGATCGACCCAACCGCCATATACACCCCCAACGAGCCACGCAGGTAACGGACCGGCAATGAACGGCTAGAGAGAAGGTGGGCCACGGGCGGGCGTCAACACCGCCCTGGTACGGTTCCGACCGCTGACAGCGTTGAACAACCCAGGTCGGCGCCATGTGCACAGGGCGCCGGCGTGGTGCGAACATCACATGCCGAGCACACCGGGGCGAGATCTGGTCTTTCCCCGGATACCCGCATGCCGCTTGACGCCACGTACGGCACACGCGTGTAATTACAACCATGTTGTTACGCCTTCCAGTGGGTGGGTAGTAAGGAAGGCGTCCATGGGGGGCTCCATTGCGGGCGGGCGGCAGGGAGGTGTGCAGTGACCGATCCGGTCATCGCACAGGATCAGCTTGACGCTGAAGAACTCGGCTGGCAGGAGCGCGCGTTGTGCGCGCAGACGGATCCAGAGGCGTTCTTCCCGGAGAAGGGCGGCTCCACCCGAGAGGCCAAGAAGGTCTGCCGATCGTGCGAAGTCCGTGCCGAGTGCCTCGAATACGCACTCGAGCACGATGAGCGGTTCGGCATCTGGGGTGGACTGTCCGAGCGGGAGCGCAGACGGATCAAGCGCCAAGCCGTTTAGACCGACGAGGACCCTGCTGGGTGACCGAGCCGCCGTGGCCTAGGCCATGGGCGGCGGTCTGACCAGTGGGTTTCTTGTTCGTATAAGGGGCGGGAGGGTCACACGGGAAGCCGTGTGACCCTTTTCGCATCTCCTGATCGGCTTTCGCAGTATGGTGGGCGCGCCTGATCATCCCCCCAGGAGTCACCATTCATGGCACGCCCCTACGTCACCGTGATCGTCGTCGCCCACGACGGCGCGCGCTGGCTCGGGGAGACGCTGAACGCGCTGGTCAGCCAGAGCCGCCGGCCCGACCGCGTGGCGGGTGTCGACAACGGCAGCAGGGACGGCTCGGCCGACCTGCTCGTCCAGACGCTCGGCCCCGGCAACGTGATCTCCCTGCCGCGCTCCACCGGGTTCGGCGAGTCGGTCGCCGAGGTGCTGGACCGGATGCCGTCCGCCGGGCGTGACGAATGGATCTGGCTGCTCCACGACGACTGCACCCCCGACAGGCGCGCGCTGGAGGCGCTGCTCCACGCGGCCGAGCAGGATCCGAAGGCCGCCGTGCTCGGCCCCAAGCTGCGCGACTGGCTCGACCGTCGGCGGCTGCTCGAGATCGGCGTGACCGTGGGCCGCACCGGGCGCAGGGACACGGGGCTGGAGCCGCGCGAGTTCGACCAGGGGCAGCACGACGGGACGCGGGACGTGTTGTCGGTGTCCACGGCCGGGATGCTGATCCGGCGGGAGGTGTGGGAGGAGACCGGCGGCCTCGACCCGTTCTTCCCGCTGTTCCGCGACGATCTCGACCTGTGCTGGCGGGTGCGCAACGCCGGTCACAAGGTCCTGAACGTGACCTCCGCCGTGGCCTGGCACGCCGAGGCGGCGGCCCGCAGGCGGCGGCGCATCACGGTCAGCGGTGACCATCCGCGCCGCCTGGACCGGCGTAACGCGATCTTCGTGGTGATGGCCAACCTGCCGCTTTCCGCGATGCTCTGGGCGCTGCTGCGGAACGTGCTCGGCTCGGCCTTCCGCACGCTGCTGTTCATCGTGAGCAAGCAGCCGGCGAACGCGCTGGACGAGATGGTGGCCATGGGCTCGATCCTGGTGCACCCGTTCCGGCTGCGACGGGCGCGTCGCGCCCGTCGCCACGGCCGCAAGAGGGGATATATCCGCATAAAGCGGTTGATGACCCATCGCGGCGCGGCCTACCGGCGGCTCACCGACATGATCCAGAGCTTCCTCGCCGGCGAGGCCCCGGTCGACTCCTCCGGCCGGCACCACCACCAGGCGGCCCCGGACGAGGAGCAGGAGTACGCCCCGCCGCCCGACACGGGCGCGGTCAAGCGCTTCCTCGCCCGCCCCGGGGTCATTCTCATGATCGCGCTGACCCTCGTGTCGCTCGTGGCCGAGCGGTCGCTGCTGGGCGGCGAGCGGCTCGGCGGGGGCGCACTGATCCCGGTGACGGGCGGCGCGGGCGACCTGTGGGCCTTCTACACCGAGGGCTTCCACGACGTGGGGCTGGGCTCCACCGCCTGGGCGCCGCCGTACGTGGCCGTGCTCGCCGCCCTGTCCACGCTGGCGTTCGGCGAGACGTGGGTGGCGGTGTCGGTGCTGCTGCTGGGGTCGGTGCCGCTGGCGGGCGCGACGGCGTACCTGGCCACGCGGCACGTCATCCCGGCGGTGCCGGCGCGGGCGTGGGCGGCGGGCACGTACGCGCTGCTGCCCGTCGCGACCGGCGCCATCGCGGCGGGCCGGTTGGGCACGGCGGTGGTGTTCGTGCTGGTCCCGGTGTACGCCTCCCTCACCGCCACGCTCCTGTCCGCCGAACCCCGCCGTGCCCGCCGCGCCGCCTGGGCGCTGGGCCTGCTCCTGGCGGTCGGTACGTCGTTCGTCCCCCTCGTCTATCCCCTGTTCGCGATCCTGGGCGTCCTGGGCGCGGTCGCCTTCGGCGGCGGCGGCGCCCGCGTCCTTCGGAGCAGACGGCTCGCGCGGCGGCGCGGCGGCTCCCGGGGCGGCGTCGTGACGTCCATGGCCATCGCGCTCGCGGTGCCGCTGGTGCTCCTGCTGCCCTGGCTGGCGGGCCTGATCACCACGAACCCCGGCAGACTCCTCCTCGAAGCCGGCCTGCACGACCCCGCCCTGGTGGACCCCACCCTCGCCCCGGAGTCGCTGCTGACCCTCAGCCCCGGGGGTCCCGGCCTGCCGCCGTTCTGGGTGACCGCCGGGCTGGTGGCGGCGGCGCTGGCCGCGCTGCTCATGCGCCGGCAGCGCATGATCGTCGCCATGGGCTGGGGAGTCGCGCTCTACGGGATCCTGGCGGCCATCCTGGTCAGCCGCGTCACCGTCGAAGGGGCCCGGGTGTGGCCCGGCGTGCCGCTGGCCTTCGCCGGGACCGGCCTGGTGGTGCTCGTGGGCCTGTCCGCCCACCGGCTGTCGGAGTTACGGGCCGGCGGCGGGTTACGGCGGCTCGTCGCGACGGCGGTGGTGGCGGTGGCGTTCAGCACGCCGCTGCTGGCGGCCGGGTACTGGGTGGCCGGCGGAGTGAGCGGCCCTCTCGTGGCCGACGCCCCCGACGTTCTTCCGGCGCTGGCTGCCTCCCGCACCACGAACGGCGAGCGAACACTGGTGATCAAGGGGTCGGAGTTCACGATCCTGCACGGCCGGGCCCCGCTGCTGGGCGAGCCGGAACTCCCCGCCTCTCCCGCCGACGGCCGTACCCGGATCGCCACCGCCGCGCAGGGCCTGGTCGGCGGGCGCGGCGGGGACGCGGCCACCCTCGCCCAGCAGGGCATCGCGATGATCGCCGTGGCGCCGCCTGTCTCGCCCCAGCTCGCCAGGACACTCGACTCGCAGCCCTCGCTCCAGCGGCTGAGCCTCTCAGAGGCGGGCGGTCTGTGGGGCCTGGCCGAACCGGTCACCCGCGTACCCGCCCAGCCGGTGAGCGTCCTGCACACGCCGTGGCTCTGGGCCCAGGGCGCGCTGGTCCTGCTGGTGGCGCTCCTGGCCGCGCCGGGACGGCGCTCGCCCGAGGTCGTCGAGGCGCCCGCCGTCGCCCTGGCGGGTGCGTGACACCGTGAAGACGTTCGTGGAGAACCGGTTCGGACTGCTCGTCCTGGTGATCGTGTCCTTGTCGGCCATGTACGGACTCGCGTACCTCACCAGGCCCGCCCCCCTCCCGCCGCCTCCGCAGGGCCCCCGCAAGGTGGCGGTCGAAACGGTCACCGCGGTCTGTCCAGGGACGAAGGGGGAGCAGGTCAGCGTGTACCTGCCCGGCTCCCTCAACGGCGAGTCCATGGAGGACGGGAAGCCGTACGTGACCAACGGCCCCGCCGGCCTGGAGGCGGGCTACCTCACCCGCGCCACCAAGGGCGCCGCCCGGGGCCTGGCCGGGGTCCGCTGCACCGAGCCCGCCGCCACGACCTGGATGCTGGGCCCGGGGCCGGCCAACGCCGACGTACGCCTGCACCTCACGAACGCGGACAAGGCGCCGGCGCTGGTGGACGTACAGGTGTACGCGGCAGAGGGCCCGATCTCCGGCGACAAGGGCGTCGGCCTGGAGATCGCCCCCGGGGAGCACCGGGAGATCGACCTCACGACCCTCGCCCCCTCGGCCGACGTGATGGCGGTGAGCGTCACCACGATCTTCGGCCGCGTCGCCGTGGCCGCCGGCTCGGCCCCGGAGACCGGAGGCGTCGACTGGCTCCCGCCCGCCGCGCCGCCCGCCACCCGCGTGGTCGTGCCCGGCGTACCCGGGGGCGGTGGCCGCCGCGAGCTCCTGGTGGCGGCGCCGGGGGAGACGGACGCGGTGGTGACGCTGAAGGCGGTGAGCAAGGACGCCGAGTACGCGATGAAGGGCCGGGAGTCGGTGGACGTACCGGCGGGCGCCGTGGTGTCCGTGGACGTCACCACGGGCGTGGCCGGCTCCTCCGCGGCCCTGGTCCTCACCTCACCCACCCCGATCGTGGCCGCCGTGGCCATCACGGGTACGGGTCCTCGATCGGACGTGGCGTACACGGCGGGCACCCCGAGCCTGAGCCTGGGCAGCGCGGTCGCCGGCAACGGCCCCGGCTCCCACCTCGTCCTGACGGCACTCGGGGGACCGGGCAAGGTGCAGGTGCAGGTGGTGCCGGGGAAGGGGACGGCGGAGCAGCCGTTCGAGGTCGAGGTGCCGGCGGGCCGGACGAGAGACGTGAAGCTGAAGGCGAAGGGCGAGTTCGCGGTGGTGGTCACGCCGGTGTCGGGGGAGGTGTACGGCGGCAGGGTGATAGAGGAACGCCTCAAATCCGGCACCCTGCTCACCACCCAGCCCTTGGCCCCGGCCCGAATGTGGACAATGCTCCCACCCCTCACCAACACAGAACGAGTCGTCCTCCCTTAACGACCCCAAGGGCCGAGGGACCCCGTGGGGTCGGGGGGAAACCGCATGGTCCTCGCCATGAGGGCGCGCTACGCGCGATGGAAGCTCGGGCCGCGTCCTGTGGGGGCAAGCCCCCACACCCCGTGGGGGGGGGGGGGGGGGGGGCCGCCCCCCCCCCCGCCCCCCCCCCCCCCCCACGCGGGCCGGCGAGACGCCAGGCG
>NZ_JBFAIM010000004.1:268581-351864 GCF_040654715.1 Nonomuraea sp. NPDC050643 | reverse complement strand
CCCGGCGCGTGCGGCACCGGCTGCGTCAGCGTGGCGCGCACCCGCTGGGCCGCCGACCCCTCGTAGGCGGGCACGCCCGTCAGCGCGTTGTAGATCGTGGCCCCGAGCGACCACACGTCGCTAGCCGGGCCGCCGGGCTGGCCCTCCAGGCGCTCGGGCGCGATGAAGCCGGGCGAGCCGATCATCAGGCCCTGCTCGGTGAGCGTGGCCTGGCCCTCCTGCCTGGCGATGCCGAAGTCGGTGAGCACCACCCTGCCGCTCTCGGTCAGGAAGACGTTGCCGGGCTTGACGTCGCGGTGCTGCAAACCCTGCGCGTGGGCGGCGATCAGTGCCTCGAGCACGTCGGCGCCGACCCGCGCGGCATAGTCGGCCGGCATGGGACCGAACTCGCGTACGGTCTCGGCCAGAGTGCGGCCCCGCAAAAGCTCCATCACCAGCCACGGCCGCTCCTGCTCGACGACCACGTCGTGCAGCGCCACGATGCCGGGGTGGCGCAGCCGGGCGGTGGCCTGCGCCTCGCGCACCGCCCGCTTGACCGAGTCGGCCCGTTCCTTGGGCGACATGCCCTCGGGCAGCGAGAGCTCCTTGACCGCGACGTCGCGGTCAAGCATCTCGTCCCTGGCCAGCCACACCTTCCCCATGCCACCGGCGCCCAGAGGACGCAGCAGGGAATAGCGACCGGCGAGTCTTCCGGCGGACATAAAGGGAAGGGTAACCAAAGTCCAAGTGGGGTGGAGACTCGTTCCTGTCGGTCCGCCTCTCTATGGTCTTGGTTCGTGGAACCGGTTCAAGGCACTCTCGACGAGCTCGGCACCCCGCTGAGCGACGTCACGTTCGTCGTGTTCGACCTCGAGACGACCGGAGGCGCGCCCGCGGAAGACGCCATCACCGAGATCGGCGCGGTCAAGGTGCGGGCGGGCGAGGTGCTGGGCGAGTTCTCCACGCTGGTCGACCCCGGGGGGCCGATACCGCCGTTCATCTCGGTGCTGACCGGCATCACCGACACGATGGTGATGGCCGCCCCGAAGATCGAGGCGGTGCTGCCGAGCTTCCTGGAGTTCATCCGCGGCGCCACGCTGGTCGCGCACAACGCCGGCTTCGACACCCGCTTCGTCAAGGCCGCCTGCGCCACGCTGGGCTATCCGCCGCCGGCCAACCCGGTCGTCGACACCGTCGATCTGGCCCGGCGGGTGCTGACCCGCGACGAGACGCCCAACGCGAAGCTGTCCACGCTGGCCAGGTTCTTCCGCAGCCCCGTCGAGCCGTGCCACCGCGCCCTGCAGGACGCCAGGGCCACGGTTGACGTGCTGCACGGGCTGATCGAGCGGGCCGGGTCGTTCGACGTCCACACGCTCGAGGAGCTCAAGTCGTTCGTCCGGGCCCCCACGCCCGAGCAGCAGCGCAAGCGGCACCTGGCCGAGTCGGTGCCGCACGCCCCGGGCGTCTACCTCTTCGAGGACGAGCGCGGCGAGGTCCTCTACATCGGCAAGAGCACCAACCTGCGCAACCGGGTGCGCTCCTACTTCACCGCCGGCGAGACCCGCCCGCGCATCCGCGAGATGATCGGCATCGCCGAGCGGGTGCGCCACATCGTCTGCTCGACCGGCCTGGAGGCGGAGGTCAGGGAGCTGCGCCTGATCGGCGGCGCCAAGCCCCGCTACAACCGCCGCTCCCGCTTCCCGGAGAAGGTGCTCTGGCTCAAGCTCACGGCCGACCACTTCCCCCGGCTGTCGATCGTCCGCGAGCTCAAGGACGACGGCGCCACCTACCTGGGCCCCTTCACCAGCGCCCGCCTGGCCGACGACGCCCGCATCGCCCTGCACGAGGCGGTCCCGCTGCGCCAGTGCACCCAGCCGATCTCGGCCCGCACCCGGCGGGCGGCCTGCGTGCTGCACGAGATGGGCCGCTGCGGCGCGCCCTGCGAGGGCAAGGAGAGCCCGGAGGAATACGCGCGCCACGTCGAGAACGCCCGCCGGGCCATGACGCTCGACGCCTCGACCGTCTTCACCGCCGTGGCGGCCCGCATGGAGCGGCTGTCGGTCGAGCAGCGCTACGAGGAGGCGTCGGTCGACCGCGACCGGCTGGCCTCGTTCGTCCGCACCGCGGCCCGCATGCAGCGCCTGAGCGCCATCACCCGCATCCCGCAGCTCGTGGCCGCCAGTCCGGCCTTCGGGGGCGGCTGGGACATCCACGTCGTCCGCTACGGGCGCCTGGCGGCGGCCGGGGTCATGCCGAAGGGGGCCCACCCGACCCCTTTCGTGGCCTCGCTGAAGGCGATGGCGGAGGTCGTCCTGCCCGGTCCCGGCCCGGTCCACGCGGCCAGCGCGGAGGAGACCGAGTGCATCCTGCGCTGGCTTGAGTCGCCCGGTGTGCGACTGGTGGAGGTCGACGGCGAGTGGAGCCTGCCCGCCCGGGGCGCCGCCCGCCACAAGGCGCGCATCGATCTGGCCTACCGTCATCTCGATCAGCGTCGCGGCCGGGAGGGGCGACCTTTGAGGTGAAACGATAGAGTTGAGGCATGGTCACGGCAATCGTCCACATCAATGCAGAGGTAGACCGAATCCCGGAGGTCGCCCAGACGATCGCCGAGATCGACGGGGTCAGCGAGGTCTACTCGATCACCGGCGAATACGACCTCATGGCGATGGTCCGGGTCGCCGCCTACGAGGAGATCGCCGAGGTCGTCCCCGGGCGGATCAACAAGGTCGAGGGCGTCCTGCACACCGAGACGCACATCGCCTTCCGCGCCTACTCCCGGCACGACCTGGACGCGGCCTTCTCGATCGGCTTCCCCGAAGCCGACTGACCTTCACCACCACCCTTCCCCGCACCAGGCCCCCAGCGCCATCCCTCCCTGCGCCAGGCCCCCAGCGCCACGCTTGCCCGCGCCGGGTCTCCGGGCCCACCCCTTTGCCGCCTCAGGCTCCCGGGGCCGCCCTGCCCTGCGCCACAGGACCCCAGGGCCGCCCTTCGCCGCGTCAGGTCCCCGGAGGCGGCCCTTATCTCGCCTCAGGCTCCCGGGGCCATCCCTCGCCGCGTCAGGTCTTCAGGGTCGCCTCAGCCCGCCGGGGGTCGCGTCACCGGCCGCCCAGCCCCGCTCGGGCCCTGAGGACGCTGAGGGCGCTGAGGGCGCCACGCCCGCATCCCCGGCCCAGTCTCACCGCGCTAACGTCCACCCGCCTGCCCGGCCCGTCCAGGCGGCCGGGTCGTCCCGTCCGCCCCAGAGGGCTGGGTCGCCCCTGCCCGCATGCCCGGCCGCCTCAGAGGGCCACGCTCGCCTCCACCCACGCGCCCCGACCGCCCTCGTCCGCGTGCCCGGCCGCATCGGGCGAGCCCGCGCCGCACGGCGGCGTCCCGGTCATCACCCCCGGCGACGCCGACGGGCCCGGACGAGGGATGCTCGTCCGGGCCCGTGCGGTTGTGGCGTCAGCGATCAGTGGGTGAGGCTGCGGTCGTCGTCACCACCGGAGCCGATGGCGGCGTGCTCGTCGTGCCCGTGCCCATGCCCGTCGTCCAGCGGGATCTTCTCCCCGCCGTACGCCTTCGACATGCGCGCACGCAGCTTGCCGAGCGGCCCGCGCATGCCCTTCGGCGGGATGCCCGCGCCGTCCTCCTCGACCGGGAGCATCGGCACCGGCTCCTTGCCGCGCATGTGGGCCTCGATGTCGTCCGCCGGAGGCGTGTGGACCTCGATGAACTCACCGTGCGGCAGCCGCTTGATCACACCGGACTCGACACCGTGCGAGATGACCGCCTGGTCGGACCGCTGCAGGCCGAGGCACATGCGGTAGGTGATCAGGTAGGCCAGGGCCGGCGCGACGAAGATCAGCACACGCCCGGCGTAGGTCGTCCAGTTGAGGCTGATGTGGAAGAACGCCGAGATCTCGTCGTTGGCGCCGAGCAGCCACAGCACGCCGTAGAACGTGATGGCCGACATGCCGATCGAGGTGCGGTGGGGGTTGTTGCGCGGGCGCTCCGCGACGTGGTGCTCGCGGTTGTCGCCCGTCACCCAGCGTTCCAGGAACGGATAGAGCGCCAGGCCCGTCATGATGATGCCCATCGGCACCAGGGCCGGGATGATGACGCTCAGCGGCAGCGTGCCCGCGTGGGACGTGCCGAAGAGGTTGATCTCCCACGCCGGCATGATGCGCAGCGCGCCTTCGAGGAAGCCCATGTAGAAGTCGGGCTGCGACCCCGCCGACACGTCCGCCGGTGTGTACGGGCCGAACAGCCAGATCGGGTTGATCTGGGTGAACGTCGCCAGCCCGCTGACCACGGCGAGCGTGAACAGCATGTAGGCGCCCGCCTTGGCCATGAAGGCGGGGTAGAACGGCGCGCCCACCACGTTCTGGTTGGTGCGGCCCTTGCCCGGCATCTGCGTGTGCTTCTGCACCCACATGAGCACCATGTGGGCCGAGATCAGCGCCAGCAGGATGCCCGGGATGAGCAGGATGTGCAGCGCGTAGAACCGGGAGATGACATCCTCACCCGGATATTCCCCGCCGAACAGGAAGAACGTGATGTACGTGCCGACCAGCGGCAGCGAGATCGCCACGCCCTCGGTGATCCGCAGACCGGCGCCGGAGAGCAGGTCGTCGGGGAGGGAGTAGCCGGTCAGGCCCTCGGCCAGCGCCAGCGTCAGCAGCAGCACGCCGATGATCCAGTTGATCTCGCGCGGCTTGCGGTAGGCGCCGGTGAAGAAGACGCGCAGCGCGTGCACCATCATGCCGGCCACGAAGAGCAGGGCCGCCCAGTGGTGCATCTGCCGGATCAGCAGACCACCCCGGACGTCGAAGCTGATCTCCAGCGACGACGCGTAGGCCTCCGACATCATGACGCCCTTGAGCGGCGCGTACGAGCCGTCGTAGGCGATCTCCATCATGCTCGGCTTGAACCAGAACGTCAGGAACGTGCCGGTCAGCAGCAGGATGATGAACGAGTAGAGCGCGATCTCGCCCAGCAGGAACGACCAGTGGTCGGGGAAGACCTTGCGCAGGTTGCGCTTGAGGAAGTTGGCCCCGCCGATGCGATCGTCCAGGAAACTGGACGGGCCGGCGATGCCCTTCGGAACCTTGTTCAGCTCGTCGCTCATGCCTGGCCTCCCTTCGCCCTGGCCTCGGCCTCGGCGTCACCGCGTTCCCAGTAGCTGGGACCGGGGGGCACCTCGAAGTCGCCCTGGGCGATGAGGTAGCCCTCGGCGTCGACGGTGATCGGCAACTGCGGCAGCGGCCGGGCGGCCGGGCCGAAGATGACCTTCGCGCCGTCGGCGGCGTCGAACGTCGACTGGTGGCACGGGCAGAGGATGTGGTGGGTGTTCTGCTCGTAGAGGGCCGCGGGGCAGCCCACGTGGGTGCAGATCTTGGAGTAGGCCACGATGCCGTCGTGCGTCCAGTTCTGCCGGACGCCGCTCTTGATCTCCTCCGGACGGAACTTGATCAGGATGAGCGTGGCCTTGGCCAGCGCGGTCAGGTCGTGCTGGTAGCCCTCGGGGACGACCGACAGGATGCCGCCGGGCGAGTTGAAGTCGGCCGCCCTGATCGGCTGGCCGCTGCCCTCGACGACGAGCCTGAGCGGCTTGCCCTCCTTGGTCTTCTCACCCCAGACCGTGTGCCGCAGCGTCTCGTTGAACTTGGCGCCCGGCATCTTGCTGTTGTCGAGGTCGCGCAGCAGCACCACCGGGACCAGCCCGAGCGGCGCGGCGGCCAGCAGCAGCGTGCGGCGCAGCAGCTTGCGCTTGACGAAGCCGCTCTCGTTGGCGCCCTGGACGAACGTGTCGGCCACGACCTCGCGGTCGGGCTCGTCGGAGGCCATCGCGTGGCGCTCCTGGACGAGGGAGTATTTCGGCATGATCTGGCGGACCCAGATCACGATGCCGACCGCCAGACTCAGGATCGCCAGCGTCAGCGAGCCGCCCAGCGCGAGGTTGGACGTGCCGGTCGCCTCAGGACTGCCGACCTGGAACACCACGTACGAGATGATGAACGCGATGGCGGCCAGGAAGGTGATCGTGTAGCAGAGCGCCACGATCTTCTCGGCCTTGCGGGCCTTGGCCTCGTCCTGGAGCGTGACGCCGGGGACCTCCACGTCGGCCTCGGCGGGGGTTTCCGCGGTGCCGAGCATCGAGGTGCCCGGCGCGGGGGTGCCGATGACGCGCTTGGGTACGCGGTCGTCCGGCTGCTCGATCTCGTGCTCGTTGTCTGTCATGACTTCTGTCGCTTCTTCGCGGTGATCCAGATGGCGGCGAGTGCGAGGGCTGCGATGCCCACCACCCACGCTACGAGACCTTCGGTGACCGGGCCAATGCGGCCGAGGCCGAAGCCGCCCGGGTCTTTCTGCTCGCGAACCTGGGTGATGTAGGCGATCATGCTGCGCTTCTCTTCGGGCGTGATCGTCGTGTCGTTGAAGACCGGCATGGCCTGCGGGCCGGTGACCATCGCCTCGTAGATCTGGGTGGGGGTGGCCTCGTTGAGGCTGGGCGCGTATTTGCCCTGCGTGAGCGCGCCGCCGGCGCCTGCCCAGTTGTGGCACTGGATGCAGTTGGCGCGGAACAGCTCGCCGCCCTTGCCGGCGTCGCCGAGCTTCGGGTCGACCTGCTCATGGCCCGGCACCTGCGGGCCGCCGCCGAGCGACTGCACGTAGGCCGAGATCTGGCGGATCTTCGTCTCGTTGACCCATTCCGGCAGCGGCTTGCGCGGAGCCTGCGGGCCGGGGGCGCCGGCCGGCATGCGGCCGGTGCTCATCTGGAAGTCGACGGCCGCGGCGCCGACGCCGATGAGCGTGGGCGCCGTGG
The DNA here is from genome assembly GCF_040654715.1 of Nonomuraea sp. NPDC050643. NCBI lineage: Bacteria > Bacillati > Actinomycetota > Actinomycetes > Streptosporangiales > Streptosporangiaceae > Nonomuraea > Nonomuraea sp. NPDC050643. The sequence goes on along the minus strand of NZ_JBFAIM010000004.1, from coordinate 345,074 downwards.
TGGTGCCCTGCGCGTTCATGCCGTGGCAGCTCGAGCAGTGCTTGACGAACAGGCTCTTACCCTCGGCAACGTCATCGACCTTGCCTGCCGCCAGTGCCGCGTCGGCAGGCTTACCCACCTGGACAAAGGCGGCGTATACCATCCCGACCAGCGCCAACGCCAAAATCAGGACGGCATATCTCGCGAGGGGATGCCGCCGCCAAGCGGTGATCCTAGTCACAGAGATCCCGTTCCTTAACGAATAATGTAGATGGTCGCGAAAAGACCGATCCAGACGACGTCTACGAAGTGCCAGTAGTAGGACACGACGATCGCGCTGGTGGCCTGCTCATGCGTGAAGCGCTTCGCGGCGTACGTGCGTCCCAGCATGAACAGGAACGCGATCAGGCCACCGGTCACGTGCAGGCCGTGGAAGCCCGTCGTCAGGTAGAACACCGAGGTGTAGGCGTTAGCGGACAGGGTCGCGCCCTCTGACGCCAGCTCGCCGTACTCGTACAGCTGCCCGGCGACGAAGACGGCGCCCATGAGGAAGCTGACGATGTACCAGAAGCGGAGCTTGCCGACCTGCCCCTTCTCCGCGGCCCACACGCCAAGCTGGCACGTCACACTCGACAGAACCAGGATGATCGTGTTGACCGTCGCGAACGGGATGTTCAGGTGAGCGGCTTCGGCGGCTTCTGCGCCGATAGGAAGGAGCGCGGGTCCCCACTCGAGGCCCTTGCCCTCGCTCACCGACCGGATGGTGAAGTACATCGCGAACAGCGCCGCGAAGAACATGAGCTCAGAGGACAGCCAGACGATCGTCCCGACACTGACCAGGTTCGGTCTGCGGTACGACTGTGCTGTCGTCGTCGAAGTTATTGCGGATGCTGTCGCCACGGGCAGCATTATTGCGGTTCCGGTGGTCGGTCCGGCGCACGACCCCCCGTTAGCAGGTACGAACCGGTGGCCAACCTGGGATAATTGCCACATAACACCCACCAGGCATGGTGCCCTGGGTATGTGTCCCGACACACCGGTACGATCCCAGGTGACCATACCGCTTCGACTGATAGTGAGCGCGACCGATGTCCACTGGGAGCACGGACGAGAAGATGAAGGTCCTCGTCTACAGCGATGACGCCGCCACCCGGGCCGAGGTGATCCAGGCCATCGGCAGGCGCCCCGCGGCCGACGTGCCTTTCGTCGAGATCGTGGAGTGCGCCACCGAGCCCAAGGTGCACCAGTGGCTGGGCTCCGGCGAGATCGACGTGGCCGTCCTCGACGGCGAGACGCAGCCCGCGGGCGGCATGGGCGTCTCCCGCCAGGCCAAGGACGAGGTCTACGACTGCCCGCCCATCTGCCTGATCATCGCCAGGCGCGACGACCGCTGGCTGGCCGACTGGTCCAAGGCCGACGCCGTCGTGCCGCAGCCCCTGGAGCCCATGGTGCTGGCCGACACGGTGGCCGACCTGATGCGCCGCCGCTCCGCCACCCGACTCAACGCTAAGTAGGTGCCCATGGACTCCCGGACGACCTGGCCCACCCTGCTGTCCGCTCTCCTGTCCGGAGAGCACCTGACCTCCGACGAGTCGGCCTGGGCGATGCGGGAGATCATGTCCGGCGCCGCGACGCCGTCCCAGATCGCCGGGTTCGTGATCGCCCTGCGGGCCAAGGGCGAGACGGTGGCCGAGGTCGTGGGCCTGGCGCGCACCATGCTCGACCTGGCCACGCCGCTGAGCGTGGAGGGCCCCGTGGTCGACGTCGTCGGCACGGGCGGCGACCGCGCGCACACCGTCAACGTCTCCACGATGGCCGCCATCGTGGCCGCGGCGGCGGGCGCCCGCGTCGTCAAGCACGGCAACCGCGCCGCCTCGTCCTCGTGCGGGGCCGCCGACGTCCTGGAGCACCTGGGCATCCGGCTCGACCTCACGCCCGAGCAGACGGCCCGGGTGGCGCGCGAGGCGGGCATCGCGTTCTGCTTCGCGCCGGTCTACCACCCCGCGCTGCGCTTCGCCGGGCCGACGCGCAAGGAGATCGGCGTACCGACGGTCTTCAACTTCCTGGGCCCGCTCACCAACCCCGCCCGCCCCTCGGCCCAGGCCATCGGCGTCTACGACGCCGGGATGCTGCCCGTGCTCGCGGGCGTCTTCGCCGAGCGGGGCGTCTCGGCGCTGGTGTTCCGCGGCGACGACGGCCTCGACGAGCTGACGATCGCCGCCACCTCGACCGTCTGGGTGGTCAGGGACGGCACGGCGACGCAGACGACGTTCGACCCGGCGGTCCTCGGCATCCCGCGCGCCGACGTGGGCGCGCTGCGCGGCGGCGACGTGGCGTTCAACGCCCAGGCCGTGCACGACCTCCTGCGCGGCAAGACGGGCCCGGTGCGGGACGCGGTGCTGCTCAACACGGCGGCGGCCCTGGTGGCGCTCAACGGCCCCGGAGACGACCTCGACTCCGCGATGATCGACGGCTACGCCCGCGCGGTCCAGGCGGTGGACTCCGGCGCGGCGGCGGCCACCCTGGAGCGCTGGGTCGAGGTGAGCGGCGCCGCCCACCCGGCCTGACCCCCTGGTGAAGCCCGCGGTCAAGGGACCGCGGGCGAAGCGACTCCGGTCACGCGACTCCGATCACGCGGGCCCGGTCAGGGCAGAATGTTGGTGGAGGCCGCCTTCAGCGAGCTCCACTGCAGCCACTGCTTCCAGTTCTCCTGCCAGTGCCCCCACCCGTTCGTGGGCTCCAGCTTCCTGGGCGAACCGGTGATGATGATGGGGTCGCCGATCAGCGTGTTCTTGATGAACCAGGCGGCGTTGGACGGGCTGATGTTCACGCATCCGTGGCTGACGTTCGCGCTGCCCTGCGACCCCACCGACCACGGGGCGCTGTGCACGTACTCGCCGCTGTTGGAGATCCGCACGGTGTTGTACACGGTCAGCCGGTAGTAGCCGGCGGAGCCCGGCCCGATCCCCGGGGAGGTCATCACGGTGACGGGCTCGCGCGACATCGCCAGGTGCACGCCCGAGGTGGTGTAGTACTTCCACTGCCCGCCCTGGCCCGCGCTCATCGGCATCGTACGGATCTTCTTGCCGTCCCGGCGGACCGTGAGCACGTGGTTGTTGGTGCTGCCCTTCGTGATCTGCGAGCGGCCGATCTTGAAGTCGAGCTTGACGTTGCGCTTGCCGTACATGTCGGGCCCGCCGCGTACCCCCGCCAGGTTGGCCTCCACGCGCACCTTCGTGTGCGGCGGCCAGTAGGTCTGCGGCCGGAAGTCCACGTGGCTGCTGTCGAACCAGTGCCAGGCGCCCTCCACCGGCTTGGAGCTGTGGATGAGAAGGTTGCGCTCGACGGCCACCCGGTCGGTGACGGGCTTGTCGAAGGCGATCATGACGGGCATGCCGACCCCGACCGTCAGCCCCGTGTCGTCCTTGTTCGGGGTGATGGTCTCGATGTCGAACGTCTTGCCGCCCTTGACCGTCGAGAACGTGCTGCGGCTCTCGCTCTGCTTGCCGGCCGCGTCCACGGAGACCGCGGTGACCGTGTACTCCGCCCCCGGCCGGGCCGTGCCCCGGCTGCGCCAGCGGGTCCCGTCGGCGCTCAGGACACCCCGCAGCGCCCCGGCCTTGCCACCGTCCACCCGTACGCTCTTCAGCCTGCCCCCCTGGGCGGAAACGACCACGGTCTGGTCCGTGGGCACGTTCGCGGCCTTGTCCGCCGGAGAGAACCCCACAGAGGCGCCCCGCGCCCCGCCCGCCATCGCGACCCCATCGGGCTGACCGGACTGGCCGCCCGACGAGCACGCCGCCAGCAGTGCCAAGGCCAGCAGGCCGGCCGATCCACACGCCACGCGCCCCACGAGTGACTCCCCTCGTCCAAGATCGAACCGCTTCCGCCTCCTTTATTACCCTGAGTAGTCGAATCGCCACATCCGGACACCGGTAAAGAACACCAAAAAGCGGGCGTCCTCCCCCAAGGGAGGGCGCCCGCTCCAGGTCGGGACTCAGTGGGAGAAGTGCCCCCGGTAGTACTGGAACACGAACCCGATCATCGCCATGAGGATCAGGAACACGCCGATCAGGAACATCCAGAAGCCGATCACGAACCCGGCGAAGGCGAAGGCCGCCGCCAGGCACAGGAACAGCGGCCACCAACTGCTCGGGCTGAAGAAGCCGATCTCGCCGGCCCCATCGCTGATGTCGGCCTGCTTGTTGTCCTCCGGCTGCGGGCCGATGCGCCGCGCCGTGAACATCAGGTAGTAGCCCACCATGAACGCGAACCCGACCGAGATGGCCATGGCGGTGGTGCCGACCGGCTCACCGTGGCCCGTCGCCGCCTTGGTCCAGAACCAGTAGGCAATGTCGACGCCCGCGAAGAACAGGCCGCACAGCAGGAACAGCCAACCCTGGACCTTCATCAGGCCTCGACCTCCTGGGCGGACTTGGCGGATATGTGCGGGTAGTGCAGGTCGAACGCGGGGCGCTCGGACCGGATGCGCGGCAGCGAGGTGAAGTTGTGCCGCGGCGGCGGGCATGAGGTCGCCCATTCGAGCGAGCCGCCGTAGCCCCAGGGGTCGTCGACGGTGACCTTGGGCGCGGTGCGCCAGGTCTTCCAGACGTTGTAGAAGAAGGGCAGCGTCGAGGCGCCCAGCACGAACGCGCCCACCGACGAGATCAGGTTGAGGTCGGTGAAGCCGTCGGCCGCGCTGTAGTCGGCGTAGCGGCGCGGGAAGCCCAGCATGCCCAGCCAGTGCTGGATGAGGAACGTCGTGTGGAAGCCGATGAACAGCAGCCAGAAGTGCAGCTTGCCGAGCTTGTCGTCGAGCATCTTGCCGGTGAACTTGGGCCACCAGAAGTAGAAGCCGGCGAACATGGCGAACACGACGGTGCCGAAGACCACGTAGTGGAAGTGGGCGACGACGAAGTAGGTGTCGCTGATGTGGAAGTCGAGCGGCGGCGAGGCCAGGATGACGCCCGTCAGACCGCCCAGCAGGAACGTGATGAGGAAGCCGATCGAGAACAGCATCGGCGACTCGAAGCTCAGGTGCCCGCGCCACATCGTGCCGATCCAGTTGAAGAACTTCACGCCCGTCGGCACCGCGATGAGGAACGTCATGAACGAGAAGAACGGCAGCAGCACCTGCCCGGTCGGGAACATGTGGTGCGCCCAGACCGTGATGGACAGACCGGCGATGGAGATCGTCGCGCCCACGAGGCTGATGTAGCCGAAGATCGGCTTACGGCTGAAGACCGGCAGGACCTCGGTGATGATGCCGAAGAACGGCAGCGCGATGATGTACACCTCTGGATGGCCGAAGAACCAGAACAGGTGCTGCCAGAGCAGCGCCCCTCCGTTCTCCGACGCGAAGATGTGGGTGCCGAGCTTGCGATCGGATTCCAGCGCCAGCAGCGCGGCGGCCAGCACCGGGAAGGCCATCAGCACGAGCATGCTGGTGAGCAGGACGTTCCAGGTGAACATCGGCATGCGGAACATGGTCATGCCGGGCGCGCGCATGCAGATGATCGTCGTGATGAAGTTGACCGCGCCGAGGATGGTGCCCAGACCCGACAGAGCCAGACCCATGATCCACAGGTCGCCGCCGATGCCGGGCGAGTTGATCGCGTTCGACAGCGGCGTGTACGCGAACCAGCCGAACGAGGCCGCGCCACCCGGGGTGAAGAAGCCCGACACGGCGATGAGGCTGCCGAACAGGTAGAGCCAGTAGCTCACCATGTTGAGGCGCGGGAACGCCACGTCGGGGGCGCCGATCTGCAGCGGCATCAGCTCGTTGGCGAAGCCGGCGAACAGCGGCGTCGCGAACATCAGCAGCATGATCGTGCCGTGCATGGTGAAGAGCTGGTTGAACTGCTCGTTGCTGGTGAACTGCAGACCTGGCTGCGCCAGCTCGGCCCGCATGATCAGTGCCATCACGCCGCCGATGAGGAAGAAGGCGAACGACGTGATGAGGTACATGTGCCCGATGATCTTGTGATCAGTCGAGGACAACCACTTGGCGATGATCTGGCCCTTGGTGACGGGCCTGACCGGCGTCGTCCTCAGCGGTTCTTGGATGGCGGTCACTGGGCACTCCCAGCCTGGTGGGTCGCGATGTACTGGTCGAACTCCTGCTGTGGCACGAGCTTCACCGAGAAGAGCATCCGGCTGTGGTCGACACCGCAGAGTTCGGCGCAGCGACCGGCGTAAACGCCCGGCGCGTCGAGCGTGTTGATCTGGAACTTGCGACCCGGGTTGTCCTCGGGGATGCCGGGGATCACGTCACGCTTGAACAGGAACGCCGGCACCCAGAACGAGTGGATGACGTCGTCGGTGGACAGGTCGAACTCGACCTTCTGCTTCACCGGCAGGACCAGCTGAGGGCCCTGCTTGTAGTCGCCCACCGGCACGCCCGCGACCGGCGCCAGCTCCTTGCCGTTGACCGTGGTGGTGAAGCGCCAGCTCCACTGGTAGGCCTCGACCTTCACCTTGACGGTGGCGTCGCCGTCCACGCGCGAGAGCACCTCGCTGTCGCGGGCGGTGAAGAAGAAGAACACCGAGACCATGACCAGCGGGATGAAGGTGTAGAGCATCTCGATCGGCAGGTTGTAACGCACCTGCGGCGGGAGCTCGGCCTTGGCCTTGCGCTTGCGGTGGAACACGCATGCCCACACGATCAGGACGATGACGACGAGACCGGTGGCGAGTGCGGCGATCCAGGACCCGTTCCACAGGCTCTGCACCACGCCACCCTCCTGGGTGACGTGGTCGGGAAGAAGGCCTTGAGACCACTGGGCCTCAGGGACGTCATTAGCACACGCCGTAGCAGTGGCCAGCAGCAACGCCAAAGCGGCGGCGCGTGGCACCCTGCGCCGGGCCAACGAACGCCGCGTCGTACGGCGAGTCGGACTCACGGATCGCCTACCCCACAGATGAAGCCCAAGAGTCTCTCCCTTGGGCGCTCGTAATTCCAAATGCACAGCTGATTGCAGACACATTAGCGTGCAGGTGCCTTGCCCCACCGCGCGACCCCTCGATGGTGCCGCAAGTGGGACGATGAGTCTCGTGGCGTATTTCGACGCGGCTTCCAGCGAGCCGCTTCACCCCCAGGCGCGCGAGGCGCTGCTGGCGGCGATCGACGTCGGCTGGGCCGATCCCGCGAGACTCTACGGCCAGGCCCGCCGCGCGCACCTGCTGCTCGAGCAGGCTCGCACGGAGGTGGCCGAGGCGCTCGGCGCGCGCCCTGACGAGGTGTCGTTCACGTCGTCGGGCACGCAGGCCGTGCATCTCGGCGTCCTCGGCACCCTACACGGCAGGCGCAGGGCCGGACGTCATCTGGTGACGAGCGCGGTCGAGCACTCGAGCGTCCTGCACGCCGGTGGGGTGCACGAACGCGACGGCGGCTCGGTCGAGACCGTGGGCGTGGACCTGGCGGGGCGCGTCGACCTCGACCGGTTCGCCGAGGCGGTGGGACGTCCCGGCACGGCGCTGGCCTGCCTGCAGACGGCCAACCACGAGGTCGGCACCCTGCAGCCGGTGGCCGAGGTGGCCGCGGCCTGCCGGGCGCACGGGGTGCCGCTGCTGGTGGACGCGGCGCAGACGGCGGGCCGGATGCCGATCCCGCCCGGCTGGTCGGTGCTGACCGCCAGCGCGCACAAGTGGGGCGGCCCCGCCGGGGTGGGCGTGCTGGCGGTGCGCAAGGGCACGCGGTTCCGCTCGTTCCTGCCGGAGGACGAGCGGGAGCGGCGGCGGGTGCCGGGCTTCGAGAACGTCCCGAACATCGTCGCCGCCGCGGCGGCCCTGCGCGCGATGGCGGCGGAGGCCGCGCAGGAGCAGGCGAGGCTTTCCGAGCTCGTCGGCAGGATCAGGGACACGGTGCCGAAGACCGTCCCCGACGTGGAGGTCATCGGCGACCCCGTCGACCGGGCACCGCACATCGTGACCTTTTCGTGCCTCTACGTTGACGGCGAGGCCCTGCTGACCGAGCTGGACAAGGCGGGATTCGCCGTATCGTCCGGAAGTTCGTGCACCGCTAGTACGCTTCGTCCATCGCACGTCCTGGAAGCGATGGGCGTGCTGACGCATGGCAATGTCCGGGTGTCGTTGCCCAGAGGCGCCTCCGCGGCCGAGGTCGACAGATTCCTCGCCGTGCTGCCCGATCTGGTCCGCCGCATCCGACAGGACGCAGGAGTCGCATGACCGAGGTTACCCAGCCGGCTTTGACGATCGACGCGCTCGGGAAGAAGTGCCCGATCCCGATCATCATGCTCGCCGAGCAGATCAACTACGTCCCGTTGAACGCCGTGGTGGCGGTGCTGGCCGACGATCCCGCGGCCTACACGGACGTGCCGGCGTGGTGCAGGCTGAAGTCCCATCGCCATGTGGGCTCGTACGAGCTGCCCGGGGGCGGCTGGGCGATCCACGTCAGACGCAACTACTGACCTTGTGGCATGCCCGATTTTCCCGATTTAGCCCCGCACAGTGGGTAGGGCTTCCCTGAGAGGCCAATCGAGATCCGGGAGAATGCCATGAGCTGCGGACATCCGCACGAGACCGCCCGCGACGTGATGAGCACGGGCGTCGACTGCATTCCCGCGCACGAAACGCTCGACCGGGCGGCGCAGATGATGCGCGACGACGACGTGGGCGCGCTGCCCGTCTGCGGGCCCGACGACCGGGTGACGGGGATCATCACCGACCGCGACATCGTCGTCAAATGCGTCGCGGCGGGGCACGACCCCGCGCGGATGACGGCGGGCGAGCTGGCCACCGGCCTGGTCTGGATCCCGGCGGAGGCCACCGTCGAGGAGGCGCTGGCCCGCATGGAGGAGCACCAGATCAAGCGGCTGCCGGTGATGGACGGCCACCGCATCGTCGGCATGATCAGCGAGGCGGACCTGGCCATGCACCTGCCCGACGACCAGCTCGCCGAGTTCGTGCACCGCGTCTACGCCAAGAGCTGACGCGCCCGTAAGAACCGTCCCAAGCGATAAAGCCGATAAAAGGCCGCCCCACCCGGCGGTGGGACGGCCTGGGAAAGGCTAGGGGTGGTAGCAGTGGACGTGCCCGGAGATCTCCGCGGCCGCCTCGGCGCCGTACGCGGCGCTGAACCGCTCGAGGAAGGCCTGCTGGCCCAGCTCGTATTCCTGGCCGCCGACCCGCTCCAGCACGTGCGTGGCGGTCAGGTTGCCGATCTGCCCGCAGCGCTCCAGCGGCAGGTCCCAGGCCAGCCCTGACAGGAAGCCGGCGCGGAAGGCGTCGCCGACGCCGGTGGGGTCGGCCTTGCCCACCTCGGGGGCGGGGGCGACCTGGATGGACGGCTCGCCCTTGCGGTCGATGACGGCGCCCTTGGGGCCGAGCGTGGTGATCCGGACGCCGACCCGGTCGAGGATCTCCTCGTCGGACCAGCCGGTCTTCTGCTCGATGAGCCCCTTCTCGTAGTCGTTGGAGAAGAGGTAGGCGGCGCCGTCGACGAGCTGGCGGATCTGCTCGTCCTCCATGCGGGCGAGCTGCTGGGAGATGTCCGCGGCGAACGGGATGCCCCGCTGGCGGCACTCGTCGGTGTGGCGCAGCATGGCGTCGGGGTCGTTGGGGCTGATCAGCACCAGGTCGAGCCCGCCCACGCGGTCGCTCACCGGCTGCAGCTCGATGAGCCGCGCCTCGGCCATGGCCCCGGTGTAGAACGAGGCGATCTGGTTGTGGTGCTCGTCGGTGGTGCACAGGAAACGAGCGGTGTGCTGGGTCTCCGAGATGTGCACGGAGGCGCAGTCGACGCCGTGGCGCTCCAGCCAGGACCGGTAGTCGGCGAAGTCGTTGCCGACGGCGCCCACCAGGATCGGCTTGAGGCCGAGACAGCCCATGCCGAACGCGATGTTCGCGGCGCAGCCACCGCGACGGATCTGAAGGTCATCGACCAGGAACGAGAGTGACACCCGGTCGAGCTGCTCGGCGATGAGCTGATCGCCGAAGCTTCCTGGGAAGGTCATCAGGTGGTCTGTCGCGATGGAGCCGGTTACGGCGATGCGCACGGGATTCTTCTTCCTCGTTGTCAGCAGGCCAATGAGCCCCACGAGAATACGCGAAGGTCCCGCACGCACAAAGGCGGGCGGGACCGCGGCGGCCTCGGGCTCGACCGCTAGTTGAACGAGTCTCCACAGGCGCACGAGCCGGTGGCGTTGGGGTTGTCGATGGTGAAGCCCTGCTTCTCGATCGTGTCGACGAAGTCGATGGAGGCGCCCAGCAGATAGGGGGCGCTCATCCGGTCGGTGACGACACTGACGCCGCCGAAGTCCGACACGACGTCACCGTCCATCGAACGGTCGTCGAAGAAGAGCTGATAGCGCAGGCCGGAACAACCACCCGGCTGCACGGCGACCCGCAGCTGCAGACCTTCCTCGCCCTGCTGCTCGAGCAGGCTCTTGACCTTGGCGGCGGCCGCGTCGGTCAGGAGCAGGCCCTGCGCCGTGGTTTCGCTGCTCTGAGTGGTCTCGCTGCTCTCAACCGTCATCTTCTGACTCCCTAACCCGGCTGTCTGTTTCCGACGTCCTACTAATGACGCTACCAACACCAGCGGGTTGCCACACATTCCCGGGGGCCTTGCCCAGGAATAACCACATTCGGCCATGTGTCATGATGAGTATCGTCAAACCGACGATAAGGGGGTACGGCCATGGCCACGCAGACGGGACTGCCGCTCTTCGTCCTCGGCAGGGGCACCGATCCGCACAGCGAGAAGGGGGTCGACTGTCCCGGCGAGCTGCCGCCCGCCTCGGACCCGGACCTGGTGGAGCGGGCCCGCAAGGCCAAGGCGGCGCTCGGCGACCGCCTGTTCGTGCTCGGCCACCACTACCAGCGCGACGAGGTCATCCAGTTCGCCGACGTGACGGGCGACTCCTTCAAGCTCGCCCAGCAGGCCGCCGCCCGGCCCGGCGCGGAGTTCATCGTCTTCTGCGGCGTCCACTTCATGGCCGAGTCGGCCGACATCCTGACGAGCCCGGCCCAGAAGGTGATCCTGCCCGACCTGGCGGCCGGCTGCTCGATGGCGGACATGGCCACGTTCGACCAGGTCGAGGAGTGCTGGGAGGCGCTGGAGGACGCCGGGCTCGCCGATCAGGTGATTCCCGTCACATACATGAACTCCAGCGCCGACATCAAGGCGTTCTGCGGCCGGAACGGCGGCGCCGTCTGCACCTCCTCCAACGCCCGCCGCGCGCTGGACTGGGCCTTCGCGCAGGGCGAGAAGGTGCTGTTCCTGCCGGACCAGCACCTGGGCCGCAACACGGCGGTGCTGGAGATGGGCATGTCCCTGGAGGACTGCGTGGTGTGGAACCCGCACCGCCCCAACGGCGGCCTGACGCGCGAGCAGCTCGAGCGGGCCCGGATGATCCTGTGGCGGGGCCACTGCTCGGTGCACGGCCGCTTCACGGCCGAGTCCGTCGATGACGTACGGGAGCGCATCCCCGGCGTGAACGTCCTCGTGCACCCGGAATGCCGGCACGAGGTGGTGCTCAAGGCCGACCACGTGGGCTCGACCGAGCACATCATCAAGACCCTGGAGGCGGCCCCCGCCGGGTCGAGCTGGGCGATCGGCACGGAGCTGAACCTGGTCAAGCGCCTGGCCCAGACGTTCCCCGACAAGAACATCTCTTTCCTCGACCGCACGGTCTGCTACTGCTCGACGATGAACCGGATCGACCTGCCGCACCTGGTGTGGGCGCTGGAGTCGCTCGTGCTCGGCGAGGTCGTCAACCAGATCACGGTGGACGAGGACACCACCCACTGGGCCAAGGCCGCCCTGGACCGCATGCTCGCCCTGCCGTGACCTCCGCCCGCGTTCCCGCCTCCTTCCGGCTCCCCAAGGTGCCGGGAGGGGGCCGGGGGACGCGGCTAGGCGAAGTCGTAGCCGAGGCGTACGGCGACCGACAGCGTCTGGCGGCCCGGGCTGATCGAGTCGCCCGCCTCGGCCATCATCGTCTGGGCCGCCCTCATCGGCTGCGGCACGCCCTTGACCTCCTCGCTCACCGACACCACCCGGCCCAGCGGGCGGCCGGCCAGCTCGGCGTACTGGGCGGCCTTGGCGGCGGCGTCCCTGAACGCCGCGACCCTGGCCTCGGCCAGCGCCTTGGCGGGGTCGGACACCTCGAAGGCCACGCCGTTGAGCCTGGCCTCCTCCCCCACGCCCGCCACCGTGTCGATGACGTGGTCGGCCCGGCTCACGTCGCGGACGACCACCTCCACCCCCTGCACCGCCCGGTACGCGGCCACCTTCGGATACGCCTCGTACTCGGGGCCCAGGGACAGCTCCACCGTGCGTACGTCCTCCGCGGCGACCCCCGCCTGGCCCAGCGCCTCGGCGAGGCGGGCGGCGGCGGCGCGCACGGCGGCGAAGGACTCCGCGGCGGAGGCCCTGCGGACCTCGACGCCCGCGTGCAGCCGGAGCGTGTCGGGGGCGGCCAGGACGGCGCCTTCGCCGACCACGGTAATGTCCACGCCAACTCCCTCGGGTGGGGTTCCGTCCTTGATCCTAGGTCGCGCTCCGGGCCCCGCGAAGGACCTAGGCGGCCGTCCTGCTGAAGCGGAAGCCCATCTTGTCGAACTCGGCCTTCTTGGGCGCGGTCGCCAGCACCCGGCCGACCTGCCCCGACAGGTCGATCACGACGGCTTCGTAGCCGGCGCCCCTGGTGCGCCACACGGCGAGGTGGTCGTCGTCCCACCAGCCGATGAGCCGGTTGCTGGCGAACGGGATCGTGACGGGGGCGGTGTCGTCGCCGGAGGTGGACCGGGCGCACAGCGAGGTGCCGGCCGTGGTGCAGTGGGCCAGGAAGCGGGTGCCGGACGGCGAGATGTCGTCGCCCTCCACCCACACCGGCGACCCGGCGTCCGCGAGGGTGCGCACGAGCTTGCCGTCCAGGTCGTAGAACTTCATCTTGCCGCCCACCCAGGTGCCCACCGCCTGGCCGCCCGCGTCCCAGAAGAAGCGCCACTCCCCCGCGCCCCGCTCCTTCACCTGGAACACGCGGCCCTTGCCCGCGGCCACGTCGATGATGCCGTAGCCGTATTCGGTGGTGTTGCCGGTCGTGCCCTTGTAGAGGGTGACCAGGCCGCGCGTGCCGTCGGGGGACCAGCGGGGCGTGGTGGGGAAGACCGGCTTGGGGCTGAGCTTGACGAGGCGTTTCTGGCCGGTGACGTGGTCGATGATCGACACGGTGGCGTAGAAGTCGGTGCTGTAGTCGACGTCGGTGCCGAGGGCCCGGTTGGTCTTGGGGTCGAGCGCGTACTCGAAGTAGCGGCTGTCGGCGGAGAACGTGCCGGTGGCGTGTTTCCTGACGTAGAGGCGCTTGGCGCTGCCGGCCGTGTAGGAGGCGAGCCTGATCGGGTCGCCGTCCCTCTCCTTGATCGTCACCGACGTGCCGGGAAGCTCGATCGAACGGGCGGCGGTCGCGGTGGCGCTGGGGGTGGCGCTGGGAGTGGCGCTGGGGGTGCCGCTCGAAGTGGCCGGGGACTCCGTGGGGGACGGCGTGGAGGACGGGCCCCGGGTCTCGGTGCCGCCGGGCAGGGCGGCCAGGCGGACGGCGACGAGCGCGCTGGCCGCGGCGAGCGTGAGCGCGCCCGCCACACTGGCCGCGATGATCCAGCCGGTGGGCTTCTTCCTGGTGGGGCGCGTGTGCGGACCGGGGTGGAAGGGGACGGGGCGACCCGGAGGCGGCGCGTACGCGCCCGGCCCGGCCGCTCCCGGCCCCGACACTCCCGGCCTCGACGTTCCCGGCCTCGACGTTCCCGGCCCCGACGCGTACGGCGTCTGCCCGGACGTGTGCCCCTGACCGGCCCCGTACGGCCCCTGGCCGGAGACGTGCGGCCCCTGACCGGCCCCGTACGGCACCGGACCGGACGCGTGCGGCGGCCGCCCGGAGGCGAACGGCGTCGGTCCTGCGGCGGCCGCGGCGCTGCCCTGCTGGAGCAGACCGGGCGGCTGGGCGGCCGGGGCGTGGCCGAGCAGGCGCATGAGGGCCTCGCTCGCCGTCGGCCGCCTGGCGGGATCCTTGGCCAGGCAGTCCGCGACCAGCGCGCGCAGGGCCGGGTCCTGGACGGCGCCGACGTCGGGCTCGGTGTTCATGATGCGGTTGACCACCGCGGGCAGGCTGTCCTGCCCGAACGGCGGCTGCCCCGACGCGGCGAACAGCAGCGTGCACGCCCACGCGAACATGTCCGACCTCGGCCCGGGGCTCGACTCGGTGAGCTGCTCGGGAGCCATGTACGAGGGCGTCCCGATCGCGGTGCCCGTGAGCGTCGAGGTCAGGTCGAGCGCCCTGGCGATGCCGAAGTCGATCACCCGGGGGCCGTCGGAGGCCAGCACCACGTTCGACGGCTTGAAGTCGCGGTGCACGATCCCGGCCTGGTGGATGGCGACCAGCGCGGTGATGGTGCCGATGGCCAGCCGGTGCAGGGAGGCGCCTGAGCGGGGGCCCTGGGTGCGTACGACGTCGGTGAGGGTGGGGCCGTCGATGTACTCGCTCACGATGTACGGCCGACCGCCGAACAGCCCCGTCTCGATGACCTGGGCCGTGCAGAACGGCGCCACCCGCCGCGCCAGCGCCACCTCGCGGACGAACCGCTCCGACGCCTCGGCGTCACCCGCCAGGTCGGACCGCAGCAGTTTGAGCGCCACCTTGGTCCCGTCCGGCCCTGTGGCGAGATAGACGATGCCCTGCCCGCCCTCGCCCAGCCGCCCGGCCAGACCGTATTCGCCCACCGTCGCGGGATCCCCTGGCCTCAGGGCCGCGAGGTCCGGCATTGGCACCCCCAGATATGGCGTCTTTCCCGCCATTCTGGTGGCTGGCGCGGCTTCCCGTCACCCGTTCGTGTGGATCACGGTGACACCGCCTGGGCGACGGCCCGCGGATCGAGCAGCGGGATCCCGCGGCCGGTACGCGTCAGGCGGACGAGTTCGGCGCAGAGATCGCCTGCCAGCCGCTCCCGGCAGTCCCGGCCGTCCGTGGCGATCACGGTGACCGGTACGGCGGGGAACGGCTTCTCGGCCCGGAGCCGGCGCAGGTCGGCGGCCATGTGGCGACGGGCCAGCCACTCCCCCGCCACCGCGGCGGGCACCTTGCCCATGCGGTAGACGCCCGACGGGTCCGGATGCCCGGCGAGCAGCCGGTGCGCGGCGGGTCCGGCCACACGGGCCACGGCGGTGGCCCCCCACGTGCCGCCCAGGGCGGGCAGCCACCGGCCCGCGGCCTCGGCCGCCGCGAGCGGCCGGCGCTCGTCGACGCGGGCGGGGTCCACCAGGACGAGCCCGGCCAGGCAGAGCGGGTGCAGGCGGGCGAACGCCTCGGCGTGCCAGCAGGCGACGCCGTGCGCGACCACGGTGACCTGCTCGGGGTGGGCGGGAGACAGCGCGGCCAGGCGGGCGGCCTCGGCGTACAGGGTGGGCGGGGCCGGTGGGCGGGGGCTGAGGCCGAGCCCGGGGCGGTCGAAGCGGATGACGCGGTGGCGGCCGGTCAGCTCTCCGGCGACGGCGTCCCAGTGGAACCAGGCGCCCGCCGGGCCCGCGGTGATCAGGACGGCGGGCCCCGAGCCCTGTTCGAGGACGTGCGGGCGGCCGTACGCGGCCGCACGTTCCTCCTGGTCGTCGTCGATGAGCAGGCGCATCGCCACGTACACGAGCCAGACGGCGAACATGGTGAGCTGGGCGCGGTGCGCGAGGCCCACGCCGTGCCCGGCGACCAGGGCGGCGAGGGTGAGCAGCGTGGCGATCAGGCTCATCCAGGTGAACAGCCACGACACGCGCGAGCGCCACTGGCCGCCGAGCAGCGCCATGGCGATCAGCACGGCCGCCGTGGCCAGCGCGCCCGCCAGGGTGTGGATCCGGTGCCCGAAGGAGGCCGCCCGCTGCGCACAGGCGGGGTCGCTGAGCGCGGCGCAGTCCAGCGGGAACAGCCCGGCCACGAACGTGAGCAGCCCGAACGCGGCCAGCGCCAGCCAGCCGGGCCACTCGCGGGCCACCCGCGGCACCAGCGCCACCCCGAGCGCGCACGCCAGTCCCGACAGGGCCTCGCTGACCCGGAACAGCCGCGTCCAGGGCTGGTCGCGGGCGGCCAGCTCGCTGACGTACCCGTCGGTCCTGTCGACCTGCGGGGTGGTGAACTGGCCGGTGATCCACGCGCTGCCGAGCACCGCCGCCACGATGAACGCGGCGGCGGCCAGCACGGACAATCTTCGCTCCACGTGATCATTAGATCACCAAGGGCGATCACCGCCCAGGAGCGCCCTGGTCACAGCTTCGGATCCCGCCATCCCAGGACCCGTCCAGGACCCGCCCAGGGCCCGCTCAGAGCCCGGGGGCGCCCCAGACGGGGAACCAGCGGCTGAGATCCTGCTCCAGCGGCAGCTCGCCCTCCAGCGCGGCCCTGGCCTCCAGGTCGAGCGCGTTGTCGCGCTTCTGCCCGGGCAGGGGCGCGAACGGGTAGAACGTGCCGCGTTTGTACAGATAGACGATGGCCAGCCGGCGGCCGTCCTCGCGGTCGAACGACACCAGCGAGCACAGCAGCGACGGCCCGAACCCGGCGCCCTCCAGCGAGGAGTTGACCGCGTGCAGTTCGGTGACGAGGTCGCTGAGCGCGTCGGGCGAGCGGCGGACGAGCAGCCAGGTGTAGCCGTAGTCGTCGTCGGACTCCTCGACGCGCCCGCCGAGCAGCGCCTTGACGTCGCCTTCGAGCGTGGCGAACGCGCCGCCCTCGGCCGCCCGGAACGCCACGGAGCCGAGACCGGTGGGCTTCAGCCCGGTCGCCGCCTCCAGCGTCACGGCCGCCGACGGCAGCGCGAACAGCGCGTCGAGGTTGGGCTTGACCGGCTTCGACCGGCCGAGCAGTGCGTCGAGCCAGCCCATGCGGCTCTCAGCCCCTTCCCAGTTGCTTGGAGATGTTCGCCAGTTCCTCTAGGCGCCGCTCCAGCGGCGGGTGCGTCGAGAACAGGCTCGCCAGCGTCGTGCCCTTGGCCAGCGCCGGGGCGAAGTAGAAGGCGTTGAACGGCTCCGCCTCGCGCAGGTCGCGGGTCGGGATCCTGGCCATCTCGCCGCTCACCTTGACCAGCGCGCTGGCCAGGGCGGATGGGCGCTGCGTGAGCAGGGCGCCCGCCCGGTCTGCCGCCAGCTCACGGTAGCGCGACAGGGCGCGGGTGAGCAGGAAGCTGATGGCGTACACGACGATCGAGACGAGCAGGACGATGACCCCGATGGGCAGGCCGCCCTGGCCGTTGCCGTTGCGGCGGCCGCCGAGGCCGGTGTAGAGCGCGACCCTGGTCATGAGCCCCGCCACGATGCCGAGGAACGAGGCGATCGTCATGACGGCGACGTCGCGGTGCGCGACGTGCGACAGCTCGTGCGCGAGGACGCCCTCGAGCTCCTGCGGCTCAAGGCGGCGCAGGATGCCGGTGGTCACGCAGACCACGGAGTTCTTCTGGTTGCGGCCGGTGGCGAACGCGTTGGGGACGTCGGAATCGGCGATCGCCACCCGCGGCTTGGGCATGTCGGCCATGGCACAGAGCCGGTCGATGAGGCCGTGCAGCTCAGGGGCCTCCTGCGGAGAGACCTCCCGCCCGTGCATCGCGAACAGGGCGATGCGGTCAGACAGGAAGTACTGCACCAGCAGCAGGCCTCCGGCCAGCACCAGCACGAACAGCGCCCGCACGCCGATGGCGATCAGGACGCCGACGAACACGACGTAGAGCAGGCCGAGCAGGAACATCGTCACGACCATGCGGGTGGTCAGGCCACGGTCGGACGCGAACCTCGTGCTCACGGGCTCAGCCCGGGATGAGGCCTTGGTCGCCCAGCATCTCCCGGACCTCCTCGATCGAGGCGTCCGCGGGGGGAAGGATCAGCTCTGACGGCTCAAGGCTGTCGTCGGGAAGCGCCTTGCCCACGTGGCGCACCTTGTCGAGCAACGCGTGCAGCTTGACGCGGAAGGCATCCTCGTCGCCCGTCTCGATCGCCGCCTCGAGCTCACCGTCGAGCTCGTTGAGCACCGCGATGTCCTCGGGCGAGATCTCGACCTGGCCTTCGCCCATGATCCTGACAATCATGCGCCCTCCCCAGGCTGACGCAGCTGCTGGGTGTTGCCCTGCTGCTGCGGCTGCTGCGCCTGGGGCTGCTGCTGCGGCTGCCCCTGCTCGATCGCGCTCTTCGGCGCCGGGCCCTGGCCCAGCTCCGCCTTCATCCTGGCCAGCTCCAGCTCGACGTCCATGCCGCCGCCCATGCGGTCGAGCTCGGCCTGGATGTCGTCGCCGCGGGTGCCGCTGTAGTCGTCGAGCGCGCCGCTGGCCAGCAGCTCGTCGATCGCGCCGGCACGCGCCTGCATCTGCGCCGTCTTGTCCTCGGCGCGCTGGATCGCCAGGCCGACGTCGCCCATCTCCTCGGAGATGCCGCTGAAGGCCTCGTTGATGCGCGTCTGCGCCTCGGCCGCGGTGTAGGTCGCCTTGATCGTCTCCTTCTTCGTGCGGAAGGAGTCGACCTTGGCCTGCAGCCGCTGGGAAGCCGTGGTCAGCTTCTCTTCCTCGGCCTGCAGGTTGTCGTGCTGGACCTTGAGGTCGGCCATCTGCGTCTGCAGATTGGACCGCCGCTGCAAGGCCTCGCGAGCCAGGTCCTCACGCCCGACGGACAGCGCCTTACGGCCCTGCTCCTCATAGCGCTGGGCCTGCTTCTCAATTCCGGTTATCTGCAGCTCAACCCTCTTGCGCGAGGTGGCGACGTCGGCCACGCCTCTGCGCACCTTCTGCAGCAGCTCAAGCTGCCGCTGGTAGGAGTAGTCGAGGGTCTCGCGCGGATCCTCCATCTTGTCCAAGGCCTTGTTGGCCTTGGACTTGAAGATCATCGAAAGTCTCTTCATCACGCTCATGCGCGTCGGCCGTCCCCTTCTAGGTCGTGCTGGTGTTCACCCAATGCAGCGCAGCCGCCTTGGGATTACCCTACGCATAACGCACGAGGGCGTCACTAAGTTGCACTCCAGGTAGGGTTGACGTCGTGTTGCGACGCCGTTCCCAAACCTCCGTGGACGACACCCCCGTCCCCGCTGACGATCCTAAGCCCCAGGGTAAAGGTCGTCCCACACCCAAGCGCCGAGATGCCGAAGGCAAACGGCGCCAATATGTCTCCGCGCCGAAAGACCGCAAAGAGGCCTATCGGCAGATGCGGGCCAAGCAGGCCGCCGAGCGTGACCGGGCCCGCCAGGGCATGCTCGCCGGTGAAGAGCGGTATTTTCCCGTTCGCGACAAGGGCCCCGCGCGCAAGTTCGCGCGTGACTGGGTCGACGCGCGGCGGCTGCCGAGCCAGTACTTCCTGCCGTTCTCGCTACTGATCCTGCTGGCCACGTGGATTCCCTGGCCGATGGCCGTCCGCGCCCAGGTCCTCAACCTCGTCATCGCCGTCGGCTGGCCGATCATGATGATCGGCGTGCTCTTCACCTCCATCTTCGTGGCCTGGAAGGTCAAGCGGCTGGTGGCGGAGAAACTGCCCGGCGAGAGCGTCAAGGGCGTGGGCTTCTACGCGGCGATGCGGGCCCTGCAGATCCGCAAGCTGCGCTTCCCGCCGCCCATGGTGCTGCCGGGCGGAAAGCCGGTGCCACCGAAGAAATAATCCGAGGAAACAAGCCGGAGAAGTCACCGGCTATCCGGCGTTCTCCCAGCGCAGCACGCCTCGCTCGACCGCGGGCCGCCGGCCTTCGTACGCCTGGTTCCTCTCCAGGGCGTCGGCCACGGCCCGCATGAGCGAGTGGTACGACGCCGCGCCGTGAGACACCTTGGCCGCGTCGTTCCAGCGCACGCCGCCGTCCGCGGAGTCGGCCACGGCGTAGGAGAGCGCGTCCGGGCCACGCCCGGGGAAGTACAGGAACGGGATCATCCGGCCGTTCCAGAGCTCGGTGGCCGGGTCCTGGCCCGCGCCGGCGGGCTCCCACGAGCACATCTCGCGCCAGGAGTCCCTGATGCCCCGCGTGCCCAGGTTGAACGCCCCGTCGAACCCGAACCCGAACGCCCCCACCCCGCGCGCGCCGTTGTGGCGCAGGAGCGAGGCGCGCAGGTCGTCGGGGAAGTCCACGCCCATCTGAGACTCGGCGACGGCGATCGTGCGGGCCCTGCCGGGGGGCTGGAGCGTCCGATAGGTGCGGGGCGCGTTCGCCTTCAGCCACCGCTCGATCCGCCGCCACTGCCGGTCCACGGCCCGCCTGACCTTCGGGTCGATCGGCCGCACGGTGACCGGGCGCGGCGCGGGCGCGCAGGCGGGGTCGGGGATCGCGGCCGGCGGCTCCGAAGGCTGCGGCTGCCAGGGCGTGGCGCTCGCCTGGATCTCCTCCACGTCGGCGAACACGGCCTGCTGCGCCTCGTCGTGCCGGGACGCCTCGGCGGCCCCCTCGGCGTTCCCCTGGATGTTCCAGGGCAGGAGCGCGGCCGTCAGCGTGAGCGCCACCGCCGCGGCGATCACGGCCCATTCCAGGCTCAGGCGCATGCGGAGGGCCGGTTCCGGGGCCGTGGGGACGGGCTCGGCCGCCTCAGGCATGCGGGCGCGGCGGCGCAGCCGGACCACGATCGCGGTCACGATGGCCGCCGTCAGCCCCAGCCGTACGAGCTTCAGCACGTCGCGCACCCTATCCCGAAACGAATCACCCCATGCGCCGGGATTAAAGTCGTACGCATGGAATTCCGACACCTTGGTCGCAGCGGTCTCATGGTCAGCGAGATCAGCTACGGCAACTGGCTCACCCACGGCTCCCAGGTCGAGGAGGACGCCGCCAAGAAGTGCGTGCAGGCGGCACTCGACGAGGGCATCACCACGTTCGACACCGCCGACGTCTACGCGGGGACCAAGGCGGAGGAGGTGCTCGGCCGGGCCCTGAAGGGCGTGCGCAGAGAGTCGCTGGAGATCTTCACGAAGGTCTACTGGCCCACCGGTCCCGGCCGGAACGACCGCGGCCTGTCGCGCAAGCACATCACCGAGTCGATCAACGCCTCGCTGCGCCGGTTGCAGACCGACTACGTGGACCTGTACCAGGCTCACCGATTCGACAACGAGACGCCCCTGGAGGAGACGCTCAAGACCTTCGACGACCTCGTACGCCAGGGCAAGGTCCTCTACGTCGGCGTCAGCGAGTGGAACGCCGACCAGATCTCCCGGGCCCTGAAGATCGCCGACGAGATGGGCTTCGACCGCATCGTGTCGAGCCAGCCCCAGTACTCGATGCTGTGGCGGGTCATCGAGGCCGAGGTCGTGCCGCTGTCCGAGCGTGAGGGAATCGGCCAGATCGTCTGGTCCCCGATCGCGCAGGGCGTGCTCACCGGCAAGTACGTGCCCGGCCGGCAGCCGCCCGAGGGCTCGCGGGCCACCGACAAGAGCGGCAGCGCCATGATCGCGCGCTTCATGAACGACGACGTGCTGGGCCGGGTGCAGGAGCTCAAGCCGATCGCCGCCGACCTGGGGCTCAGCATGGCCCAGCTCGCGATCGCGTGGGTGCTGCAGAACCCGAACGTCTCCAGCGCCATCGTCGGCGCCACCCGGCCCGAGCAGGTGCGCGACAACGTCAAGGCGTCGGGCGTCAAGCTGGACGCCGAGGTGCTGAAGCGGATCGACGACGTGCTCGGTTCGGTCGTCGAGCGCGACCCCGCCAAGACCCAGAGCCCGAGCAGCCGCCCATAACAACAAAAACCCCTTGAGCCCTTTCGCGGCTCAAGGGGTTTTCCTTTTACCGGGACTCACTCGGGGCGCAATGACAGCCCCGTGTATTCAACGCGGTCCTCGTCGAGCAGGGCGACCTGCTCGACACCGGATTCGAGCAGGTCACGCCAGTTTTCACCCAGCCAGGACTCGGCGTCGGCCTGACTTGGAAACACTTCTCGCGGCAAAGGGCGATCTGTTACCTCACCACCACTTGCATTTTCATAACGCCACCGCCATGTCATGCCATACGCTCCTTTTCCGCCAGTTCGCCGGCGCACCCTCCGCAGGCACTGGAACCCTACTCCGGCGCCCGGAGTTCCATCGATGCCGCGCGCACATCGTGTCGTCCCCCGCCGGTGCGGCGAAGCGGGCGGCCGTCGCCCTCGCCTTTCGCGGCTCTGTACGCTCGGCGCGGTGAAAGTCCTCCTCACCGGCACGGCGGGCGGCGCGGGCTGGCCCGAGCCCGGCTGCCGCTGCGTTTCGTGCGCCGCCCTCCCCTCCGGCCACCGTCGCCCCTTCGGCGCGGTCGTGGACGGCCTCGCGCGCTTCTCCCTCACCGACGGCTTCACCAGCGGCTCCCCCGACTCCCCCGACGGCCGCGCCGGCCGCGCCGGCGGCGTGCTGCCGGACGGCTACCGGGCCTGCGCCGGCGGCCTGGCCCTGACCTGCCCGGACGGCTCCAGCCTCCTCTGCCTGCCGCCGGGGCGGCCGGTGCCCGCCGACGGCCCCGCCAGGTACGACGTGGTGCTGATCGACCTGCTCGACCGCCCGGAGCGCCTCGGAGAGCTGCGGCGGGCGGGGCTGGTGGACGGCGCGACCCTGGTGGTGGCCGCCTGGCTCGATCACCGGGTGCGTTCGGAGGAGGAGCTGGCCAGGCGGCTGCGGCTGTGGGGAGCGCGCCTGGTCACCGACGGCGCCGAACTGAACGTCACGACCGCCGGCGCCGAGCCGGACGTCACAGCCGGTGGCCCCGAGCTGAACATGACAGCCGCCGGCGCCGCTCAGGACCCGCCGCCCCGGCGTGCGCTGCTACTGGGCGGCTCCCGGTCCGGGAAGTCGGCCGAGGCGGAGCTGTGGCTGGCGGCCGAGCCGTACGTCACGTACGTCGCCACCGGCCCGGACGGCGCGGGCGACGGGGAGTGGGCGGCCCGGGTGCGGGCGCACCGGGAGCGGCGGCCCGCGCACTGGGACACCGCCGAGACCATCGACCTGGTCACGGCGATCCGCTCGGCGACCGCGCCGCTGCTCGTCGACGGCCTGGGGACCTGGCTGGCGGCGGTGTTCGACGAGCACGGGGCCTGGGAGGGCGACCGGGCTCCCGTCGAGGCCCGCTGCGACGAGCTGGTGGCGGCGTGGCGGCAGACGCCTGAGCGGATCGTGGCGGTGTCGGACGAGGTGGGGCTGGGGGTGGTGCCCGCGACGGCCAGCGGGCGGGCGTTCAGGGACGCCCTGGGCCGTCTCAACGCGCGTCTGGCCGCCGAGTCGGAGCAGGCGGCGCTGGTGGTCGCGGGACGCGTCCTCGACCTCTGACTTCGCTCAGGAGCCGTGACGGCCCGGAGCTCACATGGGGCCGGGTGAGGGACGGGCCCGGTCGGGTGAGACCGGGTCGGATCGGGTCAGGAACGTGCGGCTCTGGCGTACCAGCGGCCGTCGAGGCGGTCCACGTGCAGGGAGCGGCCGAAGCAGTCGGAGAGGTTGGCCGGGGTGAGGACGTCCGCCACCGGGCCCGAGGCCAGGACGCGCGCGTCGCGCATCAGCATGGCGTGCGTGGTCGTCGCCGGCACCTCCTCAAGGTGGTGGGTCACCGTCACGGTGGTGAGCACGGGCCTGGTCGTGGCCAGGTCTTCGACGGCGGCGATGAGGTCTTCGCGGGCCGGGAGGTCGAGGCCGGCGAACGGCTCGTCGAGCAGTAGCACCGCCGGGTCCGCCATGAGCGCCCTGGCCACCCTGATCCGGGCCCGCTCCCCCTGCGAGCAGACGCGGAACGGCCGCTCCGCCAGGTCCTTGCAGCCCAGGTCGGCCAGGAGCCGGTGGGCTCGGTCGTGCTCGGTGTCGCCGTACTTGTCCCACAGCGGCACGCTCGTCCCCGTGTGGCCGGTGAGCACCACCGTGTGGGCGGTCGCGCCCTCCTCCTCCAGCAGTTCCTCGTCGATCAGCCCCTGGCTGACCGCGACGAGGCCGATGTGGCGGCGCAGCTCACGGACGTCGACCCGGCCGAGCCGGTGACCGAGCACCTTGACCGTGCCCTCGCTGGGATGCCGTACGGCGCCGGCCAGCGACAGCAACGTCGTCTTTCCCGCGCCGTTGGGGCCGAGGACCGCCCAGTGGTCGCCGTAGTCCACCTGCCAATCAACGGCGTCGAGCAGTGACTTGCCGACGACCCGGACACCTACGCCTTCCAGTTCAACCACGTGCATCCCGCCACACTAGTGGGCCCTAGGATCGTCCGTTATGCGTCTGGTGCACGGGCTGCGGTTCGCCGTGGGCACGCTCAGCGTGTTCCCCGTCCGCGTGGAGCGGGTGGATCGGGAGGTGGCGGGGCAGGCGATGACGCTGGCCCCGGCGGTGGGGCTGGTGCTCGGATCCGCAGCCGGGCTGCCGCTGCTGCTCGGTCTGCCGCCCCTGCTGGGAGCGGCGCTGGCGCTCGGGCTGCTGGCCCTGCTCACCCGGGGGCTGCACCTCGACGGGCTGGCCGATCTCGCGGACGGGCTGGGGAGCGGGAAACCGGCCCAGCAGGCGCTCGACATCATGAAAAAATCGGACATCGGGCCGTTCGGGGTGCTGACCCTGGTGTTCACGCTGATCATCCAGATGGCCGCCCTGGCGGAGACCGGGTTCGCCGCTCTGGTCACGGCCTGCGTGGCGGGGCGGCTGGCGCTCACGTGGGCCTGCCGCGCGGGCGTCCCCGCCGCCCGGCCCGACGGCCTGGGCGCGATGGTGGCGGGTACGGTCGGCCGCTCCGCCGCCTGGCTCGCCACCCTGGCCGCACTGCTGGGGACCGCCGTGCTCGGCCTGCTCACCACCCCCGGCGCCGGCATCTGGGCCTTGGACGGCCGGCCGCCGACGGGCTCCTCCCTCACCGAGCCGGCGCCCACCGCGCCCACCGAATCGGCGCCTCCCGGATCGGCGTCCGGCGAATCGGCGCAAGCCGAGGAGAGGGCCGCCGTCTCGGCGCAGGTGCTCTGCCGCCTCGGCCTTCCCGCCGGAGGGAGCGAGGCCGAGGGAGGCGTCCACGACGGCATCGCCTGCCCCTCGCCGGACCCTCTCACCGGTCGGTTCGTCGCCGTGGCCGTGGCGGACGAGCCGGAGGAGCGGGCCGGGGGCGTCGGGCTGGGGTTGTCCGGTGTGGTGGCGGCGCCGATGGCGTTGCTGGCCGGGCTGGCCGCCGCGCTGATGCTGCTGCGGCGGGCCAGGCGCCGCCTCGGCGGGATCACCGGCGACGTCCTGGGCGCCCTCGTGGAGAGCGCCGCCGCCACGGCACTGGTCGCAGCGGTCGCCCTTTCGTAAGCGATCCTTCGGGCGAGCGGGCGCCCCTCCCCGGTGGACGCGCTCCGGTAACGGGTCTCGTGCGGGAAGCGCGAGGGTGATCCCCGTACGGCGGGGCGGGGTCAGGCTTCGGCGGCCTGTGAGGGTGAGTGCCGCTCCGCGGGGTCCGCGGTGGGCGGCTGCGGGGGGCGTACCGGGAAGAAGCGGAGGAGGACGGCGCCGACCAGGGCCAGCAGGACCCAGCCCACCAGGCCGGTGATCCCGGCCAGGACCTCGTTCGGGGGCGCGGCGGCGGAGCCGAGCAGCAGGGCGGGCGGGGCGACGGCGTTCAGCGAGCCGTGGGCGACCACCGCCGGCCACACGCTGCCCGTACGCAGCCGCAACCACCCGATCAGCACCCCGGCCAGCACGCAGAAGCCGATGAAGAACAGCGCCGCCCACGAGCCCAGCCTCGGGTAGTTGTAGCCGAGCAGGGTGAGCGGGGCGTGCCACAGGCCCCAGATCGCCCCGGACATCAGCAGGCCGGCGACCATGCCGTTCGTGGAGGTGAGCCGGGGCAGCAGCCAGCCGCGCCAGCCCCACTCCTCCCCCAGCACCGGGATCGCGTTCAGCACCGGCCCGGCCGCGATGGCCACCACGAGTTGCAGGACCACCACCGTGCCGAGGTCGGCGGGGACCTGCATGCCCCGGGCCTCCAGCGCCGCCCTGAGCAGGCTGAACTCCTCCAGGTCCAGGGAGACCAGGCCGACGGCGGCGCTGAGGCCCATGGCGAGCAGCACCAGCAGCGGCACGCCGAGCCAGGCGGCCAGCACGAGCAGGCCCGTGCGCCCCTTCCGCTCGCCGAGCGTCAGACCGGTGTGCGTGGCCCACTCACGGAACGGCGTGCGCGAGACGGCCCACACGCCGAGCACGCCCACGGCCGGTGTGAACATCATCAGCGTGGCCAGTCCGGCAAGCTGCGGCGAGCCCAGTCCTCCGTTCAGCCAGAGGGGCAGCGCCGCCGCCCAGGACAGCCCGAAGGCCGGGACGATGAAAATGAGCAGAGGTCTCTTCATGACTCCACACGCTCCGCGATTAGGGCGTTGATGAGGGATGCGCCGCGTTCGGCGTCGTCGATGCTGATCGCGAGCCGGCCGCCGGAGCGGTAGCGGAGGACCAGGCACTCGCCACCACGCAGCATGATGGTGGCGCTTCCCGGCACTCCGCGAAAGCCCCAGCCGCCGACCTCGCCGGGCCGGCGCTCCTCCGCCCAGGCCGCGTCGATCCTGGACAGCAGGATCCGGCGCGCCGGCCATCCCAGCGCGCCGAACGCCAGCCTGACCGCGTCGTCCCCGGCCCGGACGGTGACCGACATGGTCACCAGGGAGAGCGCGAGCACCAGGACGAGGCCCGGCAGGACGGCGGCGGCGACGCCCTCCGGTATGACGCCCAGGAAGGTCGGCACGGCCACCCCGGCGACGGCGGCGAACGAGACGAGGGCGACCGCGGAGAGCCACGGGTTGCCGGTCCGGCTGATCCAGACCGTCCGCTGGCCGGGCTTGAGCCGCAGGCGCGGCGGTGACTGGCTCTCCGGGGCAGGCCGGTCGGGGGCGCCCCGGCCCAGGTATCCGGCGAGGAGGCCGGTCGCGACCATGGTGGCGAGGACCGCGGGCAGGTGCCAGCCCGGCTGGACGGCCGCTCTCCAGTCGGCGGCGTCGAGGTTGGCCGCCAGCGTGGAGGCGTTCGCGGCGAGCATGAGCGCGCCCGCCCCGAAGAGGGAGCCCCGCGAGACCATCCGGTGGACGCGCCGCCCTTGCCCCCGCGCACTGACCGCCAGCAGGAGCAGCCACGTCCCGGCCCAGATGATCGTGATGGTGACCAGGTGTCCCGTGAACGAGTTGGAGCCGTCGGGCACGCTGCCCGACCAGTGCGTGGCCATCGGCTCGGGCAGCCGGTCGCGTACCGGGAAGGAGGCCAGGAGCAGCACGGCGGTCACGGCCGGTCCCCACGCGGCGGCGATGACATGGGGTTTCACGTCAGTTCCTCCAGGATGGTGATGAGGTCGTCACGGCTGTAGCCGTGCTTCTTGGCCTCGTCGAGCAGTTCGCGCGCCCGCTGCGCGATCAGGGCGCGGCCGTCGGCGCGCCCGGACACGCTGACGCCGCGGCCCCGCCTGAACTCCAGCAGCCCCTCGTCCCGCAGCTCACGCAGCGCGCGCAGGACGGTGTTGGGGTTGATGCCCAGTGCGCCGGCCAGGTCCCGGGCCGGCGGCAGGCGGTCGCCCGGCCGGTAGGAGCCCTCGCCGATGGCGCGGCGGATGGCGCCCGCGACCTGCTCGTGCAGCGGCCGGGCGTCATTCATATCGAGGGTCAGCAACATGGTGCTAATGAGACTAGCACCATCAATCAGGATGCACTGACCATTGATTGGTAGGATGAACCCCTGTTTGTGAGTACGTAGAAACCGTGGATAGCATCGGTTTACGTGACCACTGTGCGGCTGAACTCAGCAGATCCAGTCTCCATCGACACCGACGCGTTGGTCGTCGGCTTCCGGTCGGGCCAGGACGGCCCCGCCCCCGCGACGGGCGGCGAGGCGCTCGAGGCCGCCTTCGGCGGCAAGCTCGCCGCCTCGCTCAGCGCCGTCGCCTTCTCCGGCAAGGCGGGTGAACTGGCCAAGCTGCCGACGTTCGGCGCCATCGCCGCCCCGCTGCTGGTCGCCGTCGGCCTGGGCGAGTCCCCCGGCCCGGAGGGTCTGCGCCGCGCCGCCGGCGCCGCCGTGCGCTCCCTGGCCGGCACCTCCCGCGCCGTGCTCGCCCTGCCCGCCGGCACCGCGGAGGAGGCCGAGGCCGTGGCGCTCGGCGGGCTGCTGGGCGCGTACGCCTTCGCCCGCTACCGCACCAACGGCGAGCAGAAGGCGCCGGTCGCCGAGCTCACGGTGCTGACCGGCGAGCTGTCCGGCGAATCGGAGGCCGTGGCCGAGCGCGCCGGTGTGCTGGCCGAGTCGGTCTCGCTGGTCCGCGACCTGGTCAACACGCCTCCCTCCGACCTGTGGCCGGCGAAGTTCGCCGAGATCGCCGAGCGGCTGGGCGGGGAGGCGGGGCTGCGCGTCGAGGTGCTCGACGACAAGCAGCTCAAGGACGGCGGCTACGGCGGCCTCATCGGCGTCGGCCAGGGCTCGGCCAACCCGCCGCGCCTGGTCCGCCTCGCCTACAGCCACCCCGAGGCCGGCAAGACGCTCGCCTTCGTGGGCAAGGGCATCACGTTCGACTCGGGCGGCCTGTCGCTCAAGCCCTCGGCCTCCATGGACTGGATGAAGTCCGACATGGGCGGCGCGGGCGCGGTGCTCGGCGCGGTGCTCGGCATCGCCCGGCTCGGCCTGCCCGTCAACGCCGTCGGCTACCTGTGCCTGGCGGAAAACCTGCCGAGCGGCACCGCGCAGCGCCCCTCCGACGTCATCCACAGCTACAGCGGCAAGACGGTCGAGGTGCTCGACACCGACGCCGAGGGCCGCCTGGTGCTCATGGACGGCATCGCCAGGGCCGCCGAGGACAACCCTGACCTGATCGTCGACGTGGCCACCCTCACGGGCGCGCAGATCGTCGCGCTCGGCTGGCGCACCGCCGGCGTCATGGCCAACGACGACGCCATCAGGGAGCTGGTGGTCGAGGCCGCGGGCGCCGCCGGCGAGGGCGCGTGGGGCATGCCGCTGCCGGAGGAACTGCGCAAGGGTCTCGACTCCCCGATCGCCGACATCGCCAACCTCCAGCCGGAGCGGTGGGGCAGCATGCTGGCGGCGGGCATCTTCCTGAAGGAGTTCGTGCCCGACGGAGTGCGCTGGGCCCACATCGACATGGCCGGTCCCGCGTTCAACAAGGGCGAGCCGTACGGTTACACACCGAAGGGCGGCACCGGCGCCATCACCCGCACCCTCATCGGACTCGCAGAGCGGCACGCGAGCATCTGAAACAAATGAAAAGATGACGGCATCACGAACACCCCGACAAGGAGCCTTCCTGTGGCCTATGACATCGTCGTCCTAGGGGGCGGCAGCGGCGGTTACGCCTGCGCGCTAAGGGCGGCTGAGCTGGGCAAGTCGGTCGCCCTGATCGAGAAGGACAAGATCGGCGGCACCTGCCTCCACAGGGGATGCATCCCCACGAAGGCCCTGCTCCACTCCGCCGAGGTCGCCGACGAGACCCGCGAGAGCGAGGCGTACGGCGTCAAGGCCCGCTTCGAGGGCATCGACGTGCAGGGCGTCCACGCCTTCAAGGACAAGATCGTCACGCGGGCCTGGAAGGGCGTGCAGGGCCTGCTCAAGGGCGCGGGCGTGACGATCATCGAGGGCGAGGGCCGGCTGGTCGGCGCCAACCGGATCCAGGTCGGCTCGGAGGTCGTCGAGGGCCGCAACCTCGTCCTGGCCACCGGCTCGGCCCCCAAGTCGCTGCCCGGCCTCGACATCGACGGCGAGCGCGTCATCACCAGCGAGCACACGCTGAAGATGGAGCGCGTGCCCGCCTCGGTGATCGTGCTCGGCGGCGGCGTGATCGGCGTCGAGCTGGCCAGCGTCTACCGCTCGTTCGGGGCCGAGGTCACGATCGTCGAGGCGCTGCCGCACCTGCTGCCGACCGAGGAGGAGTCCAGCTCCAAGCTGCTCGAGCGGGCCTTCCGCCGCCGCGGCATCAAATACGAGCTGGGCGTCTTCTTCGACAGCGCCAAGACCACCGAGACGGGCGTGGTCGTCACCCTGGCCAACGGCAAGACGCTCGACGCCGAGCTGCTGCTCGTCGCCGTCGGCCGCGGCGCGGTGTCGGCGGGCATGGGCTTCGAGGAGCAGGGCATCACCGTCGAGCGCGGCGCGGTCGTGGTCGACGAGCACTGCCAGACGTCCGTGCCGGGCGTCTACGCCATCGGCGACCTCATCCCGACTCTGCAGCTCGCGCACGCGGGGTTCGCGGAGGGGATCATGGTGGCCGAGCACATCGCCGGTCTCAACCCGCCGCCCATCGACTACGCGGGCGTGCCGCGCATCACCTACTCCGACCCCGAGGTGGCCTCGGTCGGGATCACCTCGGCCCAGGCGGCCGAGCGCGGTCTCGAGATCGTCGAGCAGGTCTACGACCTCGCGGGCAACCCCAAGAGCCAGATCCTCGGCACCGCGGGCGCCGTGAAGGTCATCGCCCAGAAGGACGGCCCCGTCGTCGGTGTCCACATGGTGGGCCGGCGCATCGGCGAGCTCGTCACCGAGGGCCAGCTGATCTACAACTGGGAGGCGCTGCCCGCAGAGGTCGCCCAGCTCATCCACGCACACCCGACCCAGTCCGAGGCCATGGGTGAGGCGATGCTGGCTCTGGCCGGCAAGCCGTTGCACGTACACAACTAGTCCAGCCCTCGAGATCAGAACGCGAGAGAAGAATAACGATGCCGGTCTCCGTACAGATGCCCCAGCTCGGCGAGAGCGTGACCGAGGGCACGGTAACCCGTTGGCTGAAAAAGGAGGGCGAGCGCGTCGAGGCTGACGAGCCGCTCCTCGAAGTGTCGACCGACAAGGTCGACACCGAGATCCCGTCGCCGTCCGCGGGTGTCCTCACCAAGATCGTCGTGGCTGAGGACGAGACGGTCGAGGTCGGTGCCGAGCTCGCCGTCATCGACGAGAACGGCCAGCCGGGCGGCGCCGCTCCGGCGGCGGAGGCGGCCCCCGCGCCGACTCCGCAGCCCGAGCCCGAGCCTGAGCCCGAGCCCGCTCCGGCGCCTCCGGCCTCCTCGATCCCGCAGCCGGCCCCGGCGCAGCCCGCCCAGGCCGCACCCGCCCCGGCGCCCGCGCCGCAGGCCGCTCCCCCGGCTCAGCCGGCTCCGGCCGCCGCGCCCGCCCCGGTGGCGACCTCGGGTGACAGCCCCTACGTGACGCCGCTGGTGCGCAAGCTCGCCAACGAGCACGGGGTCGACCTCGACGCCATCAACGGCACCGGCGTGGGTGGCCGCATCCGCAAGCAGGACGTGCTCGAGGCGGCCAAGGCCCAGCGCGAGAAGGCCTCGGCCGCCCCGGCTCCCGCCGCCGCCCAGCCGGCTCCGGCCGCCGCGGCTCCGGCCCAGGCCGCCGCTCCGGCTCCGGCCACGGCGCCCGAGCCCGTGGAGGTCGACACGACGCTGCGCGGCCGTACGGAGAAGATGACGCGGCTGCGTCAGACCATCGCCAAGCGCATGGTCGAGTCGCTGCAGACGGCCGCGCAGCTCACGTCGGTCGTCGAGGTCGACGTCACGAAGATCGCCCGGCTCCGGGCGCAGGCGAAGGACGACTTCTTCCGCCGTGAGGGCGTGAAGCTGACCTTCACCCCGTTCTTCGCGATGGCCACGGTCGAGGCGCTCAAGCAGCACCCGAAGCTCAACGCCACGATCAACAACGAGACCAACGAGGTGACCTACTTCGACGTCGAGAACCTCGGCATCGCGGTCGACACCGAGCGTGGCCTGCTCGCGGCGGTCGTCAAGAACGCCGGCGACCTCAACCTGGCCGGGATCACCCGCAAGATCACCGACCTCGCCGAGCGCACCCGCAACAACCAGGTGACGCCCGACGAGATCACCGGCGGCACGTTCACGCTGACGAACACGGGCAGCCGTGGCGCCCTGTTCGACACGCCGATCCTCAACCAGCCGCAGGTCGGCATGCTCGGCACGGGCGCCGTCGTCAAGCGGCCCGTGGTGATCGACACGCCTGAGGGCGAGGTCATCGCGGTGCGGTCGATGGTCTACCTGGCGCTGACCTACGACCACCGCCTGGTGGACGGTGCGGACGCGGCCCGCTTCCTCACGACGATCAAGCGTCGTCTCGAGGAGGGCCGCTTCGAGGCCCAGCTCGGCCTCGCGTAAGGCGCGCCTTCAAGGCCGGGCGGCTCCCCCACGGGACCGCCCGGCCTTTCCCATGTCCGGGGCCGAAGCGGGGGCTGGAGCCTGGCCGGGGCGGACGCCGGGGCGTGAGGCGGGGCGGGGACCGGGGGTCGGAGGCGGGGGTTGGGGTTCGCTTTTGGCGGGGGTGGGGGTGGAATCGGGGGGATCTCGGGGGTGTGTTCCGGGTGGGGGCGGGGGTGGCGGGCGTACTGTGGGGTGATGGCGATCATTGTGACGGGGGCGTCGGGGTTGCTCGGGTCGGCGCTGGTGGAGGCGCTGCGGGGTGGCGGGCAGGAGGTCGTCAAGCTCGTACGCCGTCAGCCCCGCGCCGACGACGAGGCGTTCTGGCAGCCCACCGAGCAGGTCCTCGATCTGGGCGTGCTCGAGGGCGCCGAGGCCGTCGTGCACCTGGCGGGGGCGTCGATCGGCGACAGGCGGTGGAACGAGGCGTACAAGCGCGAACTCGTCGCCAGCCGGGTCGAGGGGACACGCCTGCTGGTCAACGCCCTCAGCGAGCTCTCCAGGCCGCCCGAGGTGCTGTTGTCGGCCTCCGGGATGGACTTCTACGGCGACACCGGCGACCGGGTGATCGACGAGAGCCAGGGCAAGGGCCGCGGGTTCCTGGCCGACCTGTGCGAGGTGTGGGAGGGCGAGGCCCGGCGGGCCGGGGAGGCGGGGATCAGGACCGTGCAGGCCCGTACGGCGATGGTGCTCAGCGGGAAGGGCGGGGCGCTGGGGCGGATGGCGCCGATCTTCCGCATCGGGATGGGGGCGCCGCTGGGTTCGGGGAAGCAGTTCTGGTCGTGGATCAGCGTGGACGACTGGGTGGCCGCCGCCCAGCATGTGCTGAAAAATCGGGACATGACCGGGCCGGTCAATTTCGCGGCCCCGTCGCCCGTCACCAACGCCGAATTCACCCGTACTCTAGGAAAAGCCCTGCACAGGGGCACGATGCCCATTCCCGCGCCGGCGTTCGCGCTCAGTCTCGGACTGGGCGAGTTCGCTCGCGAGGGGCTGCTGCCGTCGCACCGGCTCGAACCGGCCAAGCTGACGGACAGCGGTTTCCGCTTCACTCATACACGTCTCGACGAGGCCCTGGCCGCCGTACTCTAGTGTGCCGTTCGTCCTTCAGCAGGTGGGAGAATCTTGACATGAGCCGGTCAGGACAGTCGCACATCCTCGCC
This sequence comes from Nonomuraea sp. NPDC050643, assembly GCF_040654715.1. Classification (NCBI taxonomy): domain Bacteria; kingdom Bacillati; phylum Actinomycetota; class Actinomycetes; order Streptosporangiales; family Streptosporangiaceae; genus Nonomuraea; species Nonomuraea sp. NPDC050643. The sequence continues at coordinate 311,868 of NZ_JBFAIM010000004.1, read as the reverse complement.
ATCGGGGGCGGATCCTTCCGCCCGAGCAGGCGTCACAGCTTCATCGAGGCGAGCCCCCTGCTGCGCTACGGCCTCGACCTGACCGGGCAGGACCGGCCGAAGCTGGGCCTGGTCGCCACGGCGGGCGGCGACTCGGCGGACTGGGTGCTGAAGATGTACGGCGCGTTCGCCGGCTGGGACGTCGAGCTGAGTCACCTGACGGTGTTCCCGATGCCCAACGTGCCCGATCCCCGGGCCTGGATGCTCGAACAGGACATGATCTACGTCAGCGGCGGCAGCGTGGCCAACCTGATGGCCCTGTGGCGGCTGCACGGCTATGACGAGGCCTTCGAGGAGGCGTGGCGGTCCGGGGTGGTGCTGTCGGGGCAGAGCGCGGGCGCGTTGTGCTGGCACATCGGCGGCAACACCGACTCCTTCGGCCCCGACCTGCGGGTGTGGGCGGAGGGGCTGGCGCTGCTGCCCTACTCGTGCGGGGTGCACTACAACTCCGAGCCGCAGCGCCGCCCGCTGCTGCAGCAGTCGGTGGCCAGTGGCGAGCTGCCCGGCGGATACGCCGCCGACGAGGGCGTGGGCCTGCACTACGTGGGCACCGAGTTCATCCAGGCCGTCTCCACCGACCCGGGCGGCTACGCGTACAAGCTGGAGAGCGACGGCGACGGAAGGGTAAAGGAGTTCAGGATCGAGCCACGGCTGCTGACCCCCTGATTACCCTTCATGGGTGAGGGAACGGCACAATAGGCTCATGCGCCCCATCCACGGGGACGATCCCCACGCACTCGCCATCGTCCGCCTCGGTGTCGACGTCCCCTACGAGCAGGCCTGGTCGCTGCAGCGCTGGGTGCACGGCAAGCGCGTCGCCGGAGAGCTCACCGACACCGTCCTGATCCTGGAGCACGCGCCCGTCTACACCGCGGGCAAGCGCACCGCCCCGCACGAGCGGCCCTCCGACGGCACCCCGGTCGTCGACGTCGACCGGGGCGGGCGCCTGACCTGGCACGGTCCCGGGCAGCTCGTCGCCTACCCGATCGTCGGCGTCACCGACGTGACCGCGTACGCGTGCCGCCTGGAGGAGACGATGATCCAGGTCTGCGCCGACTTCGGCGTCACGGCCCGGCGCGTGCCCGGCCGCGGCGGCGTCTGGGCGATGGGCGACCCGGCGCTCGGCCTGCCCGACCGGCAGCTCGGCGCGGTGGGCCTGCGGTTCGCGCGGGGGGTGACCATGCACGGCTTCGCGCTCAACTGCGCCAACGATCCCCGCTGGTTCAACCGGATCACGCCGTGCGGGCTGCCCGACGTGGGGGTCTCCTCGCTGTCGGCGGAGACGGGCCGCCGCATCGTGGTCGAGGAGGTCATGCCGATCGCGGAGAAGCGGCTGGCCGAGGCGCTGGGCAGGGAGGCGTACGAACTGCACGAGGAGGATCTGCTCCGCCGGTGAGACGGAGGCCGCCCCGGCGGAGGCCGCGCTGGTGGTGATCCCGCGGCGGTGACCGAATCGGCATCCAAGCGCGGCGGAAAACCGGACGTCTCCGGCTTACGATCGCCCCTGTGAAGCGCCTTTCCGCTCTTGTGCTCGCACTCGTGGTCCACCTGCTGACGCTGGCCTTCGCCGCCCTGGGCGCGTGGCTGATCCTGCGGGCCCCCGGCTCCGTGCTGTCGTGGATCTTCGGTGCCACCGGCCTGGCCATCGCCTGGGCGCTGCGGCCACGCCTGGACCGCCTCCCCGCCGACGCCGAGGTGCTGGAGCGCTCGTCGGCCACCGAGCTGTACGAGCTGGCCGACCGCGTGGCCGACCAGGTCGGCGTCAAACGGCCCAGGAAGATCGCGGTCATGGACCTGTCCACCGAGACCCGTTATGACCATGTCGGCCTGGCGCGTACCCCGGTCCTGGCGGTCGGGCTGCCGCTGTGGCTGGCGCTGCCGCCGAAGCAGCGGGTGGGACTCCTGGCGGCGGCGTACGGGCGGCTGCCGACCGGCGACGAGCGGGTCGTGGCGGGCGCCCTGGTCACGCTGGAGTCCTGGTGGGACGCCCTCCTGGGGGCCGCCGCGCCGCTGCGGGTCAGGGAGGAGGCGCAGACCAAGATCGCGGCCTCGTCGCTGGGCGCGATGGACCACCCGGGCACCACGTACGAGGTCGCGGGCTTCCTCGGCCGCCTGGTCGGCCGGGTCCTCGGCGGCCCGGTGCTGCTCATGCGCTACGCGCTGACCCGGCTGGCCCGCGCCGGCGACGGCCGTACCCGGGACAGGCAGCGGGCCCTGGCGCGGCGGGTCGCGTCCGAGGAGGAGCTGGCCGAGCTCGACGCGCTGGCGGCCGGCGGCGGCTATCTGGCGCCGATCCAGGCGGCGGCGCTGCGCGGTGAGAGCGTGGCCGCGATCAGGCAGGGTGCGCTGGCCCGGTTCCGGCTCACGGCGGACGGGGTGCTCGCCTCGGCGCCGCACTCGGAGCTGCTCGGCCTGCGCGAGTCGGAGCGGATCGACGAGGAGCTGGCCGCCCACTACGCCAGGGCGATCCGGGGTTTCGGGCTCATCTCCTGACCCTGGAGCAGGCCGCTACCTCAGGAGACGTAAGCTGGATTCGTGACCGTTGCCCCTGAAGGCCGAAAGCTCCTCCGCCTGGAGGTGCGTAACGCCGAAACCCCTATCGAGCGCAAGCCCCCGTGGATCAAGACCAAGCTGAAGACGGGCCCCGAATACACCGAGCTGAAATCGCTCGTGCGCCGGGAGGGCCTGCACACGGTCTGTGAAGAGGCGGGCTGTCCCAATATCTACGAGTGCTGGGAAGACCGCGAGGCGACCTTCCTCATCGGCGGCGACCAGTGCACGCGCCGCTGCGACTTCTGCCAGATCGACACGGGCAAGCCAAAGGAATACGACCGCGACGAGCCGCGCAGGGTGGCCGAGTCCGTCCAGCAGATGGGCCTGAAATACGCGACCGTGACCGGCGTGGCCCGCGACGACCTGCCCGACGGCGGGGCCTGGCTCTACGCCGAGACCGCGCGCCAGATTCACGGGCTGCTGCCCGGCTGCGGCGTCGAGCTGCTGGTGCCCGACTTCAACGGCGACCGCGACCAGCTCGAGGAGGTCTTCTCGAGCAAGCCCGAGGTGTTCGCGCACAACGTCGAGACGGTGCCGCGCATCTTCAAGCGCATCCGCCCGGCGTTCCGCTACGAGCGTTCGCTCGGCGTGATCACGACGGCTCGCGAGGCCGGGCTGGTCACCAAGTCCAACCTGATCCTGGGCATGGGCGAGACCCGCGAAGAGGTCTCCGAGGCCATGCGCGACCTGCACGCGGCGGGCACCGACCTGCTCACGATCACGCAATACCTGCGGCCGACGCCGCGCCACCACCCGGTGGAGCGGTGGGTCAAGCCGGAGGAGTTCGTCGAGCTGCAGGCCGAGGCCGAGGCCATCGGCTTCGCCGGGGTCCTGTCGGGGCCGCTGGTCCGCTCGTCCTACCGGGCGGGCAGGCTCTACAAGCAGGCCATCGAGGCGCGCCAGAGCGCCTGAGGGTCCTCCCTCCGAAACGGCCCCCTTCCGGGGCCGTTTTCGCATGTCCGGGCATACCACCCTGTCAGAGGGCATCGCCGACATGACCGGCTTGCCGGAGAACGTGGCTAGCATGGCAGGGCCGACCGACGGAGGGGCGACGGGGATGGCCGTTCTGATCCGCACGAGTGACCTGCCGGTCAAGGACCGTCACGACGCCTGGCGTGACATCGTGTGCGACACGCTGGGCCCGCTCGACACCCGCATCGCCCCCGGCGCGCCGCTGCGCGGCGAGATCGAGATCGGCCGGCTCGGCCCCGTCGGCGTCGGCCGCATCCGCACCTCCACGCCGCACAGCGTGCACCGCACCGCCCGCCTGATCCACCGCGACAACCCCGAGCTCTACCGCGTGGTGCTGGCCGTCTCGGGCAGCGTGCGGCTGGAGCAGGACGACCGGCAGGCGCGGCTCGGCAGGGGCGAGTTCGCGATCTACGACTTCACCCGGCCCTACGACCTGGCCTACGACTCGGCGGTGAAGCTGGCGGTGTTCAGCTTCCCGCACGACCTGCTGGCCCTGCCGCACGACTCCGTGGCGCCGCTGACCGCCGTGCCGATCAGCGGCGAGACCGGGGCGGGCGCGCTGGCCGGGCCGCTGCTGCGGCGGGTGGCGAGCGACCATGACGCCTACTCGGCCGACAGCGCCGCCCGGCTGGCGACCGTGGTGATGGACCTGATCGGCACGGCGGTGGCCGAGCGCGCCGAGGAGGTCCGGCCGCCGGACGGCGAGGCGCGGCGGCGTACGTTGCTGCTGCGCGTCCAGGCCTTCATCGAGCGGCGGCTGGGCGACCTCGACCTCGACCCGGCGGCCATCGCGGCCGCCCACCACATCTCCGTGCGCTACCTGCACCGGCTGTTCGAGTCGGAGCGGACGACGGTGGCCGCCTGGATCCGGGAGCGGCGGCTGGAGCGGTGCCGGGCGGAGCTGTCCGGGGGCGGCAGCGAGCCGGTGAGCGCGGTCGGCGCCCGGTGGGGGCTGCCGGACTCGGCCCATTTCAGCAGGTTGTTCCGCGGCACGTACGGGATGCCGCCCGCCGAATACCGGCGCGCCCGCTCCGTGCGCTGAACGTCAATCCTCCTGGCACCCTGATCCAAGACCGGCGAGCCCTCGGTTCAGCAGACTGAGGGTGTTCGCACGGAGGAAGGGACCAAGGAAATGCAGCTCTTCGTGAATCTCCCGGTCAAGGATCTGGACCGGTCGAAGGCGTTCTTCACCGAACTCGGCTTCACGCTGTTCGGCATGGCCGACACGATGGCGTCGGTGGTGATCAGTGAGCAGACCCAGGTCATGTTGCTGACCGAGCCGACGTTCGCCTCGTACATCACCAAGGAGATCGCCGACGCCGGCAAGAGCACCGAGGCCGTCATGGTGCTCGGGCTGGAGAACCCGGCCCAGGTGGACGAGCTGGTGGACAAGGCGCTGGCGGCGGGCGCGACCCCGGCGGGCGTCCGGCAGGAGGACGGGGTCCGCTACCAGCGCGGCTTCGCCGACCTCGACGGCCACCACTGGGAGGCGCTGTGCCTGGTACAGCCGGCGGGCTGACCTCCGCAGACGGCACCGCGCTCGCCTGTGACCGCTACGGCGAGGGCCCTGCGGTCGTCCTGGTCCAGGGCGCGTTCGCGGACCGGCGGCATCCCCAGATGACCGCCATCGCGACCGCCCTGGCGCCGTGGTTCACGGTCTACTCCTACGACCGCAGGGGGCGTGGCGGCAGCGGTGACACGCCGCCCTACGCCGTCGGGCGGGAGATCGAGGACCTGGCGGCGGTGGTGGTGGCGGCGGGCGGCTCGGCCATGGTGTTCGGCGGCTCGTCGGGGGCGGCGCTGGCGCTCGAGGCGGCCGCCGTGAACCCGGCGATCGTGAAGCTGGCCGTCTGGGAGCCGCCGTACCACGTGGACGACAGCGCGCCCGCGCTGCCCGGCGACTTCGCGCGGCGGCTCGGCGACCTGGTCGCGGCGGGGCGGCGGGCGGAGGCGGTGGAGCGGTTCATGGTGGAGGCGGCCGAGGTGCCGGCGGCGGTCGTGGCCGGGATGCGGGCCGACCCGTCGTGGCCGGCGATCGAGGCCGTGGCGCACACGCTGGCGTACGAGGCGGCCGTCCTGGGGCCCGGCAACGCGCTGCCCGCCGACCGGCTGGCGGCCATCACGCGGCCGACGCTGGTGCTCAACGGGGAGCTCAGCCCCGCGTGGATGGCGAACGCGGGGGCCGCGGTCGCGGCGGCGGTGCCCGGCGCGGTGCGCCGCGTGCTGGAGGGTCAGGCGCACAACGTGGCTCCGGAGGCCCTGGTGCCGGAGTTGCTGGAGTTCTTCGTGGCAGCACGGAAGAGCTTTGCGTAACGCTAAGATAACAAACCTATCTAGCGCTCGGTTTTCTGGTGAACACTGTCGTGGTGGACTTCGACGAACTCATCTCCCGGCTCGCCCTACCCACCAAGATCCGCCTGCTCACGGGGGCCGACATGTGGTCCCTGCCGCCGCTGCCCGAGATCGGGCTCGATCGGCTCGTGATGAGCGACGGGCCCATCGGCGTACGCGGTGAGCAGTGGACCTCCGCCGACCCCTCCATCGCGCTGCCGAGCCCGACCGCGCTGGCCGCCACGTGGGACGTGGAGCTGGTCAGGCGGGCGGGCCGGCTGCTCGCCCAGGAGGCCCGGCGCAAGGGCGTGCACGTCCTGCTCGCGCCCACGCTCAACCTGCACCGCTCGCCGCTCGGCGGCCGGCACTTCGAGTGCTTCTCGGAGGACCCGTACCTGACGGGTGAGCTCGGGGCCGCGTACGTGGAGGGCGCGCAGGAGGGCGGGGTGGCCACCACGCCCAAGCACTTCGTGGCCAACGACTTCGAGACCGACCGCTTCACCGTGGACGTCCAGGTGGGCGAGCGGGCGCTGCGGGAGGTCTACCTGCGGCCGTTCGAGCGGGTCGTCGAGGCCGGGGCGTGGGGCGTCATGACGGCCTACAACGCCGTGAACGGCGTCACCATGACCGAGCACGCGGAGCTGGTGCACGGGGTGCTGAAGGACGAGTGGGGGTTCGACGGGTTCGTCGTGTCCGACTGGACGGCGGTGCGCTCGACCGAGCCTGCCGCCCTGGGCGGGACCGACGTGGCGATGCCGGGGCCGTCCGGGCCGTGGGGAGAGCGGCTCGAGGCGGCGGTGCGCGAGGGGCGGGTGCCGGAGTCCGTCATCGACGACCGCGTACGCCGCATCCTGCGCCTGGCCGAGCGCGTCGGCGCCCTGAACGGCCCGGGCGGCTCGGGCGGCCCAGGCGGCCCGGCGAGGAGCGCGCCGCCCGCCGCCATCGACGGGCCCGCGCTGGCCAGGGAGGTCGCCACGCGGGGCTTCACCCTGCTGACCAACGACGGCGTCCTGCCGCTGCGGAGCACCGCGACGATCGCCCTCATCGGGGCGGCGGCGCGCGAGGCGCGCGTCATGGGCGGCGGGAGCGCGCAGGTCTTCCCCGATCGCGTCGTCTCGCCGCTGCGGGGCCTCGGCGAACGCGCCACCGTCCGGTACGCCCTCGGCACCGACCCCCGTGTCCGCCTGTCGCCGCTCCCCTGCCCCGTCAGGGCCCGGTTCCTGGACGAGGAGGGCGCGGTCCTGGCCGAGCACCCGCTGCCGGACGGCGAGGCCCGCTGGATCGGCCAGTTGCCGCCCGACGTGGACCGGCGGCGGCTCAGGACGGTGCGGCTGGTGGCGGCGTACACGCCGGAGGTCACGGGCGAGCACGAGCTGTCGGTGATCGGGGTGGGCCCGTTCACGCTGACGGTGAACGGTGAGGCCGTCTTCGACGACACCATCGACCTGCCGGGCGGCGACCCGGCGGCGGCGTTCCTGTCGCCCCCGGAGCGGCGGGTGCCCGTGCGGATGACCGCGGGCGAGCCGTACGAGCTGGCCCTCGTGCATCCGGCGGGCAGGTTCGGCGGCATGGTCACGGTGTCGTTCACGCTCGGTCACGCCGACCCCGGCCCCGGCGAGGAGGAGCTCATGGCCGAAGCCGTGCGCGTGGCGGCGGAGTGCGACGTGGCGGTGGTCGTGGCCGGGACCACGCCGGAGGTGGAGAGCGAGGGCTTCGACCGCTCGGACCTCCGGCTGCCGGGGCGGCAGGACGAGCTGATCCGCGCCGTGGCCGCGGCCAACCCGCGCACCGTGGTCGTGGTGAACGCGGGCTCGCCGGTCGAGATGCCGTGGGCGGACGACGTCGCGGCCGTGCTGCTCACCTGGTTCCCCGGGCAGGAGGCCGGGGCCGCGCTGGCCGACGTGCTGTTCGGCGACGCCGAGCCGGGCGGGCGGCTGCCCACGACGTGGCCGCGCCACCTGGAGGACGCGCCCGTGACGCGGGTGACGCCGGTGGACGGGGTGGTGGCGTACGACGAAGGAGTGGACATCGGCTACCCGGCGTGGGAGCGCTCGGGACGGGAGCCCGCGTTCTGGTTCGGGCACGGGCTCGGCTACACGACCTGGTCGTACGACTCGATCGCCGTCGACGGCACCACCGTCAGCGTGGCCGTCACCAACACCGGGACGCGACCCGGCCGGGAGGTCGTGCAGGTCTACGCCGGGCCGCGAGGGACGCTGGCCGGGTTCGACGTGGTCGAGGCCGAGCCGGGGCAGACCGTGATCAGCACCCTGTTCCTGCCCGAGCGGGCCTTCCAGGTCTGGGAGGACGGCTGGCGCACGGCCGAGGGCGAGCACCCGGTGCGGGCGGGCCGCAGCGCCGCGGACCTTCCCCTGTCGGCGACGGTGAAGATCTAGTCACAGGGGCAAAACGGCCGGGCCGCGTTTTCCATAGTGCAGCAGTTGGTTTGTATCCTTCTGAGCATGGCAAAGTCCGAGGACCCAGAGAAGCCGGGGCGCATCAAGCAGCTCCGCATGATCGCGCAGATCATCAAGCAGGCCAACCCCAAGGGGTTGCCGATCGTCTTCCTTTCGGCGATCGGCACGCTGGCTGTGGTCGTGGTGATCGGCCTGGTCACGGACTACCTGTGGTATTCGGTGTTCATCGGCGTCCTGGCCGCGTTCACCGTCGGGCTGGTCGTGTTCGGGCAGCTCGCGCAGAAGGCCCAGTATTCGATCCTCGACGGCCAGACCGGCGCCGCCGCGGCCGTGCTGCAGGGGATGCGGGGCAACTGGCAGGTCACCCCGGCCATCGCGGTCAACCGCGACCAGGACCTCGTGCACCTCGTGATCGGCTATCCCGGCGTGGTGCTGGTGTCCGAGGGGCCGGGCAACCGGGTGGCGAAGATGCTGGCGGCCGAGAAGAAGCGGGTCGCGCGGGTGGTGCTGGGCGTCGAGATCTATGACGTCCAGTGCGGCGACGGCGAGGGCCAGGTGCCGCTCGGCAAGCTGCAGCGCCACCTGATGAAGCTGCCGCGCAACCTGAAGAAGCCCTCGGTCAACGAGGTCAAGGACCGCCTGCGCTCGCTGCCGCGCAACATGCCGCTGCCCAAGGGCCCGATGCCCAAGGGCGCGCGCATGCCGCGCGGGCCCAAGATGCGCTAGTGCCGTCGCTCTCGTCGCGGGCCAACCGCGGCTGGTGGGACGGCAACGCCGACGACTACCAGGTCGAGCACGGCGAGTTCCTGGGGGACACCGGGTTCGTGTGGGGCCCCGAGGGCGTCGACGAGGCCGGCGCGCACCTCCTCGGCGAGGTGCGCGGCCGGCGCGTGCTCGAGATCGGCTGCGGCGCCGCCCAGTGCGGGCGGTGGCTGGTGACGCAGGGGGCCGAGGTGGCGGCGTTCGACATCTCGCACCGCCAGTTGCGCCATTCCCAGCGCATCGATCTCGAGACCGGCCTGCGGGTTCCCGTGCTGCAGGCCGACGCCGAGTCGCTGCCGTTCGCCGCGGACGCCTTCGACCTGGTCTGCTCGGCGTACGGGGCGCTGCCGTTCGTGGCCGATCCGCTGGTCGTGCTGTGCGAGGTGCGCCGGGTGCTGCGGCCGGGCGGCCGGTTCGTGTTCTCGGTGAGCCATCCGATCCGGTGGGCCTTCCCCGACGACCCGGGGCCGCGCGGGCTGACCTCCGACCGGTCCTACTTCGACCGGTCCCCCTACGAGGAGCGCGACGAGCACGGCGCTCTCACCTACGTCGAGCACCACCGTACGATGGCCGACTGGGTGAACCTGGTGGTGGCCTCCGGGCTGACCCTCACCGGGCTGCTGGAGCCCGAGTGGCCCGAGAAGAACGAGTTGACGTGGGGCGGGTGGAGCCCGCTGCGCGGCGCGCACCTGCCGGGCACGGCCATCTTCAGCTGCGCGAATATCTAGCGGCCATGGCGTGGAAGACCTCCTTGGGCTCCCACGTCGTGCCGTCGAGCATCCTGACCACCCCGTACGCGCCCAGGTCGTCATCCCCCGGCTTGCTGTAGGTGGCCCAGGTGAACCAGAGCGCGGTCTCGACGCCCTCCCGCTCGAACACGTCGAGCAGCTCGTTGAGGTAGCGGACCTGCTCGCCCTCGTCGCGCACCGCGCCCTTGGGCACCGTCCAGGCCATGCCGCCCCGCTCCCCCGCCCCGGTGTACGGGCAGGTGCCGAACTCGGTCACCGCGACCGGCTTGCCGTGCTTGAAGTGGCCGCGCACCTCCTCGACGAAGGAGTCGGCGTTGTACGCCGCCCGGTAGGCGTCCGTGCCCACCAGGTCGAACGGGGTCCAGTCGATGAACTCCCACGGCCCGGCGGCGTAGGTGATCCGGCCGCCGAACCGGGGTCTGACGACCTCGGCCGCCTCGGCCAGGAAGCCGTTGAAACGCTCCATCCTGGCGCCCAGCGAGGCCCACCAGTCCATGTCGGCCGTCGCCATCGCCTGCAGGCGGGCCAGGTAGTGGTCGCCCTCGATGTAGCCGGGGCAGAAGGCGCTGGTCTCGCAGCCGGTGACCAGCACCACCTCGGTGCCGCCGCGGCGGATGGCCTCGGCGCGTTCGGCGCAGTCGGCGTACAGCGGGAGGATCTCCTGTGCCGGGAGGTCCACCGGGAACGGCGCGAACCAGACCTCCAGGCCCTCGGCGGCGGCGTGCTCGGCCGCGAGGCTCAGCCGTCCCGGGTCGCGGCCCGAGACGCGGACGACCTGGCAGTGCAGGTCGCGGGCGATCACCTTCATCTCGCGGGCGACCATGTCAGGGTCGAACGTCAGGCGCGAGCCGGCGCCCGGCAGGAACCCCGTGTCATAGTTGATCCCCTTTTTCACGATTTTTCCCCTTTTATTGATGAGAAGCCGTGTTCCAGGAGGTCGAACCCCAGCTCGACCTCCTCCTCCAGGAGCCGCCCCGCCTCATCCAGCGGCACTCCCGCGGAGAGCCGGTGGAAGAACGCCTCCTGGAGCGTGGTGATGACGCCGGTGATCTGCGCGGCCATGAGCTGAGCGGAGATGGCGTCCTTCGTCGCGTCGCCGAGCGCGGCGGCCAGTTCGTAGCGCTGGCCGGCGTGCGCCTGGTACACCCCGGCGAGCAGCGCCGGGGACGACGAGATCACCCGGATCCTGGTCAGCAGCGCTTCGACGTCCATGTCACCGCCGCCCTGCCCGGCCATCTCCCGGTAGTGGGCGCGCAGGGCGTCGATCGGCGACTGCCCCTCCGCGCGCCCGGCCACGATCGCGGCCGTGTCGTCCTTGACCGCGTCGAGGACGAGGCACTCCTTGGTCGCGAAGTAGTTGAACAGCGTCACCTTGGCGACCCCGGCCGCCTCCGCGATCTCGTTGACGGTCACCGCGTCGTAGCCGCGCTCGTCGAACATCCGCAGCGCGACCTCGGAGATCCGGCGCCGCGTCTGCTCCTTCTTCCGCTCCCTGAGCCCCGCCATCATCATGCGGACAGCATAAACCGTACCGGGTACATTTTTGAACCCGGTACGGCTTTTTACTTTCGCTACATGCGGACGACCATGGTGTTGGACACCCGGTCGTGCACCCCGCGGTGGTCGCGGTCCCAGATCACGGCCGGCACCGCCAGGCCCAGCAGCACGGTGCGGACGAGCACGGGCAGCAGCCGCGGGTCACCGCCGTCCATCGCGGCGACCCGGATGCCCATCAGCCGGTGCCCGAACGTCTGCCCCATGAAGCCGACCAGGAGCAGGTACTGCAGGGCGAAGACGAGCGCCGGCGCCCACGGCGACTCGGCCGGGTTCATCCGGAGCACCAACTGCACGACGACCCACGTGCAGATCATCCAGTCGATGACGAGCGCGCCGATCCTGCGCCCCCACCCGGCGATCGAACCGCCGCCCTCCTCGGGCAGCCCCAGGCGCTGACCCGGGTATCCCAGATCGACTCCGGCGGACCGGACCCCGCCCAGCCAGGTCTGCGTCCACCGAGGCTCGTTGCTGCTCATACCCTCCACGGTAGCCGCCCCTGGAGCCGGTCCCGATTGTGACCCAACCGCGTCACGGACCGGCCATCATGTACGCCATGCCATACGGGGACGACCTCGACCAGCGTTTCAACGAGCTGGTCGCACAGATAGACGCCGAGGAGCGGCGCAGGATGCGCTCGTCGGCCGCCAAACAGGCGCGGGCGGCTCGCAGGGAGAGCCCGAAGGCCCCGTCCAGGCCCTCCCGCCGGTCCGGCCCCGTGGCCCGGCGGGAGCCCAGGCGCAAGGTCAGGCGCGGCTGGCTGCTGACGGCGGGGATCTCGGTGGTGCTGATCGCCGCGCTCCTCGTCTCGACCTTCCGCCCCGACCTGTTCGTCCCCACGGGCGCGATCCCGTAGGACGAGGCGAGGACCGCGGGGCGCCCCGACCGGCCTGACTCTGCGTAACACGTGCGAAACAATCGAGACACCATTCGGAAACGGCCAAGCCCTAGCGTCGGCATGATGGCCAGTCCCCAGGGAGGTTCGAGAGTGTTCAACTCCGCCGACGACGTCCTGAAGTTCATCAGTGACGAAGGGGTGCAGTTCGTCGATGTCAGGTTCACCGACCTGCCGGGGACGACGCACCACTTCACCTTCCCGGTTGAAAACTTCAGCGCGAGCGTCTTCACCGACGGTCTCATGTTCGACGGCTCGTCGATCCGCGGTTTCCAGGCGATCCATGAGTCCGACATGCTTCTGCTGCCCGACCCGTCCAGTGCCGTGGTCGACCCGTTCCGCCAGCACAAGACGCTCAACCTGAACTTCTTCGTGCACGACCCGCTGACCGGCGAGGCCTACAGCCGCGACCCGCGCAACGTCGCCCGCAAGGCGGAGGAGTTCCTCAAGGGCACCGGGATCGCCGACACGGTCTATTTCGGCCCCGAGGCCGAGTTCTACATCTTCGACGACGTGCGCTTCGAGACGAGGCAGAACGCCGGCTACTACTACATCGACTCCATCGAGGGCGCCTGGAACACCGGCAAGGCGACCGAGGGCGGCAACCTGGGCTACAAGCCGCGCTACAAGGGCGGCTACTTCCCGGTCCCGCCGATGGACCACTTCACCGACCTGCGCTCGGAGATGGTGCGCAACCTCATCGAGTGCGGCATCGACGTCGAGATGCAGCACCACGAGGTCGGCACGGCCGGTCAGGCGGAGATCGACTTCAAGTTCGGCACGCTGCTCAAGACCGCCGACAACCTGATGCTCTACAAGTACGTCATCAAGAGCACGGCGCTCGAATACGGCCACACGGTCACGTTCATGCCCAAGCCGATCTTCGGTGACAACGGCTCCGGCATGCACTGCCACCAGTCGCTGTGGAAGGACGGCTCACCGCTCTTCTACGACGAGGTCGGCTACGCGGGCCTGTCCGACACCGCCCGCTACTACATCGGCGGCCTGCTCCGGCACGCCCCGTCGCTGCTGGCCTTCACCAACCCGACGGTCAACTCCTACCACCGTCTGGTCCCGGGCTACGAGGCGCCGGTCAACCTGGTCTACTCGCAGCGCAACCGCTCGGCCTGCGTGCGCATCCCGATCACGGGTTCCAACCCGAAGGCCAAGCGCATCGAGTTCCGCGTGCCCGACCCGTCGTGCAACCCGTACTTCGCGTTCTCGGCGATGCTGATGGCCGGCATCGACGGCATCCGCAACAAGATCGAGCCGCCGGAGCCGGTCGACAAGGACCTCTACGAGCTCCCGCCCGAGGAGGCCCGCCAGGTGCCGCAGGTGCCCGGCTCGCTGCCCGAGGTGCTCACCGCGCTGGAGGAGGACCACGACTACCTGCTCGAGGGCGGCGTGTTCACGCCCGACCTGATCGAGACGTGGGTGGCCTACAAGCGCGAGAACGAGGTCGACCCGATCCGCCTCCGCCCGCACCCGCACGAGTTCGAGCTCTACTACGACGTGTGACGGCGGGGTTTTCCGGCCTCGGCGATCTTGGCCGATGTGGCTGCTGAGCTGGAAAAACGTTCTCGTCCTTGCTCGTTGTTTCCCGTCCCTTCTCGTCCTCTGGCGGAACAGGACCGGAACAGAACGGCCCGGCATCGAATCTCGATGCCGGGCCGTTTCTGCACGTGGGAGGGACTGCCGGTCAGGCGGCCCCCGCTTGCGCGTACTGCGCGTCCTCCCATGCTCGCACGTCGGCCTCCTTGTACCGCACGTGCTTGCCGATCTTCATGTACTGCGGGCCCGTGCCGTCCGAGTTCATCTTGTAGATCGTCTTCTTCGGCAGGCTGAACCGCGTCGCCAGATCATCCGGAGTCAGGTGAACCTCTGCCATTGCGGCCCTCCGCGCTTCCCGTTCTTCCTCATCCGCGCCCAGTATGACGCATATGACGTGCTTCGATGAATTTGACGCGTCACATGCGTCACCATTGCTAGTCGGCCTGCGGAACTCACCAGCTACCAGGACCACGGCGGCCGACAGCACCAGCGAGCTCCCGCCCGTCAGGCTCCACATAAACGGCCGAGAACGCCCAGACCGCGACGACTGTCGGCACGATGGAGGCATGCCGCGCTTCCACCTACGCCTCGCCCGCTTCCTCCAGCGCCTCGCCGAGCCCGCGACACCTCGACGGCCCGCGCGCGTGCGTATCAATCCCCGGCACCCACGGCCGACCGCGAAGGCCACCATCCGTGCCGCCGAACGAGCGCGCATACGAAAAGCGAAGCAAGCCCATCCGCGAGAAGGGCGGGCGCTTCAAGTGTGGACTGCAGTCGGCACCGTCCTGGCGGGTATTGCAGCGGTGCCAGCGCTCTTCATCGCCCTGAACGCATTAAAGATCAGCGAACAGCAAGCAGTGCTGGCAGCTCAGCAGTTCGCCAATCGTGTAACGGCTGCCGACAGTGCAACATATGTACCGGATGAGCCGCTCCGCGACACCATCACGTACACGATGCAGAACAGCAACACCGTGCCCGTGACCGTGGAGGGCAGGATGTTCCCGCAGGAGAGACCGGGGTTTGTCTTGTTCCTCTCACCTTTTACAATCCCCGCGTGCACCGAGGTTGACTTTTTGGTCGGATTGCCAGACGACCCGGCATTGCAAGATGAGAGAATTAAGTTCGGTCTTCACAACACGATCGACGGTCGCCTATGGTCCGTGCCAGCCCCGGGGGAACAGGCCCGAATAGTCGAGACCTGGCTTCCGTGGCAGCAGGAGGAAGTCACTGTCCCGAAGATTTATCTCCAAGGAATACATGACGGCGTGGAGCGGATGAGGAAGGTGTCTTCCTGCGTCTGAGGGTCAGCCAGCCTCGTCTACCGCGATGGCCGAATGCGACCGGAACCGCTAAACCCGACACCAGCAGCACCAAGCCGCCGAGCAGGCCCCGCGTAGCGACCGAGAACATCCAAACCGCGACGACGGTCAGCACGACGCCGACCACGCCCCCGTCGAGCCGCTCCAGCGCCACCAGGGCCGCGCCGACCGGTCATGACGACCAGCGGCACCGCCGCCGCCAGGTTCACGTTGGACATCTGCGCCCGCGGGGCGGCCGCCCAGACGACCGCCAGCCACGCTGACACCGCGGCGATCCGGATCGCTTCTTTCATCGGGTCTCCAGACGTTCCAGAATCTCCTCAGGCAGGGCGTAAGCCTCTCCCGCGCCCTTGCCGACCAGCCGCACCCGCCCGTCCGTCACGAGCCGCTTGAGCTGCGTGTGGATCTCGCTTGGCGGCGCCGTCACCCGCCGCTTGAGCACCAGGTGCAGCACCTCCCCCAGCTCCAGAGCCAGGCCGTCCGCGTCGGCGAGCACGTCGATGATCGCGGCCTTCACGTCACCCGGCGTCGAACGCGGCTCGTCCCCCGCGGCTGCACGCTTGCCCGCGCGCGGCTCGCGCCCCTCCTTCTTCGCGCTGGCGTACTCCTCGATCCAACCCATCGTCAGGTCGTCGATCCGGCCGGCCGCGGGCTGCCGGGCGATGTACTTCGGCTTCTCGGTGTACAGCCACCGCATCAGCGCGGCCCGCCGGTCGATCCCGGACAGGTAGGCCAGGCCCTGCGTCAGCTTCCCGTCCTTGAACGTCGCCGGGAGCAGCGACGGGTCCTGCGGGAGACCCATCTGGTAGGCCGCGCCTGGCGTCTGCGTCCGCAGCGCGCACGCGTTCTTGCGGAGCTGCGCCCGCAGCGTCACCGAGCCGCCCAGCTCGGTCATGTTCGGGTCCTGCGCGACCAAGACGATCCCGCCGCCGCCCTTACGCCAGGTCTTCGCGCCGGACGCGAGCGTGGCCACGGCCTTCTTGCCGTGCACGTCGTGCGTCAGCAGTTCCGGTGCCTCCTCCAGGACGAAGAAGATCCCCGTCATGCCGCCCGCGTCGGAGTCACCGGGCACCAGGTGCGTCTTGCCGATCCGCTCGTCACCGTCCTCGTCCACCCATGGAATCCGCGCGAGATGGCGCACGCGGCGGCGCATCACCCAGTGCCACAACTCCAGCTCGTCCGCGCAGTCGTCCTCGCCCAGGGCGCAGCGGTGGGTGCGGTCGTTCCAGTCCGGCATGGAGCCGCCCTGTGGGTCGAGCAGCACGGTGGCGACCTTGTCGGACAAGTGAGCCAGGCCGAGCAGCGTCTCCACTGAGCGGGACTTGCCCGCTTCGGAGTCGCCGACGATGATGCCGTGCCGCATGCCGCCGGACTTCGTGAAGAATGCCCAGTGGGCCGGGGCGAGGTCGTAAAAGTAGCCGACGTGCGCGCGGCCGTCTGCGCCGATGCGGGGCTGGACGTCCTCGAACCGGCGCACCTGCGCCAGCGTGTCATCCTGCAGCAGGGTGAACAGGGCGCGGGAGTTGTCGCCCGAGGGCGACGGCTCCAGGACGGCGAGCTGCGTCGAGGTCTGGAAAGCGGAGGCCACCTTCCCCGCGGCCGCGATGATGTCCTTGGTCTCCTTCTCCCCCGGCACCGCCCGGATCTCTGCGCGGTACCCGGCGTCGATCCGCTTCGGCGTCGTCAGCGTCATGCCGTCCAGAGCCTTGCCCTTGGCGGCCAGGCGCTCGTTGAACCGCGCGATGATCCGCGCCACCTCGGGGTCGAGCGCGACCTGCTCGACGGTGATCAGCGGATCCTCCTCGACCACCGGCGCGCGGCCGGGCAGGGGCAGGCGGCGGTGCCGCCGCCAGTGCAGCAGCGTGAACGTCAGCCAGCCGGCCACCCCGACCTCGACCACCAATCCGGTGGGGCCGATCGGGGCGGTGGCGATGAGCCAGGCCGCGCCGAACGCCGCGGCGGCGACGTTCTGGCGGGCCTGGACTGCCTTGCGGACCGGGACCACGACCGTGGCCGCCGCGATGAGGACGGCCACGGCCGGGTGGACCGGCAGCAGGTAGATCCCCGCTGATAGCGGTAGCGCTATCAGCCACGCGAACGGAGCCGCCATCACGAGGCGGTACCGCTGACGGAAGGCAACCCGCCTCACGGTACGGGCAACCTCTTCGGTCGGCTTCTGCTTGCTGACCTTGGACAACGACGGCTCCTTTCGCCTGGATGGTGCTGGCGTACGGCGGGGGTCAGCCGCCCGCGTACGCCTCCTTGTCGGCCACGTTGTCCACACCGCCGACCGCCGCGTGGGCCTCGGCCACGTTGGACTGGGCGTCCGCGAGGTCGGCGATCCGCTGGTGCTGGTCGGCGAGCTGGTTCGCGGTCTCGTGCGCGGCCATCAGCGCCGTGATGAGCTCGCCTCGGCCCATGTTCTTCTGCAGCAGGCCGGCCACCTGACCGTCGATGGCGGCGGCGACCTGGGTCATGTCGGTGTTGGCGGTGTCGTGGTCGTGCTTGAGCTGGGCAAAGCTGGTGAATTCGGCGTTCACAGGGATCCCTCCGGTGGTGTCGTACGCGGTCAGGTCGATGACGGGCTTCTCGTCGCGGGCGTCGGCGGCGGCCGACAGCTCCGGCGTCTCCTCGGGTGCTTCCTCCTCGGTCTGTGGGGCTTCCTCCTCGATCTCCTCGATCACCTCGGCCTCTTCGATCTCGCGGGTGGCCTGGTAGTCGCGGTAGGCCTGACGGGCACCCTCGGCGGCCTGACGTCCGATGCGGACCGCGCCACCGAGAACCTTGAGCAGCCCATACGTTCCGCCCGCGACCGCCGCGGTGGTGCCGCCGACAATCCCGAAGGCGAGGGACGTCCACCAGCGGAGGTTGCGCGGTCCCGGCGGAGCGCCGGACGCCATGGGGCGAGTGAGGTACTTCTGGGCCTGGTCGTAGTGCATCCGCGCGGCGGCGAATCCCTTGCGGAACTCGACGTCGGCCGCCGCCGTACCGGCGCGGAGGCCGCCCATGGTGGCGGCGCGGGCGTCGGGCCGCTTCACCAGGGCGGCGGTGATGACTCCGGACAGGGCCAGCAACAGGATGACGGTGATCACTTGCGGCCTCCCTCGACCTCGGCGGTCACGGTCTCCTGCCACGCCTTCTTGACGTCGCGCCCGAGGTCGGCCGTGTTGACGCCGAAGATGGTGATGGCGCTGACGACCAGCAGCGTGGGGATGAGCGGGGCGACGATCGCGGTGGCCCGGCCGACCTTGTTCGACTTGCCCCACACGTCCGCGACCCAGATGGTGCCGCAGATTCCGAGCGCGACCGCCGGAACGATCGGGTGCAGCCGCCCGGTGGCGGTGCGGACGATGGTCTCGAAGAACGTGCCGATCAGGCCGAAGCCGGCCACGAGCATCCACCAGGCGGTGAAGCGCGGCGCGACCTTCTTCCAGACGAGCACGATGCCGACCGCCAGGAGCAGGGCGGTCGAGGCACCGAGCCCAACGAGCAGGTTGTCCACGGTGAGGGGTCCCTTTCAGGCGAAGAAGTACAGGATGAGCGAGGCGACGATCGCGGCCGTGGTCAGCTCCGGGAGGAAGATCGTCATGGCGGGCACGTAGAAGGCGCTGTACAGCAGCGCGCGGGCCAGGAGCAGCACCCGCCAGGCCCACACCAGCGCGCCGACGTCGCCCGGCAGCCACTGCGGCGACCACCGCTCCCGGATGAACGTGATGGGCGAAGGCATGTAGGAGGGCCGTTCGCGGGCGATCCAGTCCGACAGCGGGCCCTGGACGAACTCGACGAGCTGGCCCAGTCGCGGCGCGGCAGGCTTGACGGCCATTTGGGGTTGGTCCTCGCGCAGGGGCACGACCGGAGCGACCTGCTCGTCTGCGTCGGCGGCGGGCTGGGTCTCCTTGGCGGTCGCGTCGGGCTGCTCGTTCTTCGGCTGCTGGTCGGGCTCCGAGTACGGGGAGCGGATGCTGCGCATGGTCACCTCCTCTGGCGGTTGACGTCGTTGCCGCTGCTACGGAGTTCGGCGGCGTAGTGCGTGTAGAGCCGATCGCCCTCGGCCTCGTCGGCGTTGTGCATGTCGGCGAGTTCGGCCGTCAGGTAGCGGATGGCCTCGTGGAACGCCTCCTTGGCGGTCGGCGCGCCCGCGATGCTGGCGTGGAAGCGGGCCTTGCGCGCTGTGCGGCGGGTCGGCTTGGTGGGCACGTGACTCCTCCCGATCGTCACGGACGGTTACGGCTGGCGAGGCCGTGGTACGCTCTCGCGCACGTGCGCGCACGTACACCTGCGCGCGTTGGGTCGCCGCGCGGCGGCCTTCAGGCGCTGGACGGCGGTGAACACCGCCTGGTAGCTGGTCACGGCCAGTCACGCCCGCATGAGGTTGGCGATCACGACATCCCAGTGGATCCGCGCCATCGCCTCACTGGTCGGCACCAGCTTGTGGAAGCCGGTCACGTGCCGAGTGAGGACGTCGGCGGGAGCACGGAACACGCCCAGCAGAAGATCTCCCTGCGTGATCCCGAGCAGCACGTGCCTGCCGTCCGAGGCCGGCTCGACGCGCAACGCGGTGCGGTCCGGCTTCGACAGGCACTCGGCCCGCGAGCCCAAGCCGGCCAGCAAGACGCCGCGGGGCGCGACCACCGGGGCGGGCCAGTCCTCGATCTCCAGGCGGACGAACCCCGGGTCGTTCGTCCGGTAAGTCAGCCACCCGTTGTGGAACTCGTCGTTGGCCTCGTCCCACATCGGCACGTAGCAGGACCACTCGGTCGCCTGGTCCATCTGGTGGGTGGTCATCGACTGTCACCTTCGTCGTCGGTCGCGTCACGGGTCTGCGTGTCATCGGCGCGTGTCATGTCGTCGCCTGCCGTGTCACTTGCCGTGCCATCAGGCGCGTCATCGGCCGTGTTACTCGTGTCATCAGCCGTGCCACCGCTCGTGCCATCGGCCGTGTCACGCTCGGCAAGCCCGGCCCTCTCGATCCAGCGGTAGGCCGTGCGCGGGCTCACCTGGTACTCGTCGAGCACCGCGTCACGCAGCTCCGTCACTGTCATGCCGGGCTTCCCCTTGGCGAGGTTGTGCAGCCACGTAATGCGCTGCTCAAGCTCTCTGTCAGGGGCCGGCGTGGCCGTGACTCGACGCGCGCCAGCCGGGCGGCGTGTCACGGGCCTGGCGGACCGTGACGCGGGAGTCCGTGACACGGGTGGTGTCACGCCGTTGGGGTGTGGCACGGTGCCGTTCTCCGTGTCACCGGCCGTGCCGCTCGGCGTGCCACCGCGCGTGACACTCGCGTCCTCGGCCGTGTCGCCCGCCGTGACACTCGGCGTGTCACCGGTCGTGTCACTCGTCTCGGCTGGCATGGGCGCTGGGGAAGTGACACCCGTGCCAGCCTCGATCGCGTGACGCGGCTGCGGAACCGGAGCGAGCTCGCCGAGCCGATAGAGCGCCCGCTCGCGACGCGTCGCCTTCCACCGCCACAGCGAGCCGTGCTGGTCTTGCAGGTCCGTCTTGGCGAGCACGCGGTCACGCTCGCGGCGCAGGGCGTCGGGGTAGGAGCGGATCTCCCACAGCACCATCCGCCGCCACAGAGCGAACGTCTTCAGCGGCGCGAGGATCCAGCGAGAGATGCGGATCTTGTCCAGGCGGGTCGGGTTCGACAGCCTGGCCCGCTTACGGACGACGTGCGCGCCGACCTCGACCGCGACGACCCACAGAAGCGGCAGGGTGGCGTGGGCCACGACACCGAACAGGGTTTCCTCGGTGGCAACGTTCAGATAGACCGTCGCGCCAGTCAGTGCCCACGGGATGAGCCGCAGCCACACGATCCGCATCTCCAGGCGGGCCAGGACGATGTCCAGCGCGGAGAACGCGAGGATGCCGAGGTCGATGCCAAGCGGGACGGTGAACGCGAGCGCTCCGAAGGTGGGCGCCGCGGCGTCCATAACCTTCTTGAAGGAGTTGACGAAGCCGATCACTCCGAGGACGCCGACTGCGATGGTGACGGCGTTGATGGCGTTGTGCTCGGCCTGCGTAAGCGTGCGGGGCGTGGTCACGCTGCCATCCCGTCGTAGCCCTCGAAGTACGTGCCGATGCCGAGCTGGCGGCGCAGCGCGGGGTCGGTGCCGCCGATGACGCCGACCGGGTCGTACGGCAGGAGCCCTGCCCGCTCGACGCACGGGCCGGCCAGCCCGCTGAAGGGGCAGCCAGAGCACCGCTTCTTCGCCTCTTCGTAGGCGTCGGCGGTCTCCGCGATGGGGAACCAGTCGTCGGGGTCGGTGCCCGGCTTGCGGCACAGCGCCTTCGACGTGAGCAGGAGTTCGTCGAGCTCGCGGAGGCGGGCGGCAGCCTGGCGCTCGGGGTTGGATGTGACAGTGTGGCGGCGTGATGCCACGATGTGGCTGGACATCGGGTCTCGGTTCCTTTCACGAGGGGTGAGAGACCTGGTGATCTAGGGCCCCGCCTGGAAGTGGAGTTCTGGGCGCGGGCCCGTAAGGGCTTGTGGCGGGCGGCTTTCCGGTGGAGCGGAGGGCCGCTTTTTCGCACTCTGCTACGCTGTGTTTACTAGTAAACGACTTTACTATAGCTATGCTGCATCACCCGACGATCACTGTCAAGCCCGCAGGTGAGAAGCACCAACCGCATCGCCGTACTACGATCAACGCCAGCCAGAACAGTCCAACAAAGGAGCCCGCCCGTGCCCGTCGCGAGGTTTCCCGAGGTCCTAGCCGACCTCCGGACCAAGATCCTCGACGGCACCTATTCGGCGGGCGAACCACTCCCGCACACTGAAGAACTACTTCAGGCCTACAGCGTAGGCAGGTACGTCATCACCAGCGCCATGCGGGAACTGAAGGCGGAAGGGCTCATCCGGCGCGTCGCCAACAAAGGCATGATCGTCCAGGGACCGGCCGTCATCATCGAGATCGCCATGGCCATCGACCAGCGCGACGAACCTGCCGCGTGGGCGGCCGCGTGCCGCCGGGCCGGCACCACCGGCCACCTGACGGCGCACCGTACCCGCGACGAGGCTGCAGCCGAGGACGTCGCACAAGGTCTACATCTCGACCCGGGCTCACCTGTCGTCATCTGGGAACTGCACGGCGACATCGGCGGCCAGCTCGTGTGCCTCGACCAGATGCATGTGTCCGGGGAGCGGCACAAAGCCGACGCCTTCGAGGTGGAGCGATCATCTGGCGTCGTGGAGCTTCGCACCCGGATCCGCTTGGCCGGCCCCGAGGAAGCGAAGAAATTCCGGGTCAGCCGCGGCAGTCCTCTGCTCGACCTCACCCGCATCACCTACGACCACGCCGACCAGCCCCTCCAACTGCTGCGCCGCCTGGTCAATCCTCAGCGGGTCCACATCGCCGATCAGCGACTGCCGCTCACATCGCCTTGAACGGCATGCCCTGACGCTCCGCCTGCACCAGCACATGATCTTCCAGACGTCGAACAACCGTGACACGAAAGCCCGCAGGAGCGAGTTCTCCACCTTGCGAGGAGGCAGCACGGTCGGACAGGTGAACAAGGACCTCGTCAACCAGACCTGCAGCGGCGTACGACTCGGCGAGCCCACCGCCACCAAGCATCAGCAGTGACCGGGCACCAGCCACATAGAGCGTCTGCAGCGCCTTCTCCGGATCACCCAGCAGCAGCTCGCCAGGCAGAACGAACGTGTCGCCGTGCCCGCCTGGCGCGCCTTCCCGCAATTGCCCGTCCGGTTCCACCACAACGTCGTACCCGTACACGTCGAGGCCGGGCACCTGGCGGTCATCATCAGCGTCGGTGCAGTATGCCCACGTGACGAACGGGGTACCTCGCTGCAACGCGGTCAGCCAAGGCCGCAGCACCACTTCGCCCTCGTCGGCCAACACGCCGACTTCCACGTCTACCCCCGCCCGGCGCAGCTCGGCCACGCCGCCCCCGCCCCGCGAAGTCGGATCGATCAGGGCAACCACCACGCGCGCGATCCCAGCCTCGATCAGCAGCGCGCGGCAGGCCGGAGAGCGACCCACATGATTGCAAGGCTCCAAGGTCACCACGGCCGTTCCGCCATGCGCCGCCGTTCCGGCCGCAGCGAGCGCGTTCCCCTCCGCATGCGCCTCACCTTTACGCCGATGGAAGCCCTCACCGACCACACGACCGCCCGAATCGAGAATCACACACCCCACCGGCGGATTCGGGCTCGTCGTACCAAGCCCCAGCGCAGACACAGCAATCGCACGTCGCATCGCCGCGATCTCTACCGTGGACGCCATCAGACCGCAGACGTGGCAGCTAGATCAGCCAGGAACTCCGCGACCGGATCCAGGTGAGCATGGCGTGCGAGTTGAGGCGCAACTGAAGTGACCATGGAGAAGATTCTGGTCGATCCGCTGTCCTGGGCAACGGTCAACGCCTGGACAGCCGCGTGGGCGGCCGCTTCAGGCTGACGCTCTGCAGCCAAAGCGATCGACAACCCGGCGTGAGCCAGGCCGCGATCCCGCTGGTACGTCGGCGACAAATCCCTGATCGCGGACTCAAACGCGTTCACCGCCCGCCCTGGACACCCCAGTGTGAGCCAGACCCGGCCGCGCTGGAGCTCAACGTACGCAGGGGTGCAGAAGGAACCGTGGCCCGCCCTCGCGTCTCCGGCATCGTCAGTTGTCGCATGCTCGTGCGCGCGGTCGAGCAGCTCATGAGATGCCACCTCTGCTCCACTCAAGGCCAACCCATGCGCCTGCTGTTGCAAGATCGCAGCCAGCATCGGGCCAGCGACATTGCCTTGCTCGCGGCGCGCAGCCTCGGCCAGGCCGACCACCTGGGCCCCGTTGCCCTCGGATTGCGCCTGCTGGCTTCGCCGGAACAGCGCCCACGCGACCATCGGACGGTCGCCGACCTCCAGCGCCCATTCCATTGCATGCCCCGTCCAACGACGGCTGGCGATCAAGTCCCCAGCGTCCTCATACAGCCACGCTGCGGACTCGGCGTACTTCGCAGCGAGGCGAAGAGCCCTGTCACGGAGAGGAGGGCGTACGTGGCGGAGCAACGCCGTCAAGATGGTGAGCTGCGTGCAGACACCGCCGAGGGCGTGCCGCGGTCCCAGCAAGTTATCCGTGCGCACCAGCATGTGCCACTGCTCCCCCACGTGGGACAGCAATTCCTCAGCGTGACTCACCGATAGGCGTTGCATACGGCGATCCACAAGCGGGTCCACGCTCGGCACGGGCAAAGGCAGGGGGCTGACCATTTGCCCATCATCGCGGATCGACCGTTTAGCGACCGGCGCTCGACGCTGCTCAGCCGCGCGCGCGGGCACCAGGTCAACGAGTTCGCCGTCAGCAGCCAACGCCGCTTCGAGTTGCTCGGCCAGTGGTAGGGATGGGCGTTTCAGGTCGTTAGCGACCTTCGATAGGTATCCGACGTCGTAGTGCGTGACCTTGGCTAGCTGGCGCAATGAGACACCGCGCTCAGCTACCAGCGCCCGCATCTTCTCGCCGAAGGTCGTCATTGCCTGCCCACGTCCGAATGCGTGTTGACCTGTTGACCGCTGTTGCCCGTTGGCCCAAGGGCAACGGTCAACATCTCCCACGGTAACCCGATCTGGCGATTCCATTGCTGGAAAGAGGCGGATCACGCCGGTTACCAAGCTCCTCGGTGGTGATTCGCCTGCAGAACTAGTTCGGCCCCGGCCCGGTGCGTGAACACCGGGAGCTCCGGGGCCTGATCAGGAAACGAGGTCCTGACCTATGGAGAAGCCTAGAGCCATCCGGATCCGCTGGCACCACGCACGCGAAGCCTCATGAGCAGCGCCAAAGTGGCTTCCCAAGACGCGCCTGATGAAGACCGCTACGACTTCGGCCAGCCATCGATCGCCCGCGTCTGGAACGCCGCCACCGGTGGCAAAGACAACCTGGAGCCGGACCGGGACGTACTGGACGCATTGACAAAAACGGCCCCCGAATTGCGGGTAGCCGCCCGAGCGCAACTGGAGTTCGTCACCCGAGCCACCAACGTGGTCGCCGAACTGGGGATCCACCAGTGGCTGAACCTCGGATGCGGGCTGCCGCCGCAAGGCTGCGATACCACCTACGACACGGTCATCCGTCACAGCAGGGATTCTCGTGTGGTCTACGCGGACAACGACCCGCAGGTCACCGTGCACGGCCGGGCCCTGCTCGACGTCGGCGGCACGGCCACGATGGTCGTGCACGCCGACGCCCGCAACGTGGACCTCGTCCTGGCGGCGGCAAGCAGTGTGCTCGACTTTCGCCAGCGGGTGGGTCTCGTCGCCACTGCGCTGGTGCACTTCTGGCCGGACTCGGACGACCCGGGCGGCGTCATGCGCCGCTACCAGGCGGCCTTCCCCGGCGGCTACCTCATCATCAGCCACGCCCGCCGCGATCTGCTCACCGATGAGGAGTACGAGCAGATGACGGCCGACTACCGGAGGACGGCGGACATGTACGCGCGATCGCTGCCCGTCATCCGGTCCATGTTCCTCGACGGGCTGGACGTGCTGGAGCCCGGCCTGGTCGAGGCGTCCACGTGGCGGCCGGACGACCCGGTTCTGCTCGACGTCGGCCGCGCGCATTTCCTCGCGGCCGTGGCCGGGTTCGGGCAGTACGCAGCATGACCTCACCCCCCTTGGAGACTGCAATGGAGCACCCCATGCGCTGGGAAGACGTGCCGCCTCACGTGCGAGATGCCATCGTGGCGCAGATCGGCCCCGTACAGGACGACGACGTCCAGAGCATCCCCGGCCAGCCGGGGGAGTTCGCGGCGCGCATGTACGGCCGCGACGACGACGTGTTCGTCAAGACGCTCCCGATGAGCAGCCCGCACGCCTACCTGCACCAGCGAGAGCGGTGGGCGGCCCGCCACATGGCCTCCGTCGCACCGTCGGCGCCCGTGCCCCGCATGCTGTGGGCCATGGAGGCCGCCTCGCTCAGCGCCCCGCCCTACCACCTGAGCGCGTGGGAGCTGATCAACGACCACGCCCGCCGCGCCGATCTGAGCCGGTGGTCGGCCGACGTGCCGATCGTCCTGGAGGCGGTGACAGAGCTCGGCAAGCTGCTCACCCCCTGCCCGCCGGGAGCCCCGTCGATCGTGCAGCGTCTGGCCGGCCTGGTGGCCAGGGCCCGCATCATGCGGTCCTCACCCGAACTTCGCGGGAGCGACCTGTACACCAAGGCGTTGAACGGCTTCATCATCGACCGGCTGCGCGGCACCAGCCTGCTGCACGCCAACCTCAGCCCGCGGCATCTGCTCATCAAAGACGGGGGCGGGTCCGTCGTCGGCTGGGGGGAAGCGTGCGCTGGGCAGGCGTGGATCGACCCCGCGCTGCTCGCACCCCACCTTGTCGCCGGGCGCCACTCTCGCCACTCCCCGGAGCAGGTGCACGAACTGCTGTGGGCGATCCCGGCCTGGCGGGACGCGCCCGCCGACCTGATGGCCGGCCTGACCGCGCTGTGGACACTCTCCCACCTGCACCAGGGCTACCACGCGGACGAGCCCGACGAGGCGTCCGCCCGCCTGGCCGACGCCGGCCAGGAATGGCTGGCCTACCTGGTCGGCCAGATCTGACCCGATTGCGAAGGAGGCGTGCCATGCAGGCCCGCGAGACTGACCTCGCCTACACGGTAGACCGGTGACGCACCGCGCGCTGCGGCGCGGGCAGGCTGACCAACAGCCGCCATCAGGCTGCCCGCGCCGTCCATCTCTCGCCGTCCGCGACAGAGCAGCGACGCTGTCGCGGACGGCGGGGCCCACGTCTCCCGGCCGCCTGGATCGTGCCCCCATGAGCGGGGCGGCCGGGAGGTCGTGGGAAGGCGCGGAGCCGAAGCGCAGCCGCTTCGCCTTCCCCCACGATCATCAACGCTCGCGATCATCAACGCACTCCACGGTGACCCCGATGAATGACACAGCAGTCGCCCACCGGCGGCTCTCCACCCTGCGCCGGACCTATCCGGGCTGGAACATCGTCCGGGGAACGGACGAGCATGGCCACGAATGCTGGGGCGCACGCCTGCGGCGCCCGATCACCGCACCGATGCGCGCTGCGGGCGTGGTCGAGGTCATCCGCCGGCCGGACGCCTTCTCGCTCGGCTCGGCGCTCGCCTGCCAGGCGAAGCTCGTGCACGCCTGTCCCCCTGGCGCCACCACCAGCGCCGTGAGCATCCCCACGTAGCCATGGACGATCTCGGCGGAGACTGGCTCAGGTACCAGATCGCCGTCCAGATCCTGCACCAGCCGGACACGATCGTCCGCCCAGGACTCGCGCGGCTGATCGTCGCAACGGTGTTGATCTGGCACCTCCTGGTCGGCGGAGCCGGCCGGACCTGAAAAATCCCATCCACCCCTCACAGAAAACAGCCATCCATGCGACTGTTACATATAGTCATGATTGTGCTACTCGTCGTAGTAGTAGTAGGTTGCGGCAGCCCCTCTCCCGGACCGACCGGACGACCCCTGACGATCGTCAAGGTCGGGATCATGACCATCCCCGACTCCGCCACCCTCTTCGTGGCCCGAAACAGGAAGTACTTCGAGGCCGAGGGCCTCCGCATCGCCACAGAGATCGTCCAGGGCGGCGGCGTCGCGCTGCCCAAGCTCAAGAGCGGCGCCCTGGACTTCTCGATCATGAATTACGTGGCCGCCATCCAGAGCGAGGTGAGCGAGCCCGGCGAGATCAAGCTCGTCACCGACGCCTACCAGGCCGTGCCGGAAGCCTTCATGCTCATGGTCCCCGGCGCCAGCCCCATCCGCTCCGTCGCCGATCTGCGCGGCAAACGCATCCTGGTGCTGACCCTCAACTCCGTCAGCACCCTGTCGCTGGAATCCCGGCTGCGCGTGCACGGCCTCACGAAGAAGGACGTGCTCATCGCCGAAAAGCCGGTGCAGGACATGATCGACGCCCTGAACAGCGGGACCTACGACGCCGCCTGGATGACCGAGCCCTTCATCAGCGCCTATGCCAAGGCCGGCGGTCGCAAACTCGACGACATGATGCAGGCCGAGACCAACGCACTGCCCATCGCCGGGTGGGCCACGAGCGGCGACTACGCCGAACGCCAGCCGGAGACGGTCCGCGCCTTCCAGCGCGCCATGCTGCGCGCGCAGACCGATGTCGGCCGGGACCGGAGCCTCGTCACGGCCGTGCTGCCGACCTACACCCGGATCGACCCGGCGACGGCGGCCACCATCACGATCGGCACCTTCCCCCTCAACCTGGCCCTCAGCCGGGTACAGCGGGTGTCCGACCTCATGCAGACCTACGACTACATCCCCGCCCCAGGCCCGAACATCCAGGACATGCTGCTGCCCCAGCCCGCACTCCCCGCCACGACGTCCGCCGCCACCCTCCCGCCACCACCGTCCGCCGCCCCGACCCAGCAGGGACCCACCCCATGACCGCCCACGACCACCACGCGCCTGCCCTGCCCACGGAAGGCCCCAACGGCGCTACCGAACTCCACGCCGAACGCGACGCTGGGGTCAGCATTGGCCCGTTCGCTCCCGCCGGGTTGCAGGCCCTCATGACGTACGAGGCCATCCAGCAGATGACCGGCGCCGACATCCGGCTGAAGGCACTGAAGGCATTCGTCGACCTCGGCATCGCCGACATCCTGGCCGACGAGTTTCGGACCAGCGACGAGCTCACCGAGCACTGCCAGGCCGACCCGGAGAAGATGGGCCGCTACCTGTACGCCCTGCACGCCCTGGACGTGCTGACGATTGACGCGGATGGCCGCTACGGGCTGACCCCCATCGGCCGATCCCTGCGCCCCCACTCCCCGTTGTGGGCGACCCTCGGCGTGATCACCTCACCGCTGTGGCAGCGGGCAGGAGACAGCCTGGCCGCCACCATCTGCACCGGACGACCCCCTGTCCTGAACGGCGACGCCACCCCCTACCCGCTGCTGGCCGCCGATCCGCCCCTGGCGGAAAAGTTCGACGCGTTCATGAGCGGCCGGACCGCCGGCCTGGCCGCCGAGCTGGCCGCCCGCGGGTACGCCGAGGTCCGCACCGTGGCCGACCTCGGCGGCGGGGACGGCAGCATGCTGGCCGAAATCCTCACCGCCCACCCGCACCTGAACGGGGTTCTGGTCGAGCGGGCCGACGTCGCCGCCCGCGCCGAACGCCGTCTCGCCGAACAGGGCCTGGCCGGGCGCGTCCAGATCATCACCGGCGACATCGTCAAGGACGCCTGCCCGCCCGCCGACCGGATCATCCTCTCCTCCGTCGTGCACAACCTCGACGACCCCACCAGCGGCCGGTTACTGGGCCACGCCCGCCAGGCGTTGACGGAGGCGGGCCCGCACGCCCAACTGTGGGTGGTCGAAGTACCGCTGCCCGAGCCCGGCATCTACACCAGCGGCACAGACTTGGACCTGCGGATGATGGCACTGTTCGCCGGCGGCCGGGAGCGCACGCGGCGGCAGTACCGCGCGCTGCTGGCGCTGGCCGGACTCGACCTCGTCCATGTCGTGGACCTGCCCGGCGACCACACCCTCATGATCGCCATGGCCGACAGCGACGACTGACCCCGGCGGCCATCCCCCGAGGGGCGGGCGGGCGGCCGGTCACCCCGTACCCCTACCGGTCGCCCGCCCTCCACCCCCCACCCGGCCACCACGCCCCTGTGGAGAGTCCAGGAATCCCCATCCCCACCCCAACCACAACGTCATCCTCGTGACGTTCGCTTACCCGCCATGGATCGGAGCGATCATGCATGACCTCATCGTGAGCCCGTACCTCGATGGCGATCACCTGGTGGTGAGCCCAGGCCGTCAGGGCGGCCTGCGGCTCTCGCGCGCCAAGTACGACGAGCTCGCCCACGCTGACGAGCCGCCCGCCTGGCTCGCCGAGGCCGCCGCCGGCCTGTGGGGCGACCTCGCCCTGCGCCCGTACCGGGAGAAGGTCCTGGTCCGGCCCCTCACCGGCTACGAGTACGTGCGCGCCACCTACGAGCTGAACCTGGGCTGCAACTACGACTGCGAGCACTGCTACCTCGGCGTCAAGGAGTTCAAGAGCCTGCCCTGGCCCGATCGGGAGAAGATGCTCCACATCCTGCGCGACGTCGGGGTGCTGTGGCTCCAGCTCACCGGCGGGGAACCCACCATCGACAGGCTGTTCTGCGAAACCTACGGCCTGGCCTACGAGATGGGCATGATGCTGTCCATCCTGTCCAACGGCTCCAAGCTCCACGAGCCGAAGGTCCTCGACCTGCTCACCACGCATCGGCCGCACGAAATCACTGTCAGCGTGTACGGCGCGACCGAAGCCGCCTACGACGGGCTGACACGCCGGCCGGGCAGCTTCCGCAAGTTCCACAAGGGCGTCAGCGCCGCCGTCGAGGCGGGCCTGCCGCTCAAGTTCTCCCTGATCGTCACCAACCACAGCGCCCCCGAGGTGACCAAGATGCAAGCCCTCGCCGACGGCTGGGGCATCCCGTACGTGACCTTCGTGAACATGAGCCCCACGATCTACGGCGGCGCGGAGACGCTGCCGTCGCAGTCGGTGGAGCATCTGCGCAAGCGGAAGGTGTTCACGGGCTGCAACGCCGGTCACACGTTCTTCCACGTCGATCCGCACGGCACAGCGTCGATCTGCAAAATCGGGCGCGAGCCGAACGTGCGCCTGATTGAGGAGGGCGCCGAAGGGCTGGCCCGGCTCGGGCAGATCGCCGACTCGCTTCTCCTGCGGCAGGGCGGCTGCACCGGGTGCACCCTGCAGGGCACCTGCGGCACCTGCATGCCGCTCGTGCAGCTCTACCGCCAGGCCAAGTCGCCGCTGGCGCGCTACTGCCAGCACCGAGAACGAGAGGAGGTGAACACCCCATGACGGCCGTTCTCGTCGAGCTCATCGCGCGGCCCGCACCTCGACCCGAGGTGGAGGTCATCACGGACCTGGAGACGCTGCTGGGTCCGCAGAAGTGCTCGTGCTCATCAAGTGACGATCAGCCCTACTAGAAAGGCGCAGGTGAGGGACCGTCCTGCGGGTTATCGTGGGGCGGCCCCGCCGCGCGAGGATGGAGAACTCATGGCGTTGACCCGTATCGACTGGGACGACCTTCCTGAACAGACCCGGGCGGCGGTGGAGAAGCACACCGGCACGGTGCTCGACGCGCGCACCGTGGCCGAAGGGCTCAACTCGGCGGTGGCGCTCCTGCTCAGCACCGACACCGGGGACGTGTTCGTCAAGGGGCTGCGCCGCGACTACCCGCGTCAGTGGACGCAGGACATGGAATGGATGATCGGCAAGCACCTCGGTGGTGTCGCCCCCCGCACACTGTGGCGAACCGAAGACGACCCGGAGTGGGACCTGCTCGGCTTCGAGGCGGTCGCCAGCCGCCACGCCACCTACCAGCCCGGCTCGTCCGACCTGGCCCTGCTGCTCACCACCATGCGCATCCTCGGAACAATCGCGTGCCCGCAGGTGCCAATGAAAACGGCAGAGAACCGGTGGAAGCCCTACATGGCCACCCCCGACGATGCGGGCCTGCTGGTCGGAGATCGGCTGCTGCACACCGACTACAACCCGCTCAACGTGCTCATCGCCGAAGACGGGCGCGGCGCTCTGCTGATCGACTGGGCATGGCCCACCCGAGGGGCCGGATGGATCGACCCGGCCTGCCTGATCGTCCGGCTGATCGCGGACGGCCACACGGCCCGCCAGGCCGAGCACGTCGTCGCCAGCCTGCCCGCCTGGCAAGGGGCTCCGGCCGAAGCCGTCAACGCGTTCGCCGACGCCAGCACGCGCCTATGGCAGGAGATCGCCGACCGCGACCCGGTGTCCTGGACCGGCCGCATGGCCGAAGCCGCACACGAGTGGGCCGATCACCGCCGCACCTGACGTCTTGGCTGCGGAGCCAACCAGACCACGAGGGAGGTACCTTGCCTTGCCGAGGCATATCGATTGACTATGGCGGGACGCTGACGAGTCCCTACATCGATGCGCAGCTCGGCCAGAAACCGATCTGTCCGCGCGCCGCCGCCACACTGCGACTCCTGCATGACCTGGGTCTGAGATTCGCCCTCGGCTCCAATACCAAGCCGGGCCAGTGCCGGCGGCGGGCGCTGCGGGCGGCCGGTGTGGAGGAACTGTTCGACGCAGTCATCGAATCGGAGCAGGCCGGGATCCGCAAACCGGACCCGACGTTCTACCGCCTGGTAGAGGACGCGCTCGGCCTGCCTGCCGCCGAGATAGCGGCGGTCGGCAACAACCTGCTCAATGACGTGAGCGCACCGCTGGATTACGGGTTCGGCGCAGCATTCCTTATCCGCTCCGGCGGCGTGCTCCGCCAGGGCGAGATGCTGCCGCCGGGCGCCTGCGTGATCGACAGCATCGGCCGCCTACCTTCGCTGTTTAGGGGGTCTCAGTGACCACGATCCGCGTCGGCTCCTACAACATCCACAACGGCGGCGTAGATCGCGGGAGCGACGCTCGCCTCAAACGACAACTCGGCATGCTCTCCGAACAGGGCTTGGACCTGCTCGGGGTGCAGGAAGCCAAGCACTGGGGCCGCGATCATGGGCGGCTCAGGTACGAGGCCGAGCAGATCCTTGGCATGCGCTCGGCGCTGGTGAAGTCTCGTCATCACGGCTGCCACCTAGTGATCTTCATCCGGCCGGGACGGCTGCGGATCATCGAGGCCCGACACGTACGCGGACGCCCTTACTGGCACGCCGTCGCATGCCTGCGCCTGGCACTCCGGCTCGACGGGGCCGACGGCGACGAGCGCGAGATCGAGTTCGAGAACGGCCACCTCGCACCAGCCAGCCCGGCCACCCGACAGACCGAGGCAGAGGCATGGCACCTGCTCCTCAAGGGCAGCCGAGCCGTAATCGCGGTAGGGGACTTCAACGCGGCCGCATTGCACGATCCCGCACTCCAGATCGCGACGAAGGACCCCATAGCCCTCCGCAAGCTCGACACAGGCCCAGCCCAAGCGCTGGCCGACGCCGGCCTACACGACGTCGGCGCGCTGCTGGGCAACACCGCGCCAACAGTCAAGCGCCCCATCCCCTACCGGTGCGACAGGATATACACAACACGCCCCACATGGGCACAGACTTTCGAGATCCACCCGACCAGAGAAAGCGATCATCCCCTACTAGTCGCCACGTTCGCGGTACCCCGCGAGTAACCCGGCTGGCCAACCTGCCGCCCAGCCCTTCGGGCAGGAAACGCAGAAAGGCGCCCTGCTCCTCCTGGTCAGGAGGAGCAGGGCGCGCTCGTTAACGGTGGAACCTATCGCTGGTCGTCCGGGAGGTCCGGCCGCGGCGTGTGCCGGGCCTTGAACCCAGCAAGGGCCGCCAGCGCAGTGGGCACCAGCGGCAGCGTGATCGCCTCGATCCAGTCAGGAAGAAAAGCGATCATCGACGGGTCGTCAGCGAGAGCCTGCAGCGCCGCCATACCGGCGACACCGGCCAGGTAGGCCGTCAGACCCATCGCCTTGACCTTGTTCTCGACGGGCGGCTTGGAATAGGCGACCTGGGGATCTGCGCGCATAGCCCCTCCTTCGGGACAGCCCGCTCACAGCGGGAAATTCAGAGAAAGGGTGGAAATTAGGCGCGGGCTGGCCACGACCACTGGCCGTGGTCTGTGCCCTCCGAGCGCGACGTGGCCCAGTAGGAGTGGTTGCCGTCCAGGAACACCTGAAGGTTCACGGCGGTCCCGGCTCCCTCGAAGGTGCGCGTGATGATCGCTGGGAAGACGTCGCCGAGCTTGACTGGCGACCGGACGACGCCCTGACCGCCGAACGACTGCATCGACTCCAGGTTGATCATGCTGACGTCGTGGCCGGACAGCTTGTAGTGAACGATCCGGCCGATCGTCGGCGCGGTCTCGGTGGGGGTGGACATGGGAGTGCCTCCTGTCGAAAGCGGAACCGCTGTTAGCGGTTGAACATCGAGATCTTGGCCATCGTGACCTTCTCGACGACCGCCGCGGCGTCGGTCGGGTTGATGATCCGAAGTTGGAGCTGGTTCTTGGTGTTGAGCGCGAACTGACCGCCCACGCTGGACTCGACGCGGCCGTTGATGTCGGCGCGGACGGACAACTGCCAGGCGTCGTCCTCGAACGTCTTGCCGTCCCGGGAGTAGCGCGACCACGCCACGTCGATCTCCGTCCCCGGCTTCAGCCCGCGGACCTTCACCAAGCCGTCCACGATGCACCAGCGCGCGGCCTTGGCCAGCACCGCGACACCGTCCGCGCCGTGGCCGGGCGGGTCATCGGCGTACTCGGTGTGCCAACGCACCGCCAGCTCGCCGCCGGCCGGGACCGCCTGGTCCTCACCGGCACCCAGAGAGATCACCTCGGGCACGTCTTCCTCCTGCTTGATCGGGGTTCCCGGGTTCTTGATCAGCGCGGCGACGCGCGCCCGGAAGTTCGTCATGTTGATGGAGTGGGGGTCGGGCTTGCCGGTGTTGACCTCCCGGTGTGCCTTCACTCGCGAGGCGGGCAGCTCGAACGCTCGGCACAGCTCGGCGCAGAGGGCTTCGTAGGCGTCGATCTGCACGTCTGGCCACGGAGTGCGGCCGTCGTTCTCGGCTTCAATGCCGATGCTCGTGCTGTTCATGTGATGTGGGCTGGTGGACGGCGCGTTATGCCAGCACCGCCCGGCGGCGACGACCCAGATCTGTCCGGTGTGCTGCAGCCAGAACTGGCTGAGCGGCCCGTCCAGGCCCGGCCGACCGTTCACGACGATGTGTCGGTCATTCCATCCGGCGGTGTGGTGGCAGACCACGCCCTCGACGGAGCCCTGCGGCCCGTGGCCACGGGTCTTCCACCCGCCGACCTCCGTCACCGGGAAGCCGGTCTTACGGGCGACGTCGGCGAGCTGCGTCAGCCATGGCATGTGATCCCCCTCGGGTTCGTTGATGGGAAGAACTGACCGGTCAGCCGCGCGTGAGCTGAATCAGCGCAATCACCGCGCCCGCCACGCCGACCAGGACGGTGACGACGGCGATGATCTGCCGGGTCCGTTCGGCGAGTTGGCCGCGCGTCACCGCCTCACGCTC
This sequence comes from Nonomuraea sp. NPDC050643, assembly GCF_040654715.1. Lineage (NCBI taxonomy): Bacteria > Bacillati > Actinomycetota > Actinomycetes > Streptosporangiales > Streptosporangiaceae > Nonomuraea > Nonomuraea sp. NPDC050643. Next base: position 276,735 of record NZ_JBFAIM010000004.1, on the reverse strand, counting down.
GATCACGTCCAAGCGTCCTTCCAGCACGGCATATCGAGCTTCACCAGCAGCCCGGTCCTGCTCAACGCGCTTGACCAGTTCGGCGTGCCGGTCGTCCGCCTGTTCAAGACGCAGCAAGATCAACGCCGTGCTGCCGTTCGTCCGCTCGAACCCCAACTCGACCGCGCCACGCAGCTCGGCCAACGCCAGCGCGAGGTTGGGCCTTTCCTCGGTCATATCGTCGCAGCGCCCATCTGAGTCGGCATGCCCATGAACGCGTCCGGCGGCTTCAGCGAGAAGTTGGGCTCCTGCGCCATCCCTCCCGTCGAGCGAGCCCACTCGACCGCCAGGCGCCGCGACTCCACCCGGATAGGGTCGAGCTGCGCCGCCCGGATCGGATCCAGCGGATCAGCCGGCGCGACCCTGCGCGACCCCACGTACGTGAGAGCGCCCTGCCGGTCGTCCACGCTGGCGGGCTCCAGCCGCACACGGTACTTCTTCACCGCGGCGATCCGGTTCAGGTGCGCGTCGAGCCGGTCCTTGTCCGAGACGCCGGGAGTCCAGCAGACGGGCGTACCGCGCGTGGCCGCCAAGATCCTCGACGACGCGGGGTCCATGAGGGCGAGCGGGTCGTCCTCGCGCGGGATGTAGCTCTCGTGCAGGATGATGTCGAGAAGCGTGTCCACGTCCTCGTGATCAACGCCATACTCCGCGCTTCGCCACTCCAGGGTGGAGTGAGGGAACGTCTTGAGGAACCGGGAATCGTCCTCCTTGACGACCGCGACACCCCACAGTGGCTCAGCCCCCATCGGGTTGGCGCGAACCGCGTCCTTCTGCGAAAAGTAGACAGGACCGTAGGACAGTTCGGCGTCCCAGGTTGTCCAGGCCAAAGGCATCATGCGCTCCCGTTGTGTCGATGGGCCCACCAATAGACCGCCTTGCCCGAGCGCACCCCGCCGCCCTCCGACCAGGAGATCAGGAAAGACGTCTGGGTGGAGTACTCGATGCACCAGTAGAAGTTCGGCTGCAGGCTGGGATCCGCCGTCATCGCGCCATCCCGGAGCACCGCGACGGGCCCCATGTTCCCCTGCATCGTGGGCCCATAGCCGATCTCCACCCCGGTCCAACCCGAGCTGGCGATCCGCGACCCGGCGTGGACACCCCACGTGTTCGACGCGAACGCGGAGTCCCACCACTTGCCGTAATGGGTGGTCATCCCGGACGCGTCGAACCACATGTACTGGTTGTCGGAGGTGTCGTTCTCGTAGCCGATCCGGCTGTAGTCCTCGGCCGACTCCAGGAACCCGCCGTTGGCGTTGGAGTTGTTCGGGTTCAGCACCTGGAGCTTCGTCCAGCCGGCGGCCAGGGTGAAGTACGTCCTCGCCGTCATGCCCGGGTTCGTGCCGGATGTGATGCGGAAGGTCGCCTCACCGGCGAAGTCGTCGTCGGACGTCCACAACCGGCTGTAGTTGGAGTTGCCGTCCGGGTAGAAACGGATGTCCAGCGTGCTGGGGTCGATCACGATCCGCTGTCCAGTCGTCCCCGTCCGGATCAGGCTGCCCGTGATCGTCTTGCCGTTGATCGCGTCCGCTGAGAGCTTCGCGGCCGTGATGGCGTTGGCCGCGATCTTGTCCGCCGTGATGGCGTTCGCCGAGATGTGCCCGGCCTGGATCGCGCCCGCGGCCACCTTGTCCGCCGTGACGGCGTTGACGGCGATCTTGTCGGCCTCGATCGCCAGCGCCCGGATCAGGCGGCCCGTGATCGAGTCAGCGGTGATCTTCGCGTCGCCAGGGATCGTCCCGTCGATGATGTTGGTCGCGCCGTCGATCACCTCGCCGATCAGGTCCGCATCAACGAGCGGCTGCGTCGCGATAGTTGCGGGCCCCGATGCGGCCGACTCGTTCTGCGACCGGTCAACGGCGGTGAACCAGAACGTGCAGTCCGCGTTGTACGGCTGATCCGGCACGACGATCGACCCGGCCGCGTCGAGGTACCCGACCTCGGCCGCAGCCTCCTGCGTAAGCGGGTCATCCATCCAGACGCGGATCCGCTCGAAGTCGATCGGCATGACAACACCGCCCGCGCCGAGCCCATCCCACGCGACGTGGATCACGCCCAACCGCGTCGAAAGCTGCGGGGCGGTGGGCACCGGCGGCGGCGTCGCGTCGCCGGGCACCAGCTTGACCACTTGATCGGAGAATGCGCCCTTGACGCCGGCCGAGATGGTGCGGACCTTCCACGCGTACTCCCAGCCGACCACCAGCGGTGAGACGGTCGCCGTGGTGTCGCCGGAAGCGGTCTGCGCGACCAGCAGCCACAGCTCCCCCGCCTGGTTGCGGCGGGTGTACACCTCGTATCCGTCGATGCCGAGCGCGACGCCGTTGACGTCCTGATTCACCGCCGACCAGGTGACGGTGGCCTGCCCGCGCGCGTACCCGTGCTCATCCAGGTAGGCAGCGGCCTCGACGATGAGACCCTGCGGCGCGGCAGGAGTCCGGTTGTTCGTCTCCGGAGCCGGCTCGCCGCCGGATCCGCCCGACCCCACTCCTCCGTCGAGGATCCCGGCGGCTTGCCTGGCCAACCTGATCTCGCGTTCCAGGAAACGATCATTCAAGACGACGTTGCCGCCGACCTGGCCGTCCGTGTCCACCGACAGGGTGATCTGCCGCAGACGGAGCGACTCCATCGCCCCGCCGTCCCCCGGCGCGAGCAGGTAGTCCCCCGGCTGGTAGTGCTCGAACGGCAGCCACCGCGCGAGGTCGAACATCAGGCCGCGAGTGACCTGCACCCGCTCGCGAGCGACCCGTTCCAGGGCGTTCTGTCCCAGGAGCCTCGCCGTTCCCTCATCCGAGACGCCGCTCTGCGATTGGTAGGTCTCCCACCTGCCCCACGGCGCGACAGCGGCCGAGTTGGTCACCTCCACCGACAGGCCGGCCTCGCCGCCGATCAGGATGGCCGACACGGCATCCTCCAGCGTCCCCGTGTCCGGAGCTTCGATGACGTCACGGCCAAGCCGCAGATCAACCGGTGTCGGCCCAGATGCCCGGTCCCGGCCGAGCACCGTGTCCGGGTTGAACACCTGCAAGGTGCGGCCCTGCATCCGCCAGTCGAGCACGCCCTGCTCGCTCAAATTGATCAGGACGCTGAGCAGATCCTTGCCCGGCTCGATCGCCAGCGTCAGCGTCTTCGCCCACGCCTTCCCATCGCTGTCCTGCGACAGCGAGAAGTCGAATCCCAGGTGGGTCAGCGCGCCGCGCGCCTTCCCCTCCTGGATGAACGTCGCCAGGATCTCGCCCGGCGACACGGCGTTGAACTGGCGCTTGCCGTCCACCATCGCGCTGTTGGGGTACAGCACGACCTTCCGCATCATCCACGCCCAGCCGGGCAGGTCGTATGATCGGGAACCGGCGCGGTCCGTGCTGTCGCCGCTCCGCTTGATGCGGAGGAACCGAGCGTTCGGCGGTTCGACCCACAGGCCGCTGCTCACCGCGTACTCCACCGCGACCTCGCAGTGCCCGGCGATCAGGTTCCAGTTCAGCCCGCCGGTCGGATAGGTCACCTTGAGACTGGGCACGTCGTTCAGCGGGTCGCCCAGCTCGAACCCGCTGTGCTGCGGCAACACCCCCAGCCGACCGCCGTTAGGCGCGTACGCCGCCAGCCGCAGCGCGAACTTCGCGGCCTCACCCGGGATGATCACCTGCACCGCTGGTCCCCCTCAGTTCGTTGATCTCGTCGCGCTGCTGGTCCACAGCCGCCGACAGCACAGCGTTCTCGTACAGCAGTTCCTCGACGCGGCGGCGCAGCACGGCGATAATCCGCGCGGGCTCAACCGTCAGGTCCTGCATAAGTGCCTGCGGCATCGTGCAGTCATGCGAATCCTTCGTATAGAGGAGGCAGGACCCCGCGCCGCGCGCCAGGGCAGCGCAACTGCTCGATTCACGGCTATTGCTGGCGGCTCGCCATCAAGCCATAATCAACACTGTCAGTAGTCACTCAACTACATGGAGTACCGTGAAGCGTCTCGTTGCCCCTGCCCTCGTGGCGGCCGCCCTCGTCACCGGCTTCGCCACCCCGGCTCTGGCCCTGCCTCAGATCGCGGCTTGGCAATGCAACGCTGGCGGCGGCAGCGTTGCAGTCATAGAAGGGAACCGCGTGTGCGTCGGCGGATGGTTCCATGGCCACAGGGTCGATGGGTAGCTGGTAGGCCGTAGCACCCGTGCGCACTATCGGGGGCGCGCACAGGATCAGGGCCAGGCCCAGCTTTTGTAACCGCCGTACCCATATGCCCTTGGTTCACTCGAACCCTGGTATCGCCATGGTCACCGTGTCACAGATGCGCACGCCGCTCCAGTCGCGTGGCCGCAGCCTTCACCGGGTCGATCCGCGCGGCCCGCAACGGCGCGAGCACGTCAGCCGCCGTACGGGCCTTCGGCGCGGCTGTCACAACGGTCGCGTGATCGCGTTTGCAACGCTCGACCCGCTCCAGCACGGCAGCGCGGGCCTGCTCGCCGCTGAGCTGCCACGGGTTTGCCTCGGGAAGGTTCGGCTCATAGATCGGATGGACCGCGCGGTGCATCAGCACGTCGATCGCCTCATCCGTCGAGACCAGCCCGCACGCCACGGCGGTGGACTCGATCGCCACCTTCGGCAGAAACACCCCTACCGTGACCCCATCGGCCGCCCGGGTCAGCGTGATCTCCCACGCCTCGACCCTCCCGGAATCGTCCGCCGTATCGGTCACCTCCGTGACCTGCCAATCGTCCGGCACCGCATCACCTCCAGGCCCAGATGTGAAACGTCCGCGCCGGCGGCGAAGTCCCGGCGGACGGATCGAAGAAGAACAGGTCGCTGTTGGTGCGGCTGAAGAGCTGTATGGTCGTGGTCTGCTCGGCCGTGAACGTCACCTTCGGCACGCTTGGGAAGGCGAAGCCGAGCGCCACCTGGTAGTAGGTGGCGCCTCTCGATACCGTGACCGACAGCATGATCAAGCCGGAGTCGTTGGCGTAAAGCCACGTCCCCCGATGAAACGTGCCCGTCTGATCGAATACGAGGAGCTGGTCCTGCTGCGTCGGGTGCACCCACCCGATCGACGCCTGCCCCTCCACCGCCGACACCGCGCCACCGCGCTGCTCCCCGTTCGTGGGGTTCAGGATGGCCGCCTGCCAGAAACCGGCCGCGTGCGTCAGGCGGCACATCGCCGTAGCCGCCTGGTTGGTGCCCGACTCCATGACCAGCGTCGCCTCCCCGGTGAAGCGGGAGCCGTCGCTGTAGATGCGCGACTGGTTGATCCCGCTGCCCGGGATGAAGCGGATCTCCGGGCTGGCCGCACCTGCGGGGTTGACCACGATCCGCGCGCCGGTCACCCCGGATGCGAGCTGGCCCACGATCGACACCGCGCCGGTGGCCGCCGAGATGCTGGCGGTCTGCTGCCCGGAGCCGTTGAACGCCACCAGGCCCGAGCTGTTGAGCTCGACCCGCGCACCGGACGCGCTGCCCGCGACGACCCGCGTGGACAACGTCAGCACGGCGGCGAGCTTGTCGGCCACCACCGCACCGGCCTTGATGTGCTCGGCCTCGACAGCGCCCACGGCCAGCTTGTCGGCGGTGACCGCGTTCGCGACCAACGCACCCGTCGTGATCGACTCGTTCGCGGCGTCGCCCTGGACAAGCTGCACCGCGGCGATCGTCGCCGACGAGGATGGGGAAGATTCATTGCCGGACCTGTCAATGGCCGTGAACCGGAACTGCCGGTCCGCGCCGTACGGAAGACCCGGGACGAGAATCGCCCCGGCCTCACCCAAAACGCCGATCTCCGACCAGCCGGGCGTGAGCGGGTCCTGCATCCACACACGGACGTGCAGGAAGTCCATCGGCATCGGCACCGAACCGACGCCGAGCCCGTTCCACGTGGCCCGGATGACGCCAAGCCGCGTGGAGAGCTGCGGAGCAGTCGGCACCGGGGGCGCTTCGTCGTCGTCGGGGATCGTCACCGCCACCGGTTCGGAGAACGCCCCGACCTTGCCGAGGTTGACCGCCCGGACCTTGAAGGCGTACGACTCGCCGATGACGAGCGGCGAGTACGTCGCCGTTGTATCGCCCGCCTCTGTCGAGGTGACGAGGAACCACGGCGCGCCAGTCTCGTTGATCCGCATGAACAGCTCGTAGCCGCCCACGTTCAGCGCGACCCCGCCGACGTCGGAGGTGACCGCGCCCCACGTGACCGTCACCTGCCCATGCGGCAGGCCGTGCTCGTCGATGTACGCGAGCGGGTTCACGACCAGCCCGGCCGGAGCCGCCGGTGTGCGCGGCTCCGGAGTTTCCGGGGCCGGGCGAGCCCCTGACCCGCCGTCCGCCGTCGAACCGCCGACAATCCCGGCTGTCCGCCTGGCCAGCCGGATGTCCCGCTCCAGGAACCGGTCATGCAGCACCAGTGACCCACCGAGCACGCCGGTGGAGCTGCGCGCCAACGTCACCTGCCGGATGCGCAGCGACTCCAGCACGCCGCCGTCCTCGGGCGCGAGCACCCGGTCACCCGGCCGGTAGTCCGCCAGCGGCAGCCAGCGCGCCCCGTACAAGACGACGCCGCGCGTCCGTTGCACCCGCTCAGCCCCGGCGCGCTCGAGCGCGGACTGCGCCAAGATCGTCGCAGTCCCCTCATCCGACACGCCACCCGCACCGACGTACTGCTCCCAAGGCCCCCACGGCTGGACGGCGGCGGGGTTGGTGAAGGTCTTGACGAGTCCGTTGTCGCCGACGACAAGTACCGATGACGCCGTGTCCTCCAGCGTGCCCTCGTCGGGTGCTTCGGCAACGTCGCGTCCGTACCGAAGGTCCACCGGGCTGGGCCCGGACGCCAGGTCGTCCGCCATCGTGGTGTCGGCGTTGAACACCTGGACGGTGCGACCGGACGTACGGAAGTCGCAGACGCCCTGTTCAGCAAGGTTCTGCAGCGCGGTCAGCGCGTCGGTACCCGGCTGGTAGTAGATCGTGATGACCTTGTCCCACGCCTGGCCCGCGCTGTCCTCTTCCGGGCTGAAGTCCCATTGCAGACCCGGCACGGCGCCCCGGCCCTGGGCCTCACCGATGAACGTCTGCAGGATCTCTCCAGCCGTAGCCGAGAGGAACGGCCTCTTGCCGTCCACCAGCGGCGCCACACCGGGATGAAGCACGATCTTGCGGAGCATCCACACAAAGCCAGGCAGCTCGAACTTGGCCAGCCCAGTCGTGTCAGAGCCGTCACCACGGCGCTTGATGCGCAGGAACCGCGCGTCCGGCCCTTCAGTCCACACGATGCCGTCCGTACTCCACTCGACGGCGATCTCGCACGGCTGATCGAGCAGGGCCGCGCCGGTCGCCGTGGTGGTGTATGCGAACTGAAGCGACGGCACGTCGTTGAGCGGCCAGCCAGCCTCGACCGACAGCGGATGCGGGAGCGTGCCAACCCTGTCGCCGAATGGGGCGAAAACGACAAGTCGGAGGTCGAACGACACCGGCTCGCCTCCTCATCGACCCAAGTTCGGAAACATTTCACTAGGCTAAAATGCGTCGCGAATGTGTCGCCTGAACTGCTGACCTGCGCAGCTTTCTTAAGTAGCAGTTGTGGAACCATTTCCTACCGATTCCCACAGCCACAAAGAAAGGCAATGCCAAGGTTGCGGGCGCGCTAGACTTACGGCTCATAGCTTGCACTGCGCGTTCACTCCATGGTTCGCGCGGCCGTGCTGCGGGAGACCCAACAGGATCAGTCCTTGTGGATCTCTCGCGGGGCGGCCGAACGGGCCGCGGCTGCCCCCGAGGCGATGTCGGTCCAGATGGAGGCACGGATGCAAGAAGCGGGTTCGGGCGATCCGGACGACCAGGAGTGGTTAATAGTAGTGATCCAACTCCTGATCGCCCTGCTCGACCTTCTCAAGGGGATCGGGCCTAGCTAGGCATAGCGCTAGCTGGTTCGTCAGGCCCCGCTCTACGGTTTGGCGGCCAGGAGCGGGGTCACCCCAAATCTGTCTCGACCGGCCATCTCTGGCCAGCCGCTAGAACTCGTTGGCAGTCTAGCAACTTCCCATCTCCCGCTGGAACCAGAACTTCCCGTTCGTGGGAACTCAACTTCTCCGAACTGCCAACACACGCTGGAACCAGAACTTCCCGTTCGTGGGAACTCAACTTCTCCGAACTGCC